>CAZSMN010000020.1:0-21820 GCA_964607615.1 uncultured Chthoniobacterales bacterium | reverse complement strand
CTCCGATCAAAGGCACCAGCTCCCAGCGCTCTTCGCGGGCGATTTCCCGAAGTCCCTCAAGAATTTCCAGTTCGTAGTCCGAGATGGACGGAAGCGCGACAGCGACAAGTTTCTGCGTGGCCCCCGGTAGCGATCGATGGATCGATTTGCGCATATTGTAAAAAGATATTTGCGCATCAACGCAAAGACAGACAGAAAGAAATGCGATAGAACGACAGAATGAAACGCGCATTCATTACCGGAATCACCGGTCAGGACGGTTCCTATCTGGCGGATTTGCTTTTGGAGAAAGGTTACGAAGTGCACGGCGTCATCCGTCGCGCCTCGACGTTCAACACCCAGCGGATCGAGCATCTCTATGACGATCCCCACACGAACGGCGTGCGGCTTTTTCTTCACTACGGAGACCTCGCGGATTCTGTGAACATGGTGAAGCTTCTCTACGACGTGAAACCCGATGAAATCTACAACCTCGGGGCGCAGAGCCACGTGCGCGTGTCGTTCGACATCCCGGAGTATACCGGCGATGTCACCGGTCTGAGCACGGTGCGCCTGCTGGAGGCGGTGAGGGAGGCCGGGCTGACGCGGGATCTTCGGTTTTATCAGGCTTCGTCGTCCGAGATGTATGGCAAGGTCCACGAAGTGCCTCAGCGCGAGGAGACGCCGTTTCACCCGAGGTCTCCGTACGGCTGCGCGAAGGTCTTTGCCTACTGGCTCACGGTGAACTACCGCGAATCCTACGGCCTGCATGCGTCGAACGGTATCCTGTTCAACCACGAAAGCCCGCGGCGCGGGGAGACATTTGTCACGCGGAAGATCACGAGAGCGGCAACGCGCATCAAGCTCGGCCTGCAGGATGAGCTCTATCTCGGCAACCTCGATGCCAAGCGCGACTGGGGCTACGCAAAAGAATACGTTGAGGTGATGTGGCGCATGCTTCAGCTCGACGAGCCCGGCGACTACGTTTGCGCGACGGGCGAGACGCACACGGTGGCGGAGTTTTGCGAGGAATGCTTCGGTCTTCTCGATCTCGACTGGAAGGAATACGTCCGCCACGATGCGCGGTATGAACGTCCCAGCGAAGTCGATCTCCTCATCGGCGACGCGAGCAAGCTCAAGAAAGCGATCGACTGGGAGCCCAAGGTGAAGTTCCGCGATCTGGTCCGCATCATGACCGAGGCCGATCTGGAGCTCGCGCGCCGCGAGCTGGCTTATGCCAACACGGCTCACGCCTCCCCGACCGGGTCCAGACCGCGATGAATGCGCCTGGCCGGATCTTCGTTGCCGGCCATCGAGGCATGGTCGGTGCAGCCGTCGTTCGGGCACTCCGAGCGCGCGGGGTGGGTGGCCTCCTGCTCCGGAACCGCTCCGAGCTCGACCTGTGCGACGCAGGCGCGGTGGCGGAGTTTTTTTCCATGGAAAAGCCGGAGACGGTGATCCTCGCGGCGGCGCGCGTGGGCGGCATCCATGCGAATGCGACGTATCCGGCGGAGTTCCTTCACGACAACCTAGCGATGGAGCTCAACGTGATCCGCGAAGCGTGGAAACACGGGACGCGGCGGCTGCTTTTTCTCGGCAGCTCGTGCATTTATCCGCGCGAGGCGCCGCAGCCGATCCGGGAGGATGCTCTGCTCACGAGGCCGCTCGAAAAGACTAACGAGGCCTACGCGCTCGCGAAGATTGCCGGGCTCAAGCTCTGCCAGTTTTTCCGTGCGCAATACGGCGTGCTTTTTCATTCCGCCATGCCCTGTAACCTCTACGGTCCGGGCGACAACTATCATCCGGAAAATTCCCACGTCCTTCCCGCGCTGCTGCGGAGATTTCATGAGGCCCGGGAGGCAGGTGCTGGTGAGGTCAAAGTGTGGGGCACCGGCGCCCCGCGGCGGGAATTTCTGCATGTCGACGACCTTGCCGACGGACTCCTGCGCTTGCTTGGGGAGGAAAATCCGCCGGATTGGGTGAATATCGGCTATGGCAGCGATGTGACGATTGCCGAAGCTGCCCAGCTGGTGGCGAAAGTGACAGGGTTTGAGGGAAGAATCGTGTGGGATGCAAGCCGTCCGGATGGCACGATGCTCAAGCTCATGGACAGCTCCCGGTTCTTCGAGACGGGGTGGCGGCCACGCTTAACGCTTGAAGAGGGCCTTCGCGATGCGTATGCGGATTTTCTTGCGCATCAGGCGAAGGCCGACCTGCGGGGCGGGCTCCAAAGCTGATCGCACGATCACGCAGATTTTGCAGCTTTTACAGCGCTTTCCGGCGGAACCCGTTGACTCCGGCGTGACCGGGCCGCTGGCCGTGGGATTCCCCCATCGAATGCCCGCAAAAATATTTTTCGCTAAATCTCTTTCAGTGGTCTGATTTTGATTCTTGATCTGAAAGATAACGGGCTGAAAATAAGATAGTTAAAAATGCATGGGAATCGCGTATCCCATCCCCCGAAAGAGGGATTCGCGGACAGGCGAAAACCGTCATTTTCAGCCACAGTCAGCCCCCTAAAACCTCCCCATCGACATGAAAAAAATTCTCATCGCAACGTTCCTCGCGTCCGGCATTTTGGCGAGCCATCAGGAATCGCAGGCTCAATCGACATGGACCGGTGTCGGCTCATCCGGCACGCCGGCTCAATGGAGCGTCGGGTCCAATTGGAGTGTGAATGCACCTTCGAGCAATTCGACAATTTCACTGCTCTTCAATAACTCGGTAAACTCATGGTCCAACAATGACCTTGCCGGGCTGACGGTGACTGATGTCAGCATTCCGTCGACGTTTGGAAATGCCACGAACGTCAGAGACAACACGATTACAGGAAACGATATCGTCCTTGCTGGCAATGTGACGATTTCCACCGGCAACTGGCAGAATATCTATCTCAACATGGCGATTGACGGGGTGAGGACGTTCTCGATCACCAGCGGGCAGTTGACGATCGGCGACAATGCGACATCGGGCATACTCTCCGACGGCCTCACGGCGGGAGGAATCATCAAAACCGGCAACAGCTGGTTGATCCTCAACGGCAGCAATACCTACACCGGGGGCACCCAGCTGAATGGCGGCGCGATCCAGATCAACAATGCCAACGCCCTGGGCACGACTGGCACTCTGAGCTTCGGCGGGGGCTACCTGCGCTATGGCACAGGAATCACAAACGATCTCTCCAGCCGGTTCAGCACGGCCGCGGGGCAGAACTACAGTGTGGATACCAACGGCAACAATGTGGTGCACGCCACGGGGCTCACGAGCGCCAACGGCAACTTTACAAAATCCGGAGCCGGGACGCTGAGCTTCAATGCGGTGAACACTTACAACGGAACGACGACAGTCAGCGGCGGCACGCTGCAGTTGAACGTCGGCGGGGCGACCGGTGCGATCCGCGGAAACCTGACGATCAACTCCGGCGCGACCGTGGTGTCCGCGGCAGACAGCTCGTTTGGCTACAATGCCGGGGTGAAGGTCAACGCCCTCACCATCAATAATGGCAATCTCACGCACACACCGGCGGGGACGACGCTCACGCTTGCCAGCGTGGCCGTCACGATGACGGGAGGCACGATGAACTCGACGGTCTCGAACGGCTTCGACTTCTTCGACCAGAGCGGAACAAACACGTCGGTTAACACGCTGGCCAACGCCACCTCGGCGACCATCGCGGGAATCGTCAACCTGCGGGCGGGAGACAACGACTCGACAGGAACGGTCTTCACCGTCGCTGATGGTGCAGCCGCGGACGACTTGGTTGTCAGTGCTTCTTTGCGGAATGGGCAATTCCAAGGGATCAACTCGATCGTCCAGAAATCCGGCGCGGGGCGGATGGTTCTTTCCGGCAACAACAGCTATACCGGCGGCACGATCCTGAATGCCGGCACGTTGGCTGTGACGAGCAAGACGGGCTTGGGAGCCAACAGCACGGTGACGTTTTTCAGCGGGGTGACACTCGAGCTTGCTACGTCAGACGGATCGCTTTCGAATACCTACAACCTGAATATGGGCTCCAATCGCTTCAGTACGACCGTGCTTAACAGGGCGACGACAGGTGAAGCATCCTATACTCTCGGGAACTTCTCCCTTGGTTCGTCGACAATGACCTTTAATCGGGGTGCAAACATTTCAGGAAACGCCTCCGTTACGATAGGAGCATTGGACCTTTCCGCTGGAAACAATGATCGTCCGGTGATCCTGAACGGAAACGCGACGATCAATGTTGGCAGCGCGGGGATCTTTTCGAACAACACTACCAACAAGCGCCTTCAGTTGGATGGGACAGCGACCAACAATACGATCGGTGTGATTTCGAACGGGAATGGCACCGCTGTGCTCTCTCTCATAAAGGAGGGAACCGGCACTTGGACTCTCTCTGCAAACAACACCTACACCGGCACCACGACGGTGACCACGGGCACGCTTCTCGTCAACGGCTCCACCTCTGCAAGCAGCGCAGTGACGGTGGGCGCCAATGGAACCCTCGGCGGCAGCGGCACGGTGGGAGGTTTCACGACGGTGAATGGCAATCTCCGTCCCGGTAACAGCCCGGGCGTCCAAACCTTCAGTAACGGGCTCACTCTCGCTGGAACGGCGACGTTTGAGATCAATGGCATTGCGGTCCGCGGAACCGACTTTGACGGAATCAATGTGACCGGCGGCACGACGACGCTTGGCGGTGCTCTGGTCTTCGAGTTCGGCAACCTCTCAGCTCTCTCGAACAGCACGGACATCAATCTGTTCAGCTACACGGGATCTTCGCTCGGTGACTTCACCAGCCTCACCTCGACCGGTTTCTACTCCGGTACATGGACGAGCGCTGGCGACAACGACAAGTGGACGCTCAATAGTGGCGGCCAGACGCTCACCTTCAGCGAGACGACCGGCAACCTCAGCGTCGTTCCGGAGCCCTCGACCTGGGCGCTCGTCGGCTTGGGCGTCGGAGTTGTCCTGTTCGGTTTCCGCCGCCGCAAGTCCGCAGCGCATTCTTGAGACTTTGGTCTGCCCTAATAATACGGTTGGGAGACCGTGAGGGGAGGGGGACCAAATGAAAAATCCGCCGCAGGCCCTGGGGAGGGTCTGCGGCGGAATTCGTTTAGGGCGGCGTGATCCTTGGCGTTCCGCGTCGTCTATCCCACTTTCGAGGGACCCCCATACTGCACAAAATCGGGGTTACGCCACCTGCCGGAAAGTCTATCATTTCAAAACTCCACCTCATGAATTCCCCCCGTTTCAGGCCCAACAGCCTCTCGCCGTCCCCCCATGGCGGCTTCACCCTTATCGAGTTGCTGATCGTTATTGCGATCATCGCCATTCTCACGACGTTGATGATTCCTGCCGTCTCGCGCTTCCAGCAGGGCGCCTGGCAGACGGGTTGCGTGAACACGATGCGCCAGCTCCTGGTCGCGACCCAGAACCTCGCCAATGACAACGACGGGAAATACCCTTGGATGTCCTATCCGGCGTGGGGAAATGGCGGCCCGGATATGAAAGGCGTTCTAAAGCCCTATACGGGAACAAATGCCACGAATTCTTCCTGGGTCGGACCGGGGCTGCGCTGTGCAGCCGCCGCCAAAAACAAGAAGCAGTGGATCTGGAACGACTGGTGGTGGCCGCACTACCGCTACAACGAGTGGTATGCCAAGAACACGTTGCCACAGTACAAATATTCGGATTCGGTCCTCTACTTCGATACCTGCTGGCCGAACTGGAATCCTACGACTTACGCGCACTATCCCGGAAAAAATGCGAGCCTCAACGTCGGCTATGTTGACGGCCATGTGGCCAGGATGCCGCAGACAGAGTTCGCAAAAGACAACGCCGGTTCCGAGAGCGCGTGGCCCCTTCTGAGAAAGGGTTGGGTCGACCCGTGATGATCTGAACATCTGATACTATGAAAATCCATCCATCCCACCTGCTGCGTATCCCGCGCGGCCTCGCATTTGCCGCCTGCGTGATGGCGGCCGTAGGCTGCCTTTCTGCCCAGGAACTCGAGAATCCGTCGTTTGAGGATGCCGGGTCTTCGGAGACGCAGCCTCAGGGCTGGAGCGTCTTCGGTGACAACCTCGGACGGGAGACGACATGGCATCCGACCAAGTCCGGCGGAGCGCTTCTGGGCTACGCTCATTGGCGCGTCTCCGAAAATGTGCCATCGGGCATCTGGCAGCAGGTGCAGGGCATCGCCAAGGGTGATGAAATCGCCTTCTCGGTCAGCGTGATGGTGGATCCCTGTCCCTCGGACAAATCACCGGCCGAGAGTATCGAACTCATCCTTGAAAGCACCGAGAACGGCCGGCAGGTGACGGTCGCGTCGCAGAAATTCCAGG
Organism: uncultured Chthoniobacterales bacterium; assembly: GCA_964607615.1. Lineage (GTDB taxonomy): Bacteria > Verrucomicrobiota > Verrucomicrobiia > Chthoniobacterales > Terrimicrobiaceae > CAZSMN01. The sequence goes on along the minus strand of CAZSMN010000020.1, from coordinate 15,512 downwards.
TCGCGGATTTTCCGCCCGGTGGCGAATGGCAGAAGATCACGGTCGAGGGCAAGGTCCCCACGGACAGCCTCCGTGTAATGATCCTCGTGACGCCATCCGCATCGCCCGACCGCAGCGCGGCCGTGAAGTTTGATGATGCGGAACTCGTGGTGACGAAGGGGTCCTGAGACGGACTCTCCGGGCGGTTCGATCCCACATCTGATTTTCCATTCCTGTGAAAAAAACCTTACCGATTGCGGTTGTCGTCTCCGTGTTGCTCGCCGGGGGAGTTCTTTGGATTTCGGGCTACACTCCGACGATGCTGTGGGAGCGGGTGGTGGAAAGTCTGTCCCCGCGTCCCTCTCCGTCGCCGACGCCGGTACCACTGCCGAGCCCCTCTCCAACACCTGAAGCCACCCCGACGCCAACTCCCGAGCCGACCGCAACGCCGGAGCCTGTGGCTGACGTGGAAAAGCCCGACCCGATCGCCTGGCTGGTGGAGAACCCGGCCAACTGGCCGAAGGAGGTGACGCTGGTTCGCGAAATCGAGTTTCCGGTCATGGATGAAGGCCGCCGGATCGGCTATGCGAAAGCACCCGCAGGCTCGGTTTTGTCGGTCACCGGAGTGGCCCGCGAGGGACTCACGGCGACCTATGGCGGGAAGACGCACGCGGTTCCTCTCGATGCGACCGATATCGTAAAGCGCGCGGAAGCAGCCATGCAGCAGGAGAGGGAGCGTCTGGCTTCCGCTCCGGCGGCCACTCCCGCTTCCGCCACGCCGACTCCCACGCCAAAGAAGGCTGAGATCGCGGAGGTAGAGGAAACTGATGGCAAGCAGTCGCAGGATCTCTATCCCGAGCGCTATCTCAAAGCGGTCGGCGACGAAATCCGCAACCCAGCGGGCGAGACGGTCGTGTTGCGCGGAGTGAACATCGGCGGATGGCTGGTGACCGAGGGCTGGATGTGTGGCGAGCCCGAGACCAATGATCGCAAGCTCATCGAGCGCCTGGAGGCGCGCTTCGGCGAGGAGCAGGCCGCGGAGCTGATGAAGGTGTGGTACGACAATTGGTTCACCGCTGAGGATCTCGATGTGATCAAGAGCTACGGGTTCAACCTGATTCGCGTGCCCTTCAGTTGGAGAAACCTTCAAAACGCCAAGGGTGAGTGGATCCGGAATGAGAAGGGGCAGATTGATTTCTCGCGGTTCGACTGGGTCGTGAACGAAGCGGCCAAGCGCGGGATCTACGTCATGTTCGATCTCCACACCTGGCCTGGCTCGGCCTACGGCGTCATCTCCCGCCACACCGACGAGGGGCGCGAGGTCCGCAAGAAAATGTCGAAGCTCTGGAAGACGTTCGCACGTCACTTCCGTGGAAATGGAAACGTGGCCGGCTTCGATGTGATCAACGAGCCCGAGGGTTCGCCGGGCGATGCTCCACAGCGCGAATTCTACGACGCCATCCGTGCCGCGGATTCCCGGCGCATGCTGATCATGGAGTGGACCGCCCTCAGGCACTGGAGCTCTTACAACTGGGAGAACGTGGTCTGGTCGGACCACTATCCCGAGGATCGGGTGAAGGAGATCCCGGCCGAGAATGTCGAGGAGCGTATCGCTGCCTTCGAAGAGAAGGAAATCACCTCCCAGATCGGAGACAGGAATTTCCCGGTCTTCATCGGCGAGCTCAAGGCGCTTCAGGATACGGAGGAGTCGGCCCGCGCGCTGATCGAGGCCTTCGAGAAGCGCGGATGGAGCTGGGCGGTCTGGACCTACAAGGGCGTGAATGTCGGTGGCTGGGCTTCGGTGAACTACGATAAGTCTCTTTACTTCGATTATTCGGCGGACTCCTACGAGGAGATCATGACGAAGTGGTCCGACGGTCTGTCCCGCTGGAGAGACCCGTCGCTTGAGACCAACCTCTCGCCGAAACAGTGGTGGATCGACGGCTACTCGGTGAAGTAGCCCGAACCTCCCATTTGCAAACCAAGATCATGAAATACCTGCTTGTCCTCCTTTGTCTCTTCACGTCCTCGATGCCCCTCCTGAAGGCACGTGAGATCGTTCGCATCAACCCGGGATGGTATTTTCTCCTCGGAGATCCGGACAAGGAGCCGACCGGTGACGATGTGGCGATGGCGGACTGGGATCTGGTCTCGCTCCCTCACACGCATGAGATTTTCCCGAACGATCTCGCCGGCTTCAAGGAGCGCGGACGCAATGTCGGCTGGTATCGCCGCACCATCGAGATGCCGGCGGCGTGGGCCGGCAAGAAAGTCTTCCTGGTCTTTCAGGGTGCGATGCAGACAACCCGTGTGTGGGTGAATGGCAAAAGTGCCGGCGAATACGCGGTGAGCGGCTACGACTCGTTTCACTTCGATATCACGCATCTTCTGAAGAAGGGGAAAAACACGCTCGCGGTGCGCGTCGATAACACGGTGAATCCGGACATCCCGCCGGATTTTCTCAAGACCGACTTCATCCAGTTCGGGGGGCTCTACCGCGACGTCGATCTCGTCGTGACGGATCCCGTGCACATCACCTTCCCCTGGGAGGCGAAGGAGGCCGGCATCCGGCTCACCCTGCCGGAGATTTCCAAGGACCAGGCGGTTCTCGCGGCGGAAACCTCGGTCCGCAACGATTCGTCCTCCGAGGTTGTTGTCACGGTGCGCACCGAGGTCGTCGCAGCCGACGGCAGGAAGGTGGCCTCCTTCGATGAGGAGCAGAAAATTCCTGCCCAAGCGGGTGCGACGTTCCGCGGACAGACCGCGCCGATAATGAATCCGCAGCTCTGGTCGCCATCGAATCCCTACCGCTACACCGTGAACTCCATCGTCCTCGTTAATGGAGCCGAGCAGGACCGGGTTTCGACCAAATTCGGATTCCGCTGGTTTGAGTTCACCAAGGACCGCGGATTCTTCCTCAACGGAGAGCCTTTGAAATTGATCGGAGCGAACCGTCACCAGACATGGCCGTTCATCGGCAACGCAGTTCCCGACGGACTTCATCGCGAGGACGCCGAACAACTCAAAGCGATGGGATGCAATTGGGTCCGCCTGTCGCACTATCCACACGATCCCGAATTTCTCGATATGCTCGATGAGATGGGAATGCTGGCGCTGGCCGAGGGGCCGACCTGGTGGGGTGCCGGCAATGAGAAGTGGATGGAGAACCTGCGCGAGTCGTTCCGCCGCATGATCCGGCGCGATCGCAATCACGCGTCGATCGTGATCTGGAATGCCTGCCTCAACCACAGCGGGGCGAACCCGTCGCTTGTCGCCATCGCCAAGGAGGAGGATCCCGGGCGGGCGAGGGGACAGGACAACGTGCCGGCCGTAATGGATTTCAAACACGGCAAGGTGAGCGGCAACGGCGCCATCACCATCGAGCACACCGGGCATACCTTTCCGGTCGCAAGGGGCGAGCGCAAAGTCGGGAACGATGCAAATCGCGAATATGAGCAGGTCAAACGCCACTGGGAGCAGACCAATGCCTCCTACCTCACGCCGGACAATGTCGGCATGGCGGTGTGGGCGATGTACGATTACAATACGTTCCACAACGACAACGACGGCATCGCACGCCACGGTGTCTTCGATCTCTTCCGCCTGCCGAAATACAGCTACTGGTGGCACAAGTCCGAGCTCACCGATGAGCCGGTGGTGCATGTGATCCGGGTGGATGACGGGAAGGCCTGTGTTTTCAGCAACTGCGAGGAGGTCCGCCTTTCGCAGGATACCGGGAGCGGCTACGGAAAAACAGAAACCCGCAAGCCCGATGAGGGCTTTGCGCTCCACCATCCGCCGACCCATTTCGGAGTGGATCCGGCAGCCGTGGGGCTGAAGGCGGAGGGACTCCACCAGGGAAAAGTTGTCGCCACCAGCGAGTGGAGAAAGGCCGGAGAGGCGACGGCGCTCTCGCTCGAGACCGCACGGCCGGAGATCGTCGCCGACGGCGCGGATCTCTCGCGGATCATTGTCTCCGCACGGGATGCCAACGGCAATCTCGTCGAGGACAGCACGCTTCCGGTCACGTTCCGCATCAGCGGTCCCGGGCAGCTGGTTGGCGAGAATCCCGCCGGGCTCCGCGCCGGGCAGTTCATCATCCTCGCGCAGTCGTCGTTCCAGCCGGGCACTGTCGAGGTGACGGCGGAAGCTGCCGGGCTCAAGCCGGCATCGATCAAGATTAAGACGGTTCCGCCGCCGGCCGGTGTGGACCTGCCGGCCTCGGTTGCCGCGGCCAAGCCGACGCGCAGTAACCGGATCGTCCTGCCGCCCGGCGGTGTGGCTCCGGAGGATGCGTGGTTCCGCATCGCGCCCAAGACGGATGTCCAGAAAAATGCCTGGATAGAGTCAGATCCCCTCCTCATGCCGGGGGAGATCAAAGATGCGCCGGTTGAGATCCGGGGCGGAGAGTATCGTATTTATACGGGCGAATGGACCAGCAAGCCCGGGCGCGTCATCGGCGGGGATGCGGTTTACGTTCGTGTGAAGTCCCGCGGCGGCGATGGCGAGACGGCATGGGCGGAACTCAACATCGGCGGAACGAAAACCCGTTTCGAGGTAACGACGCCTCCGAAGAAGAACTAGCAGAGACCGCCCTTCCGGTCTGGGTATGACTCTCGATTCTCCCCCGATCAGGCAATGTCTTCTCTCCCCTGAAAAGGGATGGCAGAAGAGGAAAAATCAACGATGCTTCTTACTTTTGCCCCCGCATTTTCGATCTCGATGAAACTCTCGCGACTCTCTTTCCTTCTGGCTGCCATGACTTGCACGATTGCTGCCGACCCTTTGCTGGCTGAGACGAAACCCGGTGCCGCTACTGCGGGGCGGGAGAGGCTTTCCTTCGACGAGGGGTGGCGCTTTCACCTTGGAGACATTCCCGCTCCTGTCATCAAGGGGCACGGTGCCTCCTACAATGCGGCAAAGGCCGGCAACGCGGTCGGAGCCGCATCGCCGTCGTTTGATGACAGCGGGTGGAGGTTGCTCAATCTTCCTCACGACTGGGCGGTCGAGGGTCCCTTCGATAAAGAGGCGAATCTCTCCCAGGGCTACAGGCCGCGCGGCATCGCCTGGTACCGCCGCACCTTCAAGCTGCCCGAGTCCGATCGTGGCAGGCATCTCGAGATCCAGATCGATGGCATCGCCACCAACAGCACGGTCTGGCTCAACGGCACCGTGGTCCACCGCAACTGGTGTGGCTACACCTCGTTCTACATCGATATCACCCCCTTCGCCCGTTACGGCGACGATTTGAATACCCTCGTCGTCCGTGTCGATGCCGACGCGCAGGAGGGCTGGTGGTATGAGGGCGCTGGCATGTACCGCCACACGTGGCTCGTAAAGCGTCCGCCCGTGCACATCGTCACCGACGGCGTCTTTGCCCTGCCGGTTCGGGAGGAGGACAAGGTGACGTGGAAGATCCCGGTCGAAGTCACGCTCTACAACTCCGGCGAGCAAAGCGCGCCGGTGGAAGTCGTTTCCACCCTCCTCGATGCAGCTGGCAAGCCGGTTGAGGAGGTGCGGGCGAAGGCGGATCCTGGTGCGCTCGAGCACAAGGTCGTGAACATGGCAATGACGGTGAAAAATCCGAAGCTCTGGTCGCCCGACGAGCCGAATATGTATTCCGTCCGCACGGTTGTCCTTCGCGACGGGAAGGAGATCGACAGCGTCACGACGCCGGCGGGTTTCCGCACGTTGAAGTTCACAGCGAAGGAAGGATTTTTCCTCAATGACAAGCCGTTGGAGCTGCTTGGAACGTGCAATCACCAGGATCACGCCGGCGTCGGTGTCGCGGTGCCTGCCTCGATCTGGGACTTCCGCATCCGCCGCCTCAAGGAAATGGGCGTGAACGCCTATCGCAGCGCTCACAACCCGCCGGCGGCCGAGTTTCTCGAAGCCTGCGACCGCCTGGGTATGCTCGTGATGAACGAGAACCGGAATTTCAACTCGTCGCCGGAATACATGCGCCAGCTCGAGTGGCTCATCCGCCGCGACCGCAATAACCCGAGCGTCATTCTCTGGTCGGTCTTCAACGAAGAGCCCCAGCAGGGAACCGAGGTCGGCTATGAAATGGTCCGCCGAATGACGCATGCGGTGAAGCAGCTCGATACCACGCGCCCGGTGACGGCAGCGATGAACGGCGGTCTCCTCGAGCCGATCAACGTCGCTCAGGCTGTCGATGTGGTCGGCTTCAATTACCAGACCCACGTTTACGATGCGGTCCACAAGGCGTATCCCGACAAGCCGCTGACGAGCTCCGAGGATACCTCGGCCTTCATGACGCGCGGGGTTTACGAAACCGACCACAAGCGGAATCTCATCGGCTCCTATGACACCGAGAAGGCCCCGTGGGGCGACACGCAGCGCGAGTCTTGGAAAAAGATAGCCACGCGGCCGTTCCTCGCCGGCACATTTATCTGGACCGGCTTCGACTACCGCGGCGAGCCCTCGCCTCTGAGCTGGCCGAGCGTGAGCTCGTTCTTTGGCACGATGGATGTCTGCGGCTTCCCGAAGGCGGCCTACTACATCCGCCAGGCGCAGTTCATCACGGACCGCCCGATTCTCCACCTCATCCCGCATTGGAACTGGCCCGGCAAGGAAGGGCAGGACATCAAGGTCATGGCCATCTCAAATGCCGATGCGGTCGAGCTTTTCCTCAACGGGAAATCCCTCGGCGAAAAGAAGAGCAACGTCTTCGATTTTGTCGAATGGCAGGTGCCGTATGCGCCGGGCAAGCTCGAAGCGGTCGGCAGGAAAGACGGCAAGGAGGTCTCCCGTTTTGCGGTCGAGACCACCGGAGAGCCCGTGAAGCTCCAGCTCACGCCGGACCGCAAGGCGATCGCCGGCGACGGGCGCGATGCCGTTCCGGTCACCGTCGAGGCGCTCGATGCCCAGGGCCGCCACGTTCCTACCGCTAACTTGCTGGTGAAATTCGAGATCAGCGGCCCCGGCGATATCATCGGACATGGAAACGGCGACCCGAACTCCCACGAGCCGGAAAAAGGCAACCAGCGCAGCCTCTTCAACGGCCTCGCACAGGTTATCCTCCAGAGCACCAAGGAGCATGGCGAAATCGTTTTCAAAGCCACGGCCGAAGGCCTCGAGCCGGCGGAGATCCGCCTCAAGGTCGATGAGGTAGCCCAGGTCCCGGCTGTGCCGGTGCAGGGTCCGCTCCTCGCGCTCAACAAGTGGCGGCAGTCTCCGACGAGCCAGGAGCGACCGGACCCGAATCAGGCAATCCCCGAGAACGACCAGAACAGCTGGGTTTCCTTTTCCCCGGGTGCAAAAAATATCCGCCCGCTCTCCGGAGGTAACTTCGCGATTTTCCGGACGAGCTTCCAACCGTTTGCCGATCAGCGGCGCAATGGCGGGAAGATCGTGTTCCGCAATCTCGCGGGCAAAGCCGAGATCTGGCTCGACGGCGAGAAGAAGGCGGAGAAGACCGGATTTGCTCCCACTGACCTGACGGTCGAACTGCCGCCCGGCAATGCCGGCCGCACGCTCAGCGTCCTCGTCGAAGCCGAGCCCGGCAAACCTGTGGGCCCGGGCGGTCAGGTTTTTGTCGAGTAGCTACAGAGCCGGTCTCCGATTTGCGTAGAGCTGCCGGTTGGAACGCGTCTCACGTTCCCGTGGGTTCAGCTATGCACAGTGCCGGAGTCTCTGCTTGATGGGATGGTGCGGGTGTTTCCTTAGCAGAGCAACGCCGTCCCTTCGAAAGCATCAGGTTTCCGCGCCCTGAGAATGACGGCGGCCAAAGCGGTGCCGTGTCGGGACAAAAGTTCGCTTGAGCCCCTCACGTTGACTTCTGTTACAGGTCGGGGCGTTTGTACGCGGCCGAAACGATGCGTGAACGTCCTCTGGAGCGGGAGAGGGCACTTTGACATATCCGCAGTCCAGTGAAGGCCGGCCTTTGAGAATGGATCGGTCAGAGAGCGCGGCGATTCTCCGATCCAACTCCTCCGCTCCGAGCGGAGAACGACTTTTGCTGCTGAACGGTGTGTCAGGGGTGTTTCGCCACGTCCTTGACCGGCGGAAGGCGGAGGGCGTCGGCAATGGCGGACTCTTCGAGATTCTCTGTGCGGATCTGGGCGATCTTGTTCAGGATCTCATCGAGCGAATCCTTGTAGGGGTTTATGGTCTGGATTTCCTTCGGGCTACGGAACCAGCCCCACATGCCGCCACCGCCGCCGCGCATGGCGGTTTTGTAAGTCCAGATGGTCCAGGAGATGCCGTTGGCGTCAAACGTATCCATGAACTTCCTCATCATCTCGGCGCTGGAGTGGGGCTCGATATTGAACTCTCCCACGTAGATCGGCGCATCGCGCAGGGCACGTCCTTCGAGGAGCTTTTTGATCATGCTTTCGAGATTCTCGCCGTGATTCTCGGTGCTTTTGGCGTTGAAGAGGTATTCGTGCTGGCTGAGAGCAACGTTTTCCCAGCCGACGATCTTCGGGATCGGCATGCCTTTGATGCCGCGGTAGGCGTCGTCGACAATGAGGATCTTGTCCGGAGCGATCGGCCGGACGGCCCGGTAGAGGCGGTCATAGACGAGGTAGAGCGTGCCCTCGTTGGGAGCGCCGGTGGGCTCGTTCAGGAGATCGAAGGCGGCCACTTCGGGGTAATCTTTGTAGCGCGCGGCGACCTGCTTCCACACCTCGATCGTCTTTTCGACCATGGCCGGATCTTTGAACATGCGATCCTGACCGCGGTGGCCGGTATGGTGCTCGCCGCTCTGGCGTCCCGGGGCTCCGTGGAGGTCGATGATCACGTAGATGCCGACCTCGCGCGCCCAGGCAAGGGCCTGGTCGATCCAGGGATAGAGACCGTCGGGAGCGTTGAGAGAGTCGTAGAGAAACGGGAGGCGGACACAATTGAAGCCGGCGTTCTTGATGTTCTGGAAGTCCGCCTTGGTGATCCAGTTCTCCCGCCATGCCTTGCGGATGCGGAGCATGTCGGCCTGCCCGAAGCGCTTCTCGATGGTCCGCCACAACGTGGTGTGGCAGGTGATTTCCTCAAAGTCGGTTCCCTGCGGCGGCTTGTCCTCAAAGGGGAGCATCCAGATCTCCTCCAGCAGCCAGCCGCCGAGATTGACCCCGCGAAGGTTTACGCGGTTGCCATCGGTGTCGACGATAAAGACGCCATCGGTGCGAAGAGGAGGAAGGGTTGAAGCGGCGGAGGATGCGCCGTGGAGGAAAGGAGAGCTCATACCAAAAGCGCACAGTGCTACCGCAATCGGGAGAATTTTCGGGAACATGTCGCAAATATGGCGCGCATTGGAAGGCGGGACATCCCCCCTTGGAATACGGCGGGGATTACCCGAAAGGGGAATGGATTTCCGGGGTTGAGCCCGTTGACAGCGAGGTCAGTTTTTCGCTCCGGTGGAAGCGATGCCCTCGGTGAACGTCTTCTGGGTGAAGAAGAAGAGCACGATGACAGGCAGGACGATTAGCGTCGACGCCGCCATGAGGTGGTGCCAGGAGGTCCCGCCCATCTGGCTCTGGAAGCTCTGCAGCCCGAGCGCGAGCGTGAAATCCTTCTGCTCGGTCAGGAAGATGAGGGGCCCCAGGAAATCGTTCCACGTGGCCATGAACTGGAACAGGGCCACGACGAGAAGGACCGGTTTACACAGCGGCAGGATGACGCGGAAGAATATCTGGATCTCCGAGCAGCCATCAATGCGCGCGGCTTCAGAAATGTCCTTCGGCAGGCTCATGAAAAACTGGCGTAGCAGGAAGACGTTGAAGGCGCCTGCAAGAAAGGTCGGAACCCACAGCGGCTTGAAGGTGCCGATCCAGCCGAGCTCCTTGAAAATGCCGTAGATCGGCACCATGACGACGGGGAAGGGAATCATCATCGTCGCGAGGAGGACGAGGAACCACTTGTCCCGTCCGCGCCACTCGATGCGCGAGAAGCCATAGGCCGCGAGCGCGCTACTGGTGACCGTGCCGATGACGCTCATGATGCAGAGGAAGAGGGAGTTCCCGGCATATCTCCAGAAGTAGCGCATCTCGGCGATGGCTTCGGGGTAGTTGTTCCACTGAATGACAGACGGTATCCAGCGCGGCGGCAGGGACATCGTCTCGTTGAGCGGCTTGAGCGACGTGGAGACCATCCACACAAAGGGCGCGAGAAACGCGATGGCGGCGAGGGCGAGAAAAACCCAGACGGCGCCGCGGAGGATGGGGTGTCTATCGTCGTTGCTCATGGATCATTTGCCGGCGTAGTAGACGTGCTTTTCGGAGAGCTTTGTCGAGACGTAGGTGAGGGTCAGGATGATGAGGAAAAGGATGACGCCGATGGCGGAGGCGTAGCCCATGTTCCAGTAGTCAAAAGCGCTCTTGTAGAGGTAGGTCGCGATGAAGAGGAGGGATCGCTCGGGCCCGTCGCCTCCGGAGGTCATCACATAGGGTACGGCGAAGACCTGGAATGCACCAATGAGGCCCATGATCGTATTGAAGTAGATGACCGGAGAGATCACGGGCACGGTGATATGGATGGTTTTCTGCCAGAAGTTCGCGCCGTCGATGTCGGCCGATTCGTAGAGGTGGCGCGGAACGTCCTGGAGCCCGGCAAGATAGATGACGACGGCATTGCCGACGCCCCAGAGCCCGGTGAAAATGATGCCCCACTTCGCATAGCGGGCATCCTGCAGCCAGTTGGGCGCCGCCCAGTCGGTGCCGAATATCGAGTTGAAGACGCCGAGCACGGGGTTGATCGCGTTGTTCACGAGGCCGAGCTCACCATTGAGCATCCACTGCCAGAGGACGGCGAGGCAGACCATGGGAACGAGCGACGGCAGGAAGAAGATGGTGCGGAAAATTCCTTTTCCCGGCACGTTGAAGTTCAGCAGAATCGCGAGGCCGAGCGAGACGATCAGCCCGAGCGGGATGGCGAAGACGGCGAAAAAAACCGTATTGTAGAGCGCCCTCCAGAAAACCTCATCGTGCCAGAGGTCGACGTAGTTGCGCGCCCCGATAAAGACCGCCGGTGAAAGCACCGAGTAGTCGCAAAGCGAGAAGTAGAACGAGCTGAGCAGCGGGTAGAGGCATAGGACGAGGAAGCCCAGCATCCAGGGGCTGATGAAGAGGAGTCCGGTGAAGAGCCGGCGGCGTTCGTCTTTGGTCATTGCTTGTTCCAGAGTTCGGTCAGGGTGGGGGCGAGGCGATCCCAGCGCTCCAGCCGGCGGTCGAAGGATTTCTGCTGGCGGGCCTGGACCTGGGCGAGGGCCTCCTCGGCGGTCGCCTTGCCCGACCAGATGCGGCCGATCGCATTGCGCATCTCGGACGAGTATTCCGTCCAGGTCGTGATCCGGGGGATCGACAGCGCGTTCGGGCTTTTCGAGAGATCGAGAAACGTGCGGATGAAAGGATTCGGGTGCTTCGCAAAGAACTCGTCGCTGCACTCTTTGAGAGGGCTGAATTTTCTTTGTGCGAGGCAGAGCTTTTCCATCGGACCCTGGGAATTCACGTAGCGGATGAATTCAAAGGCCTCTTTCGGGTGTTTGGCCCCGTGAGGGATGACGAGGATATCGGCCTCGACGATCGTGATGTCGCGGAGCTTCTCCGGATCGTTGGATGGGAACGGTGCCACGCCCCACTCGAAGTCCGCCGGGGCGTAGTTTTTGATGTAGTTATAAACCCAGACGCCCTGGAGAATCATGGCGACGCGGCCGGTGAAGAAGGGGTTCTGCGGCGAGGCGAAATTCCCGAACCCGTCGCGCATGGCGAGGAGGTTGTCGGCGCCGAAGCGCTCGGGGTACGACTGCACCCAGCGGAAAGCTTCGATATTCGCAGGGTCGGTTGCGGTGATTTTTGATTTTCCATCCCAGAGGCGCCCTCCGAACCAATATCCCCACATGCTGCCCCACCAGCCGGGCTCCTCGGGCAGGTGGCCGATTTTGAGGATCCGGCCCTTGTCATCGAGTTTGGTGAGTTTTTTGTTGTACTCCTCCAGCTCGGCGATCGTCCTCGGCGGACGTTCGGGGTCGAGACCCGCCTCGCGGAAGGCCTTTTTGTTGTAGATGAGGGCAATGCTCGTCGGCGTGGACGGCAGGGCCCAGAGGTGGTCGCGGTAGCGGCAGAGCTTCCAGAAGGCTTCGATGTATTCGTCTCCTGTGATGCCGGCTTCGGCGGCGAGGCGGTCGAGGGGGGTAAGGGCGTTGTTCTCGGCATAGACTGCGAGCTGCTCGGCCCAGATCCCGGCGACATCGGGTGGCACCCCCCCGGCTGTGGCGAGCATGAGCCGGCGGTCGATCTGGCTTACCGAGCTGTAGTCGACAAAGATGCGGTCCTGTGACGCGTTGAAATCGTCCACGATCTCGCGCATGGCATCGGCTTCGAAGCCGGTCCACTTTTCCCAGTATTTGATCCGGACCCGGTCGTCCTTCGCTTCAACGGTCGCGGTCAGGCAGCCGACAAGCAGGCACAAGAAGAGTCCGATCCGGACGACAGCGGTGGCGGGGTGGGGGAACGGGGCGAACCAAAGCACGCTCGAATCATAGAGAGGTGCCGGGCGGGATGTCATTACTCTATGGGGGTATGGGGTTGCCCTGCGGGGGATGAGATCGTCCCTGGCAGGGAGTTGAGAGGGGAGCAGGCAGGACGGGAACTTCGGGGGATTCCCGCCCCGTAATGGCCGTCGGGCACAGCAGGCTCAGGGTTTCCAGACGAACGTCGCAATCGAACGGGCAGGCAGTGTCGCCGGCCACGACTCCGAGAGCGTCTGGATGTTGAAATCCTGCGCCTCTTCAGTCCGGTTCATAACGACGATGGCCACGCTACCGTCGGGATTCCGGCACGCGGTGGCTTCGAGGCGGTCGCGGGAGGTCGCGCAGAGGATGCGCTCCGCACCGGGCCGGATGAAGCGGGAGAAGTGGCCGATGTAGTAGTAAGAGCTCTGGAGCAGGATTTGATCGTTCTTGGTGTCGGCGATGATCGGCGCGCTGCAGAGGTTGTTGACGTGATTCGGTCCGCCGGTCTCATCGAGGAGGATGTTCCAATCGACCCAGCCGACCGTCCACCGGTTGAGGTCGGCGATGATCGAGCGGGCATAGCGCTCGCCGAGCTGCCACTCGCCGGTGTGCGGCCCGTTTTCCTGACAGCCCTCGCTGAAGAGGAGCTTCTTGTCGGGCCAGGCGTCGTGGTGGAGCTGGATGTTGTGGAAGCAGTCCTCCACATACCAGTGGAACGCCGTGCCCCAGATGTATTTCGCGGCCTCGGGATCGGAGTAGGCCGCGGCGGCGCGTTCGACGATGAAGTCGCGGTTGTGATCCCAGATCATGATCTTCACATCCTTGTGGCCGGTTTTGTGAAAGACCGGGCCGAGGTGGTCGCGGACGAAATCCTTTTCCTCCTCGGCCGTATAGATGCAGGAGTCCCACTTCTGCGTGGCGGCGGGCTCGTTCTGGACGGTGACGCCCCAGATCTCGACGCCGCGCTTTTTGTATTCCTCGATGTAGCGCACGAAATACCGTGCCCAGGCGTCGCGGTATTCCGGCTTGAGTTTGCCTCCTTCGTTCATGCGGCCGGTGGTCTTCATCCACGCGGGTGGGCTCCACGGCGAGGCGAAGAGCTTGAACGGCTCGGCGCTGGCTTCGAGCGCGGCATGGATCATCGGCAGAAGGGCCTGCTCGTCGCGCTCGACGCTGAAGTGCTTGAGCTCGGTGTCTCCCTCGACTTCCGTGTAGGCGTAGTTACCGAGTGCGAAGTCGCAGCTCTGGATGTGCGTGCGGCAGAGGCTGTAGGCGTTGCCTCTCGCGGCGTCGAAGTAGGCCTCGATGACTTTCTTCTGCAGCGCCGGGCTCAGCTTTTTCCATGTCGTGGCCGCCGCTTCCGTGAAGGCGCCGCCGAATCCTTCGATGGTCTGGAATTGTTTTGCCGGATCGATGAAGACCGTCGGCTTCGTGGATTCGGATCGCTGATCCGGAGCGATGGGAGCGAGCTGTTCAAGACGTGACGCAGAGTCGCGGGACGTCAAAAAAACTTGCAGGGGAGCGGCGGTGGCGGGAAGGGTGGATGCGAGCATAATGGAGAAAAGCCTGGCGGGGAGAAACATCAAAGACAAACCATGCCAGAGCCTGCCCCGGACATGCTTCCCCTGATCGTGTGACAAGACACCTACCCATAAGAGGGGGGGCACTTTTGGCCCTTGCCCTCCTGTTTTTTCTCTGCCCTTCCGTGCGGTCTGATGGAGCGCCCGTGATCACCAAGGCGAGGGAATTGCTTTCGTTGACCGAGAATGAATCGGGACAGAACCGTGAGATCGAGCTCACGGGTGTTGTGACGGCCTGCGATCCGGCATGGACCGGTGAGTTTTTCCTGCAGGATGATACGGCAGGGGTCTTTGTGGATGCCAAGGGGCAGGGCGGAAAACGACCACAGGTGGGCGACGTGGTCAATGTCAAGGGCACGTCCGAGCCCGGTGCTTTTGCTCCGATTGTCGCCCATCCGGTGTGGACGGTAATCGGCCAGGCGCCTCTGCCCTCTGCCAAGCCGGTCCTCATCGATCAGGTGATGACGGGAGCCGAGGACGGGCAAAGAATTGAAATCTCCGGATGGGTTCACGAAGTCCGGAGTGTCGATGGACGGCTGATCCTGGACGTCGTGGCCGGATCGGACCGCGTTTACGTTCATCTGCCGGAGGGGGCGGAGATCGAACCGGGGGCCGTTGTGGGCGCTCAGGCAAAAATCCGCGGCGTGGCCAGCGCCACCAGCCTGAACTTCAATGTCCGCCGCATGGTCTCGGTCGAGCTCTGGGTGACCTCGATGAGCGACTTTGAGATCATCACTCCGCCTGAGCCGGATCCCCTGCTGCAGCCACCGGCTCCCATCGCGTCGCTCACCCATTACCGGATCGATAACTTCCCCGGCCGCCGGTTCCATCTGCATGGAGTCGTCACCTACCGCGGGAAAGGCGTGCTTTATGTCAGCGATTCGAGCGGGGGCATCGAGGTGCGCGCGACGGATACCTCGGCCTTCGAGCCGGGCGACGTGGTGAACGTCTCGGGATTTCCGATTCAGGAACGGGGGCTGCCGATCCTCACGGATGCAACGATCCGTTCGGCCGGAACCAAAGGAGCCGTGGCGCCGGTGGTGCTCGGGTCTTTTCAGCAGTTGAGAGACGGTCACTTTCACGCGTCGCGAATCAGCGTCGAGGGGCGTCTGATCAACTACCTTGAGCGCACGACCGGTGCGGATTCCTCCGTGCGGAATATTACGCTCGCCCTCCAGACGGCCGAGGGCATCGTCACGGCGGAGATTGAAAATTCGGATGCCACCCTCGAACAGGAAGGCATCCAGACCGGCAGCCGCGTGAGGGTGGTTGGAGTCTGCGCGACGATGACCGATCGCGACGGGGTGTTTCAGGGCTTTCATGTGCTGGTGCCTACGCTGGCGGATGTCCAAGTGGTGGAGCCACCGAGCATGTTCACGCGCGGCAGACTCCTGACGGCGCTTCTCATTGTGCTTTTCGGCCTGCTGGTCATCGCGCTCTGGGCCCTGTTTCTCCTGCGCAAGAATGCCGCGCTGGCTGGCGATGTG
>CAZSMN010000019.1:0-21874 GCA_964607615.1 uncultured Chthoniobacterales bacterium | reverse complement strand
TCGGGGGTCGTGACAGAGCGGACGAAACCACCGAGATGCTCCATGCCGGGGAGGACATCCGCTTCATCGCGCGCCGGATCGTGATTTGCGCGAGTGAGGATATCGGCATGGCGGATTCCAATGCCCTCGTCGTTGCGGTCGCAGCACAGCAAGGGGTGGAGTTCGTCGGGCTTCCGGAGGCCCGGCTTCTTCTCGCGCACGCCACGGTTTATCTCGCGACCGCGCCGAAGAGCAACCGCTGCACGGTGGCGATCGGAAAAGCGGCTGCTGAAGTCCGCGAAGGCCGGACGCTCGCCGTGCCGAAGCACCTTCGCGATGGACACTACAAGGGATCGAAGACCCTCGGCGCCGGCCAGGGCTACAAATACAGCCACGACTACGAGGGTGGTTATGTCCCACAGGCCTACCTGCCGGAAGGTCGTGTCTATTACGAGCCGACGGAAAACGGTCTCGAGAAGCGAGTGAAAGAACGCCTCGACTATTGGCGGTCGCTCTTCGAAGCAGAGAATCCGGTCGACAGCGCTCGTCCTGCGAAATAAAATCGCGTCCAAGATGAGCGACTCCTCCCACGAGGTTCTGAACACGCCGCACGACGACATTCATTACCTCGAGTATAAAATCATCCTCCAGCCCCAGCATTTGCTGACGGCGCAGGCCTTCAAGGATTTCTGGAAAATCGTCCGCCATACGGCGAAGAAATTCGATGTGGAGGTCGAGGAGGCGGACGAGGCCTTTCGCAGCCACGTGCGCGAGGTTTTGTTTTTCGACACAGCGGGTTTCGACCTCTACCGGAACCACTTCATCGTGCGGTTGCGGACCTTTTATGAAAACGGATGGCCGCAGGGGATTCCCGAGCTCACGGTGAAGTTCCGCCATCCGGAGTTTGAGCGTGCCGCGGCGGTCGACGTGCGTCCGGCTGTGCCGGGAGGTTGCGCGCGGATCAAGTTCAAAGAAGAGATCCTGCCGCTCCGCGAGAGCCTCGGCGGCCACCGCTCGATCTATTCGCACAACTGCGTGCTGGCGATGCCGCGCGAGTCGCTGAACATGGCGGTCAAGGATCTCACGTCGTCTTTTCCCGCGTTCCGTGAGCTGCAAGCGGGAGCGGAGACGCGTATCGAGCTCGTGAACGATTTTGCGGTGGAGGAGGTTCAGGTCGATGTCGGCTACCTGCACTTCGGCGGCGGGCTCAAAGGCAAGACGTCGATCTCGGTCTGGCGGAACCGGAAATATGAGACCACCTTCTGTGGCGAGTTCGCGTTCCAGTGCCGGTTCGAGAAGCAGAACGACCTGCACAAATCGAGCCTGCGGCGCGTGGAGGATTTTTACAAAACCCTCCAGCTCGATGCGTTTGAGTGGGTGTCGCTCGGCACGACGAAGACGGCGATCGTCTACGGGTTTGGTTCCAAGGGATCGACCGGCCGTGAGTGACGGAAAACCCACGCCGTCCGAGATCTTCCGCGTTTTTTTCACGATCGGAATCACGAGCTTCGGCGGCGGCCTGGTCGCCTATCTGCGGGACGAGATCGTCTCGAAACAGAAATGGATGAGCGAGGATGATTTCCTCGCGGCACTTGAGATCGGGCAGACGCTTCCGGGGCTCAACTCCACGAATGTCGCCATCATCGCGGGGCGGAAGCTGGCCGGCGTGCGCGGGTCGGTCGCAGCCGCGACCGGCCTCATCCTGCCCGGCGCGGCGATTCTGTGCCTGCTCGGTGTTCTTTACGTGAGGTTTCACAATAATCCGGAAGTCTCGGCGGTACTGGCCGGCGTCGCCGCCGCGGCGGTCGGCCTCCTTCTCCAGGTGACGCTGAAGATCGGCAAGGACCAGTTCCGACGCGTGCGCGACATTGCTCTTGTGGGGGCGACTTTCTACCTGAGCGGCGTGCTGCACGTCTCGCTGCTGGCAACTCTCTTCATCGTCGCGCCGGTTGCGATTTTTCTGAGCAGGCCCCGGCCGGTGAAGGAGGAGGCGGAATGAAAGAGCTCATCCAATTGCTGAACGTCTTCTGCCTGATGTCCGTTCTGGCGGTGGGAGGCGGGAGCGCCGTGCTGCCGCAAATGGAGCACGAGACGGTGACGGTGCACCAATGGGTGAGCGCGGACTCGTTTGCCGCGATCTACAGCCTCGGGCAGATGGCCCCCGGACCGAATATGACGATGGTCGGGCTGATCGGATATAAAGCGGCCGGTTTTGCCGGCATGCTGGTTGTTCTACTCGCGTTCTATCTGCCGTCGAGTCTGTTGACCTATGGGGCGAGCCACATCTGGGATTCGTTCAGCGAGAACCCGTGGCGCAATGCCATACAACGCGGCATGGCACCGGTGACGATCGGCCTCATGCTCGCCGGTGTTTACGCGGTGGGAAAAACGGCGAGCATCAATCTCGAGCGCCCGCTCACGTTTAATCTCATCACGGTCGGCATCGGCCTGGCCGTGGTGGTGGTTTTATCCCTTAGACGGATCAACCCTGCCCTCCTCATCCTTCTCGGAGGCGTGGCCGGGTGGTTCCTGCTGCGCGCGGGTTGATTGCACAATCGCATCGACTCTCCGGCCGCCTGAAGGCAGATTGTCGATCTCTCATGGTGCGAACGATTTCTGTCCCGCTTTCCGGTCGTCCTTACGACGTCCTTGTCGGCCCCGGCCTGCTCGCGGAGTCCGGCGCCTTGATGGCCGGCCTCATCAAACCCGGCCGCTGCGTGCTCGTCACCGACTCGATTGTTGGTCCCCTTTATGCCGGAGGGGTCTCCGCCTCGCTGGAGCAAGCGGGTTTTCAACCGACGGTGATCACAGTTCCGGCCGGTGAGGTGTCGAAGTCGATGAGCGAAGTTGCTTCCGTCTGCGACCGGATGATTGCTGCCGGTCTCGATCGTTCCTCCTGCCTCGTGGCGCTCGGAGGCGGAGTCGTTGGAGATCTCGCGGGATTCGCCGCGGCGATCTACTACCGCGGCATCCCGTTTGTTCAGATCCCGACAACGATTGTTGCTCAGGTCGACAGCTCGGTCGGGGGCAAGACGGGAGTCAACGCGCCGGGCGGGAAAAACCTCATCGGTGCGTTCCACCAACCGCGCCTTGTGCTGGCCGACACGGAAACCCTCAAAACCCTCCCCACCCGCGAGTTTGAGGAGGGATTTGCCGAGATCATCAAGCACGCTGCGATCCGCGATCCGGAAATGCTCGATGCGATGGACGATATCGCGGCGCTCGTTGCACGAAACGTCGCCATCAAAGCCGCGATCGTGGCGGAAGATGAGTTCGAGACAACCGGGCTCCGGGCCTTGCTCAATTTCGGCCACACGATCGGCCATGGCATCGAGAATGCCGCCGGCTACTGCCGCTTCCTTCACGGTGAGGCGATCAGCCTCGGGCTCGTTGCGGCGTGCCGCCTCTCGGTCCGGAAAGCGGGGCTTCCGGCGGACGAAGCGCAGAGGATCATTGATGCACTCGGCGGAAGGGGACTGCCGGTGACGCTGGCTGACGATCTTTCCACGGAACGAATTCTCGCGGCCCTCCGCACGGACAAGAAATTTCTCGCCGGCCGCATCCGGTTCGTTTTGCTCCGCGCATTGGGCGATGCGTTTGTTTCGTCCGACGTGTCCGAGGCGGACATTGCGGCCGAGATCGAGGCGCTCCGCGCCTGAGCGTCAGGGCGTTTGCGGGATGTCCCGCGTCTTGTCCACGAGCCAGAGGCGTTCGTCGTAGGTCGCCGCGGTGAGGAATTGCGCGGAGCCGTCGGCGAAGAGGTAGTTCGCGCCGTTGCCGAGAAGCGAGAGGTTGAGGACCGAGCGGTTGTTGCCCTCAAGGAAGTCCATGTAAAAATTCCCCGTGCCCGACTGTGCGGCCATCAGGATGGTCTCGGAAAGCTTCTGGACGCTGAGGAGGCTGACCGTCACGGTTTCATCCTCGAAGGCTCCGACGTCGTTGAAACCATTCAGGATGTAGCTCGTGTTGTTGCGGTTATTTGCCAGCGGATCGCGTCCGGTCCGGATGTAGTTGTGCGGATCCTCGACCTCCGCGTAGATTTTCGTCTCGCCTCCCACGTAGGGCAGCAGGGCGCGCGGCCATTTGTCGGAGGACATCACCCGGCCGGGGAGACGGTTGTCATTCTCCGAGGCAAACCCGATGAGTCCGGCACCGAGCTGGCGGAGATTGCTCAGCGAAGCGGCCTTGCGCGCGCTGAGCCGGAGCTGCGGGATGGCCGCTGCGGTGAGCGCGGCGAGAAGAGCAATGACGGTGATGGTCACGAGGAGTTCGACCAGGGTGAAGGCGGAGCGGCTTCTTGAGTTCATAGGCGTCGCGGTTCAACTTCCGTGCGCAATCTGCGCTGGTTTCCGGATTTTGCAAACGAACCTTCCGCTTGATCTTTTCCGCGCGCAGGAGTGTCCTGATGTACATCATGAAAATGTTCCTCCCGATTTTGCTGATGGCCGGCCTCTCGATCACTGTGCGCGCCCAGGACGTTCCTGCTGCCAACTCCGTGTTCGGCAATGGCGAAGGCATCAACGGACAGGTCTATGCCATTGCCGTTCAGGCGGACGGGAAGATCGTCATCGGCGGCGAATTCGGTTCCGTCAACGGCGTGGCCCGTCAGAATCTGGCCCGCCTCAATGCCGACGGCACGCTGGATAAATCGTTCATCCCGCAAGCGGCGGAAGGCCCGAACGGTCCGGTCTTCGCCCTTGCGATCGACGCGGCCGGCAATGTGCTCGCGGGCGGGAATTTTTCCCTGATCGGGAATACGCAGAGCACGGATATCGCCCGGCTCGATCCCACCGGAAAGGTCGACAAAACTTTCGGCGGTCCGGGCTCCGACGAGGGCACGAACGGCACGGTGAGTGCGCTCATCGTCCAGCCCGATGGCAAGGTGCTCATCGGCGGAAATTTCACCATCGTCCGCGGCCAGACGAGGCGGAATCTTGCCCGTCTGAATGCGGACGGCACGCTCGACTCGGTCGTTCCCGCCACGGGATCGGTCAACGGTCCCGTCCGCGCGATCGCTTTCGCGGCCGTTCAAGGTGCGGCGATCGCCGGAGGCAGCTTCCCGGCCGGCGGCCAGGTCGGTCGGAGCATCCTTCAGGTGAAGTGATTCCCGCTGAATCCTCCGGCTCGAAAAGCTATTGCCAGCACGGCATTCCACGTTAACCCTCTCCGTTACCTCTTATGATCATCGCTCCTAAAATCCGCGGCTTCATCTGCACCACAGCTCATCCGGAAGGCTGCGCCCGCCATGTTGCGGACCAGATCGCCGTTGTGAAATCCCGCGGCGAAATTCCGAACGGTCCGAAGCGCGTTCTCGTCATCGGTTCCTCCACCGGCTACGGCCTCGCCTCGCGCATCGCGGCCGCCTTCGGTTCGAAGGCCGCGACCATCGGCGTCTTTTTCGAGCGTCCGGCCGAAGCCGACCGCACCGCCACGGCCGGCTGGTACAACTCCGCCGCTTTCGAGAAGGAAGCCAAGGCCGCCGGGCTCTACGCGCGGTCGTTCAACGGCGACGCCTTTTCCGATCCGATGAAGGCCGAGGTCATTGCGGCGATCAAGGCCGACCTCGGACAGGTCGATGCGGTCATCTACAGCCTCGCCTCCCCGCGCCGCACGCATCCGAAGACCGGTGAGGTTTTTAAATCCTGCCTCAAGCCGATCGGCGGCGTTTACACGAACAAGAACCTCAATACCGGCAACGGCGTGGTGAACGAGGTGACGATCGAACCGGCCAACGAAGACGACATCGCCCAGACCGTGGCGGTGATGGGCGGTGAGGATTGGGAGATGTGGATCGACGCCCTCCTCGAAGCCGGCGTGCTCGCGCAGGGCGTGCAGACGGTTTCCTATTCCTACATCGGGCCGGAGGTCACGTGGCCGATCTACAAAAATGGAACGATCGGCCGTGCCAAGGAAGATCTCGAACGCGTCCAGCGCGCGCTCGATACCAAGCTGGCTCCGCTCGGCGGCAAGGCGTGGGTCTCGGTCAACAAAGCCCTCGTCACGCAGGCGAGCTCGGCGATCCCCGTCGTGCCGCTCTACATTTCGCTTCTCTACAAAGTCATGAAGGCCGAGGGCACGCACGAGGACTGCATTGAGCAGATGGACCGCCTCTTCCGCGACCGCCTCTACAGCGGCAACCCGCAGCCCGACGAGGCTGGACGCCTCCGCGTGGATGACTGGGAAATGACGCCCGCCGTTCAGGAGCTCGTCGGCAAACGCTGGGATGAGGTAAATACGGAGAACCTCGCCGAGCTTGCGGATTTCGAGGGCTACCAGACGAGCTTTCTGCGCCTCTTCGGCTTCGGGCTGGCGGGAGTGGACTACACCGCAGAGACCGACCCGCTGGTCAACGTTCCCTCGCTGGCCTAGCAGCCGCCGCAGGAGACGCGGCTGCAGGTGACTGGACAACAGATGATGAACGCACCGGACCGCTGGTCGCTTGAGTCGTTTTTTTCCGGGCTCGGGGAGCCGGACTACGAGGATTTTCGATCCGCGTTGCAGCGTGAGCTTGCTGGGCTTCTCGGACGTCTTGGAGATTCCTGCGCGCCGACTGTCGAAGACGTCATTGCTTACGAGGATCTCTCTTCGCGCTTCGGGCATCTCTCCTCCTTCCTTGGCTGCCTCTCGGCGGATGATGGCACGAATGATAAGGTCAAAGCCGCCGAGGCGTGGCTCGCGGTGCAGGGTGCGGAGCTCTCAAAAATCAACTCCGCCCTTTCCGCCGGTCTCGCGGCATTAAGCGACGGCGAGGCAGAGGTTCTTGCGTCCGATCCGCGGCTCGCCGGCGCCGCCTACGCTGTCGGCCGGCTGAGGGAGCAGGGCCGCCGGTTGATGGCACCCGCCTTCGAAGCGCTTGCGGCCGATCTCGGCGTTGACGGACTTCACGCCTGGGGCCGCCTTTACGACACGCTCAGCGCCGGGCTGACGTTCTCCATGACCTTCCCGGACGGCCATGTCGAGACGGTGCCGATGGCCAGACGCCGTTCGCTGATGGCGGACACCGATCCCGCGGTCCGCCGGGCGGCGTTCCGCGACGGGCAGGTGCCATGGGAGACGCATGAGGACTCTCTTGCGGCTGCGCTCAACGGAATGGCCGGAACGCGGCTGAGCCTCGCGAAGCGCCGCAAGTTGCCGGATTTCTTAAGCGAACCGCTCTTTGACGGCGGCATGCGCCGGGAGACGCTGGAGGCGCTCTTCGAGGCGCTTCGGTCCGAACGGGAGCTGTCCCTTCGCGGTCTTCGTGCCGCTGCCAGACTTCAGGGAGCACCCCTCCACTTCTGCGATCTGGAGGCGCCGCAGATGCCTGCTCCGGAGGGCCTGACCATCTCATGGGACGACGCCTGCGGAATTGTCCGACGCTCGTTTCAGGCCGCCTATCCGGCGCTGGGGGAATTTTTTGATGAGATGCTCGCGAATCGCTGGATCGAGGCCCAGCCGCGTGCAGGGAAGCGTCCGGGTGCGTTTTGCACGGACTCCCACGTGACCGGCCAGCAGCGGGTTTTCATGACGTATCACGGCACGATCAACGATGTTGTAACGCTCGCGCACGAGGTTGGTCATGCATGGCATTCGCACCTGCTCAAAGACGAGCGTCCGCTCGCCTCGTCCTACCCGATGCCACTTGCCGAGACGGCGTCGAATTTCGGCGAGATGATCCTCCTCAGCGGCCTCGAGCGTGATCCCGCCAGCTCGCCAGCGCTTCTCGCCTACCTTCTCGACCAGCAAATCAACCGCGCGCACGCCTATCTGGTGAACATCCCGATGCGGTTCGCTTTTGAGAAGAGCTTCTACGAAGCGCGCGGGAACGGTGAAGTGAGCCCCACCGGCTTGCGCAGGCTGATGGAGGCGGCGCAGCGCGAGTGGTATGGCGACACGCTGGCGGATGACGGGCTCGATCCCATGTTCTGGGCGTCGAAGCTGCATTTTTTCATCTCCGGGCTCAGCTTTTACAATTTTCCCTACGTGTTCGGGTATCTGCTCAGCATGGGGCTTTTCGCCCGCTTTCAGGCGGAAGGGGCGGGCTTTCTGCCGGTCTATGAGACGTTCCTGCGCCGGACGGGATCGGCGGATTGCGAGGAGGTCGTACGCGGCACGCTCGGGGCGGAGATCACGGACGCTTCGTATTGGGTCGCCGCGATCCGCAGCCTTGAGCCGCAGGTGGCCGCTTACGAAAAGCTTGCGGCCGTCTGACGAGGGATTTGGATTCCGTTCCGGGCGCCGGCTGATAGGCTACTCTGCCATGAGCAACCCATACGTTACACCGGTGTCGGAATTGCCTGCGGATGCCCGGGGCTCCTTTATCGTACGCACCTACGCCCACCTCACGCTGGCGGTCGTCTTTTTTGTCGCGCTGGAGGTGTGGTTTTTTCACTCTGGAATCGCGACGCTCATCATGTCGGCCGTTTCGAATGTCTCGTGGCTTCTCATTCTTGGCGGCTTCATGCTCCTCTCGTGGCTCGCCACCTTTTTTGCGCGTCCCTCGCTCTCACGACCGGTTCAATATCTCGGCCTCGGCCTGTATGTGGTCGGGCAGGCGATTATCACGGTGCCGCTTCTTTTCATCGCCAACCAGACAGCGCCCGGCACGATCGCAAGTGCGGCTCAGGCGACGCTTGGCGGCTTTTTTCTGATGACCGGTGTCGTGGTCTTCACGCGGAAGGACTTTTCGTTCCTGCGGACCTTCCTTTTCTGGGCCGGCATCTTCGCTCTTGTAACGATCGTCTGCGCGGTTCTCTTCCAGTTCGATCTCGGCACGTGGTTCTCGGTGGCCATGGTCCTGCTGGCCGGCGGATCGATTCTTTACACGACGTCGTCGATCCTGCGGGACTATCCGGAAAATGCCGACGTGGCTGCTGCGATCCAGCTCTTCGCCGCCGTGGCGTTGATGTTCTGGTATGTGCTCCGCCTCTTTATGGGGTCGAGGCGGTAATCGCGCTGCTTGAGGTGCGAATGTCCTGAACCGCCTTGACGCGGCGGATGAGCCAGATGCTCAGCAGGCTGACCGCGGCTGCCAGCCAGCCGAGGTGGTCGATATGCCGCAGAGCGTCCGGCGTCTGCACCACAACCCGGCCGGCCATCAGCGAAGCCAGGCCTGTGCAGAGATCGCGCGTGCAGGCGGTGAGGCTCATGAAGGCGCCGCGCCGCTTCGCTTCAACGGCCGAAGTGAGAACGGCCTGAGCGGGCACGTAGCGTCCGCTGGCGAAGACGAAGAACAGCCCGGTGATGGCAAGGGTACCTGCCATCGGGAGCGGACCGGCATGGGTAAGCACAAAGATGATCACCGCTGCCGTCGACACCAGCAGCGTGAAGACCCGCGCGCGGCCGAAGCGATCGGAAAGGCGTCCGATGAAGGGTGCGGTAAAAACGGTCAACACGCCTCCGATGATGTAAACCAGCGCCAGATGCGACTCGGGAAACTTCATGTTCGAGACGAGGTGCGGGGACAGGAACGGGATAATTGTGAAATGCCCGAAGACGAGAGAGACCATGAGGAGCAGCGCCCTCCAGGCATTCCGGTCGGCCAGTAGGCCGAGAAAATTCCGCCACGACGCGGGCGGTCCGTCTTTCAGGTGGCATCGCACCGGCGGCAGCGAAAGAAGCAGAAGAATCTCCACCACGAGGGCGACCCCGACGAGCAGCAGGAACGGCGTCTCCCAACGGAAGCGCTGCGCCAGAAACAGCCCGAACGGCACACCGAGCGCGGCCGCCGCAGAGAACGAGGTCATCACGATTCCCATCGCTGCCCCGCGGCGCGACGCCGGGATCAGGTCGCCAACAATCGCCAGAATCGTCGCGCTCGAAATGCCTCCGAACGCCCCGCAGACCGCCCGCGCGGCCAGGAGCTGAACGAACGAGTGCGACATCGCGCAGGCATATGTCCCCAGGATAAATCCTACGTAGCAGGTGATCAGCACCCTCCGCCGGTCGAAGCGGTCGATGAACGGAGCCGACAGGAGGCCGACAACGCCGGCCGTCATCGTGTAGGCAGCGATGAGAAAGCTGAACTCGGAGGCCGACAGCGAGAGCTCCCGCATCAATTGCGGGCCCAGCGGCATCATGATCATGAAGTCCACGATGTGAGTGAACTGAACCGCAGCAAGGAGGATCAGGAGCAGGCTCTCCGGCAGCGGGATGCGGGGTTGCGGTCGCACGGTTCCGCCAAGGTGAGGCCGGCATCGCGCTTCATCCAGCGCAAAACGTCGACTTCCCAACGCAGCCACCGTAGCATTCCCGCCGATGATCAAACTGGCCCAGAATCAGGTTTGGAAATGCGGGGAAGAGTATCTCCGCATCGTTCAGCTCGAACGCCTCGAGGTTCGTTACAAGGCGATGCCGGATCTCGCGACGGGTCTCGGCAAACACCACCACGTCAGCAAAAAGGAATTCTGCCGGCTCATCAAAAATGCGACCCTGCTGCCGGGAAGGGAAGCGGAGGATCAATAGGCGTTTGGAGGGTTATGAGGGAAATCATGGTTGCTTTCCGCAGGTTGCCGCGAAAGCCGCGTCACCCCTCCGCTTCCTGATCGCCAACGGCCGTCCGGCGCTTCATCGAGGCCTGCAAGCGGAGTGCGAGGGCTTCGGATTCCTCCAGCCACTCAAGCTTCTCGCGAAACGTCATCTGGCGGTCCCGGATGCGGTCCAGCTCGCGGCTGCCCTCGGCGGTTCCCCATTTCCAGTCGGGTGCGGGATCGGGTGGCGTTGTCTTCATCGTCCGCGGGTGAGCTCTTCGATATCGACCAGATCCTGGGGGCGTCCGGCCTCCTTTTTCATCTTCAAAAGTCCCTCAAGGGTGACGAAAGGCGCTTCCTGCCCCGGCCCGATCTCAATGCGGGGCGCGATTTGGTATTCTGCTTGGAAATCCAGCGGTTCGTAGACAAAGACATCGACCGGCGTCTTGCGATGTTCGTCGCTCCAGAGCTTGAGGACGATCATTTGCTTTTCCTTCCTCCAACGGTCGCGCTGGGCTTTGTCGGTGAAGGAAGCCGGGGATTCGGGGATGGCCATCTGATACCCGATTCCGAGAAGAGCCTCAAGACCGCGTCGGGCATTCTCAGGCTCGAGACCGATGATGAGGTCGATGTCACGCGTGGCGCGGACATAGCCATGGGCATTCACCGCGAGGCCGCCGGCAACGAGATACTCAACCTCTGAGGCGTTCAGAGCGCCAATGATCGCTTCGATGCTACGGACTTCCATTTCGGTACGATAGCAGGCTGATCCGCGCTGTGCGAGCCCTGACCCGCAGCGCGGGTGGCCTCTTCTGGCGAATTGCCACCGGTGCCCCGGCGGGGATAGTGTCGGCGACATGCGCCCCCTCCTTTCCCTGCTTCTCCTCTCGGCCCTGTCCGCATGGGCGGCCAATCCTGCGACCGATGCTGTCAACCGCGGCGGGGTGCGCATTTTCCGATCGGTGGCCGAGAAGCCGGGCAACGTCTGCCTATCGCCGTTCTCGATACAGTCCGCTCTTGCGATGACGTATGTCGGGGCGTCGGGAGTAACCAAAAGCGAGATGGCTTCGGTGCTGTTTTTTCCGGATTCCGCCGACGAACTCGCTGCGGGATTTCAGTCTCTGAACAAGGAGATCCGCGAGTCGGTCAATGGTGCGGGCAAGGATACGACGCTGAACATCGCGAACCGGCTTTTTGGAGCGACCGGATTCGAATTCCGCACGGCGTTTTTGCGGACGGTTGCCGCGTCGTTTGACGCGCCGCTTCAGGAGACAAATTTCCAGGCGAATCCATCGGCTGCGGCTGCGAAGATCAACGCTTGGGTGGAGCAGCAAACAGCCGAGCGGATAAAGAATCTGATTCCTGACGGGGCGCTGACGAAGGACACGACGCTCGTGCTCGTCAATGCCCTTTACCTGAAGACGCCTTGGGCGGAGGAGTTCGCCAAGACGGCGGACCTCGCCTTCCGAACCGCGCCGGACGTGAGACGGAATGTTCCGGCAATCGGTGTGACGCAATCGTTCGGGTATTCCGGGGACGATGGGATGACGACTGTGGCCGTGCCCTTCCGGGGCGGACAGTTTCAGTTCGTGATCTTTCTTCCCGCGGACGATGTCGATCCTGCGCTTCTCACAGCGGACCGTCTGGTGGCAGCGGCGAAGCTCCCAAGGCGAAGCGTAAAGCTGGTTTTGCCGAAGTTCCGGATCGAGCCTCCCACGATGTCGTTGGGTGATTTGCTGAAGGCGCTTGGCATGCCGCAGGCGTTTGATGTGCCGCCCGGGAGTGCGGATTTTGATGCGATGGCGCCGCGCCGGCCGGATGACTATCTCTACATCTCCGATGTCTTCCACAAAACCTTCTTCGCTCTTGATGAGAAGGGTGTCGAAGCCGCTGCCGCGACGGCGGTGGTGATGATGAGGGCTCTTGCGATGCCGCTTCCAGCTGATCCGATCGAGGTGAAGGTCGACCGGCCATTCTTCTTCGCGGTGCAGCATGTGCCCTCCGGTGCCTGCCTTTTCCTCGGAAGGGTGACCGAGCCGAAGACCGAGTAATCTTCAGCTCGTCGGGAGCGATCCGGATTTTGCCGGCCGGCGTGTGCGTTTGCGCCGTGGCGTCGGGCGTTTCGGGGCCACCTCTTTGGCTTGCGCGCCGGAGACTTCCTCCGGTGTGAGATCGAGCGCCTCCATGATCTTCAAGGCCGCGTAGGCGTCGTTCGCTGCGTAGGTGAGCTGTCTCGGGGTAAGCTCGGAAGCTGCCCAGTTGCTTGTGGTCGTGCTTTTCGACTTGGGGAATCCGCGATTGAAAACGGCCCCTATGGCGGCACGCACGCCGATCTGGCGGGGGTAGCCGCGCTTTTGAAAAACATGGTCGAGATCGAGAATCGCACCGGGGCTCACACCCAGACGGTTGCGGATTTGTCCATGATCGTTTTTCAGACCGAAGCCGACCTTCAACACATCGGGGGAGGCAATCAGGTCGGCGACGACTTTCTGGCAGTCGCGACGGTGGAGCTGGAAGATAAAGGCCTTGTCGGTGAGCGCGAACTGCACGACGTGCGGTCCGCCACTTTTCTCGCCCGCCCGGAAGGTCGGCTTCGCCTCGGTATCAAAGCCCGCAACGCCGGCGGCAAAAATCTCCGCGGCGGCCGCCTCGAAGTCCGCTTTTGACCGGGGGACATGAATCCGATCCGGCGTCAGGCCGGCAAAAGGTTCGAGAAGCGCGGTCTCGGCTTTTGTCGGCGCGACCGGAGGACCCTTCCTCATCACAACCGTATTTCCGGCGCGGCGCTTCGGCGACTTGCCGAAAAGTGCCACAATCGAACGCGCCAGCCAGGACACGGCGGATGAGGGGCGGGCTTTCGGTTTGCGGGCGGTGGAGCGGGGCTTTGTCATCAGCAGGTTGGCGCGGTTATCTTGCCGGCAACGAAGGCGACAATCAATCCCTCCGCGCTCAGCGATGGCCGTTGCCCCCTCTAAATTCTTGATTCCTACGCACGGGCAGGGCATTTGCTAGCCATGAAATTCCGCCTCCTCCCGGTTGTCGTTCTGGTAACTGTCTTCGTTTGCTCCGCCTTCGCGGGCGATGTGGATGTCTCAAACCAGAAGGCGCTCTACCGCCGCGTCAACGACATGCAGGATTCTTTGACCAAGGTGACGGCATCGGCCGAAGGCGAAAACGGCCGCGTCGCGCTCACCGGGTGGAGGGATGGACAAGAGCTTGTCAAGATTGTGGCCAAGCCCGGAAACACCGGCTCGGGCGTTGACGAGTTTTACCTCGAGGAGGGACGTCCGACCTTCGTGTTCGGCACATCGGTGAATAGTGAATCGGGGAAAAAGGTTGAGGAGCGGGTTTACCTTGAGGACGGCCGAATCGTCCAGTGGCTCTCCACCGACAAGACGTTTGTTCCTCACAGCGAGGATTACGAAAGCTTCGCCCGGCAGCTCAACGACAATTGCGCTGCCTACGTCGCCGCCCTCAAGTCCAAATCCGGCGGCGGCACGGCAAAGGTGACGACGGGCGTTTTTCTCGGCATCGAGGAAGGGGATTATTTTCACTGGAAAATGCGAACACCGGATGGTGAGGAAACGTCGTTTTTCCTGCTCAAGCCGGATGCCGGGCTCCAGCGCGTGCTCGACGATCCGCAGGAATACGAAGGGCGGAAATGCCGCGTGAAATGGAAGACCTCGGTCGAGTCACTTCCCGAGGCCGGGGGCGACACGTCGGTCGATCAGATCGTCAGTGTCGAATGGCTGTAGAGGCTTCTAGCGCCAGTCCGGCTGAAGAATCAGCATCGAGAGAATGAAAAGAAGGTAGAGCAGCGCCGGAAGGGCGGGGAATGCCAGAACGATCACTCCCAACCAAGCGAGCCCCTTTCTCTTCAAAAACCAGCTGCCGGCCAGCATCGCCGCGAGGCCGCCGAGGATCGTCAGCCACAGGCCGATATTGAAGGACGACACCGTTCCGGCCGAGATGCCCGCGAAAAAGAAGAAGAGAAAGATCGCGGCAACAACCGCATCAAAAATCCAAAGAATCCGGAAAAGCATCGGCCGGCAACATACCCCGGGCGATGTGCTCTCTTGAAGCAAAAGCGTGCGCCAACGGGCCGTGGATCCCGGCCCGTGGAGGCTACTTCCACGCGGGGAACGTTGCCGCCAAACCGCCGAGCACCATCTGGAGTGCGATCGCCGTCACCAGGATGCCGGCCAGGCGTGTGAGGACGTTGATTCCGGTCGGCCCGAGGCTCCGCCCGACCGGCAGCGCAAGCCGGAGCGAACCGTAAGTGATCAACGCCGCCAGGACGATGATTCCCAGCAGGATCAGATCGCTCACCCACATCGGACCCGCACCACTGATTCCCTTGCCCGAATAAACAATCACGCTGCTGATCGGCCCCGGTCCCGCCAGCAGCGGGGTCCCGAGAGGAACGATGGAAATATCGCCGCTCTCCGGTCCGCTGTCATCCGCCTTCACGGGCCCGAGCACCATCTTCAGCGCGATCAGCAGGATGATCAGCCCGCCCGCCACGGTGAACGTCGCGATTTCGATTCCGAACCAGTAAAGAATCGCCTTGCCGCAAAAGAGCGCCCCGATCAGAAGCGCCGCCACTGTCAGTGACGCCTTCAAAGCAACCGCCACCCGTGCGCCCCGGTCCATCGCAGCCGTCTTCGCAAGAAAAAGCGGAATCCCTTCGAACGGGTTGATGAGCACCACAATCGCCACCAGAGTTTTCAGAACGTCGGGAATATCGGGCATCCCGCCATTCCACGCCCGAAAGCCCGCTCCTGGGAAGTTCTTTATGGCAGCCACGGGCAACCCCGTCCTGTTCCGGAAATTTTCACCATGAAGAACATGAAGGAGGGGAAGACAATTCTGACCTGTGGGAGGTCTTCTCGATCCTGTGGTGGAATCTCTCGAAGGGACTCTCCTCTCTGGCTGTGAATGGCTCCGTTAGGTGTCCTGCCGCATCCTTCCGCGCCACAGGCGGAAGCAGGGGAGTCCGGTCGTGGAATGCGCCGACCCGACAGTTAGCGCCCCCCCTCGCGGAAGAGAACATGGCACGGCTGCTTTCATTTAATCTCGAACCATTTTTGTGCAGCTAGATCGCTGCTGTGTGCCTACGCCATGTTGGCTGCAGTAGAGAGAGTAACGTTTCTCTCTTTCCGAAATTTATCCCAAGCCCTATCAACCTATGGTTAATAATGATCACGGAAAATTCTCTTCTCTCCCCGCCCATGATCATTGCTGCACCGGCAATATGAATCCGACGCACCCAAAGGGGCCGGATAGGAATTGCAGGCTGCTATTGCTGACGGCGGCACTTCTTTTATCTGCTTCAGTGGTTGTTTCTCTTTGGGCCATGAGCCGGGAGATCGACAAGCCGCTTCTGGGTCCGCATGCCTTTCGCCAAACGCAAACGGCTATGTCGACCTACTACATGGTCCGGGATCCGGCCCTTTTTTTCGACTATGTTACTCCTGTCTTGGGGAAGCCGTGGTCAATCCCAATGGAGCTTCCTGTCTATCAATGGGTCACAGCCCGATGGCAGAATCTGTCCGACTGGCCACTGGATGTCTCGGGCAAGGCAATCTCGATACTCTTCTGGCTTTTTTGCCTGGTCCCGGTGGGTATGCTTTTAAAGGACTTTGGTCTCGGTCGTGCAGCGACTCTTACGTGCCTCCCTCTGTTCCTCCTAAGCCCTCTTTATCTCTTCTGGACGCCCACCTTCCTGATCGAGTCCACCGGCCTCTTTTTTGCTCTGATGATGGTGGCCTTGGCTGTTCGCTCGGTTGTTCGATACAACGTTCTCCTGACCGTGCCAGCCGTCTTCTTCGGCATCCTCGCAGCGATGGTCAAAGCCACTACTTGGTCGGTCGCGGCAGGCACGGGAGTCCTTTTAATCATCGTCCTTATCGGTCGCCCGAGGCTGGCAGACGCCCGATATCCAGCCATCGCCCTCTGTGCTCTCCTGCTTCCCGTTCTGCCGGCGAAGATGTGGCTGAGCTACGGTGACGCCCAGAAAAAGCAAAACCCCTTCGCCCGCGAGATGCTCATGGCGAATTCCCCACATCAGTCGGCATGGAACTATGGCTCATGGGAGCAAAAAACCTCTCGCGAAACCTGGCAAGTCATCGGAAGGCACATCACCGATCAATTGCTTCCGGGCCCTCTGGTTCTGCTCGCGCCTTTTCTCCTCATAGCGGCTGCACTTGCTGATCGCCGGAAGGCTCTTCTCTTGGGAGCTTTGGTTGCGGGGTTTCTCAGCGGTCCGGTGGTTTTCACGAATCTGTATTTCGAGCATAGCTACTACTGGTATGCGAACGGCGTCTGGCTGATTCTGTCGTTGGCAGTCGCATTGCACACGCTCTCCCGAACAACGTGGCTCAAGCAGGCGACCCTGCCTGCCTGCCTTGTTCTCGGCGGTGTTTTTGTTTTCTCAGGCCTCTCGCAATGGAAAACAAAGTTTCACCCGATTCTCCAATCCCTCCCAGCCCGGGACGCCCTCACAGAATCATGGACGATTCCCGTCCAGCTTGCTGTTTCACCCGGCCGGACCGTCTTGATTCTCGGAAACGACTGGAACCCTATCCCCCTCTATTACGCGGAGCGGAAGGGAATCATGCTTCCCTCGACCAATCCTACGCCGGAAGCGTCCCTCACGGAATCGTTGTCCTTGCTCTCTCCTGCCGAGGCGCCTCAGGCGGTTGTCGTCCACCCCTCGCTGATCACGCCCGGTAACCAGCAGTTTCTGACGCAGTTACTGACGAGGCTCGGCATGGGTCCCAATGGCCAGAATACGCCGTTTGGCGTCCTCTTTACGTCGGAGAAGTAATCTCTATCGCCTATCTGTGAGAATTTTATCCGGGCGCCATTTCAGAGGAGTTCAAACGCGATCCGCCTTTGATTCCCTCAAAAGCCAGTTTGAGCTTTGGGTGAAACGATCGCTTCACACAGCTGAATCGGGCGGGGACACCAAAGTCCGGTTTTTTCTGCACGCCAACCAACACCAGTGCGCGGAGCTCCACATACGTATTAGTTTTCGTAGCGAGACCCTTCCGCACATTTTCAGCGGTGGTTTTTTTGCTCCATCTACCTGCGATTGTCATACTCGCCCGGCTTCGCTACGCTGGCAGCCTCTGCAAATGGATTACCCCGGATACTTCCCTGCTCCCATCAGGAGCCGCATTTTTCTGTCGGTTTCCCGGGGCTTCGTGAAGGTGCTTCGCCCAGTCTTTTCGGGTAACGAAAATGAGGGGCTCGAATCGAGGGAATCCCCACTGTGAAATCCCTCATCTTCATCGTCGCCTACAACGCGGAGCGGCACATTGCTTCGGTGTTCCGGCGTATTCCGTACGGGCGGCTTCCGGCAGGGACGGAGATCTTGCTGATTGATGACGCGTCGCCGGATGGCACGTATACGGCCGCCTGCGCGGCAGCTGAGGGTTGTCCGGTTCCGGTCGTGGTGCTGAAGAATCCGGTGAACCTTGGTTACGGGGGGAACCAGAAGCTCGGCTACCAGTATGCGATCGAGAAGGGATTCGGGTCCGTCGTGCTCATCCACGGGGACGGGCAGTATGCGCCGGAGTTGATTCCGGAGATGCTGGAGCCGATCGCCGCTGCCGGTGCGGACGTGGTTCTTGGTTCGCGAATGCTGAAGAAGCAGGATGCCATCAAGGGCGGGATGCCCTTTTACAAATGGATCGGTAATCAGGTGCTGACCTGGCTTGAGAACCGCATTCTGGGCATGGACCTTAGCGAGTTTCATACCGGCCTCCGCGCTTATCGGGTCGAGCACCTCGGCAAGATCCCTTTTGCGCTCAACAGCAACGATTTTCACTTTGATACGGACATTCTGATTCAATGTCACCGGAGCGGTGCGCAGTTTCATGAGATCCCGATTCCGACCCGCTATGGCGATGAGATCTGCCATGTGAATGGGTGGAAGTATTTTTTCGACTGTCTCAAGAGCTGCGTGCGGGATTGGTTGACGCAGAAGGGGATCTTTTACTGCCGGCGTTTTGATATCGCGCCGCCGCAGACGCGTTATGAGTCCAAGCTCGGCATGGCGGGCTCCTCTCACTGCCAGGCACTGGAGATGGTGTCGGAGGGCGCCAACGTTCTAGATCTGGGAGGAGGAAACGCATGGATGGCCGATGAGCTCCGTGACCGGAAGCAGTGTCTGGTGACGATCGTTGACCAGTATTTCCGTGAATCTCCCGCTGTCAGCCATCCCTCGATCACAATGGATCTCTCCAAGGACGTGCCCACCGGTCTCGGGGTGTTCGATTGCATCTTGATGCTCGATATCATCGAGCACCTGCCCCGCGCGCAGCAGACGCGTTTGCTTGATGCGCTCCGCGATGAGCAAAAGGTGACGTCCCGCGTGCTGATCTCCGTCCCGAACACGGCCTTTCTGCCTTTGAGGGCGGTCTTCTTCTTTTTCGGACGACTGAACTACGGGAGGCGAGGAATATTGGATGACACGCACGCCTTCCTCTTTACGCGGAAATCTCTCAGCGAGCTTCTTACCGACTGCGGGTTTAAGATCCTCTCCTGGCGTTTCACGCCGCCGCCATACGAACTCGCGCTGGGTTCAACGCCGCTTCCGAGGTTTTTGACGAAGCTGCATCTGCTTTTCGCACGAGCGCTGCCTTCCTGGTTTGCCTACCAGATGATTGTGGAGTGTGAGCCTCTGCCGACGGTCGATGCGCTCCTTTCCGACAGTATCAGAAATAGTGAACAGTTGCGGTCGCTGAGCAAGACTCCGTGACGTCTGCCGGTCAAGACGCTCCGAGATCAATAAGCCGCAGGTTGGCCGCGCGCGCCTTTACTTTTCCCTCGCGATCGAACGAATCGATGCTGTCCATCACGTCGAGAAACCTCGGCCGCCAGAGCTGGGGATAAAACCATTCCGGTCGCGTACGCTCTGTCCACAGCTTTCTTGTGTAGAGGAGGACGGCGTTGTTGAAGTCCACCGCCAGCACATAGCGGATTCCAAGCCCTTTGAGATAGTCCGAGAGCGCTTCCGGTCCTTTGCCGAAAGGAAGGCCGGGCGGGGGGCTCGAGCCTCCGACGGCATTGATGGAAAACATCGGATTCCTTCGGTAGTCGAGCAGGTAACTGGCATCGACCATGGTGAGAATCTTTTCTCCGGGAGGGACCACCGCTTGAATCTCCTGATAGGCCTGCTTCAGGCGCGGATCCAGGAAGGTGCGAGGTTCCGTCATCTGCTGTCTCAGCGAGGCGAACTGGGCGTTCAGTTCAGCCGGAGCCTGCGGAAGGTTGAGAACGGTCAGGAAGGCGACAGCTCCGAAAACGGCCGCCGTTGTGGTGTGGATCCGATGGTCCCCGCCATGATCTTCCGATTCTTTCCGGAGATTCCTGGCAAGAAACCAGAGCGCAATCGGGAAGACGATCGGGAAGACGTAGCGGTAGAGATCAAGGTAAGCCAGGGCACCGAAACGGATCACGATAATCGCACATCCGACGGCGATGGCCGCAAGCACCAGTTTGCGTTCAGGAGCACCGGGGAGGAACGCCGCAAGGCCCATCAACAGGAGAAGTCCGAGTGTCTGGGGTGTCACAACAAATGCCCAGAGAGCAGCGACATTCTCGAACAAACCGGGGTGGTCGTAGGTTTGGAAGGCTTTGGACACGTATCCACTGATGGGCGGGATTAACGGAGTGCCGTTCGACTGGTAGAGCGCAACCATCAGCGGAATCAGGGCAACCGTGCAGAGACCGCCGATCGCGAAGAGTGCAGGCAGGCGAATTGCTCCAGCAATGTTCTTTAGAGGAGGGACGACGGAAGCCATCGCGAAGAACGCGAAGATCACGGCGATGACCAGCGAATACGTCGGCCGGATACTGCAGGCGCCAGCCGCCACGAGTGCGGCGGGAAGAAACCGCCTCCACCCGCCGGCAGGCTCAGCCGTGCGCAGCCTTGCCAGGGCGTCCAACAGGGCGAGGAGCATGCATCCTCCGGTCATTGCGCCGTTCGTGCTGATGCGGGGCACCGGAATAAACCAGAAGGCGAACAGAAGGATAAAACCGCCGAAGGCATATTGCCCGCGAACGCCGCGCAGGGCGCCCAGCAACATTCCGAAAATCACCACCATCGCCAATCCGCGATCGGGAACATGTCCATTGACCTCACTGCCGACGACCATCACATAGGCTTGCAGGATGGCCTGGCCGCCGAAGGTGCCTGCGCGTTGGAAGCTGAATGGCTCGATGAGCGTTCCGGTAGCGAGAAGCTTTTCGGGCAGCATGAGGTAGCACACCAGATCATCATTCGGGTCGATGTGGTTCATCCATGCGATCGACGACGCGAAGGCCAGCGCGGCAAGTAGATAAGCTATCGCGTAGTAAACCGGAGTCCGCGCCGGTGTTGTGCCCCCTTTCTTTTTGGTCTTGGCCGTTGCGAGAAGCCGCTCTGCGGCAAAGAAAACAAACGCTCCCGCACCGAACAGCAGGATCACCACCAGGTTCGCCGCCTTCGCCTGCGCGAACGGCATCAGAGCACCGGCGAGAAGAATCATGACCGCCATGCCCCATGCGCAGGTCAATCCCCAGCCGAGATCTTCAAATTCCTTGCGGTTGACCCAGCGGCGCAGGGCTTCGCCGTAGCCCCAGAAGCTGAGGAGGATCAGAAGGCTCCAGAAAAGAACGGGAAAGTAGCCGGGGGACATTTGGAAATTATGAATTCTTAATGAGGAATTAGGAAAGAGGAGGGTGAAGAAAGGAAAGAGTTTAGACAGGATTAACAGAATTTACAGGATTCAGTAGGCAGGATTCAGCGGGAGATAGAAGAGCAGCGGCGCAGCCAATACATAGGCAACACTTCTGGTTCAAAACATACGTGGCACATTCTTGTGTTGTCGTTGGTGGCCGGGCCCTGGCATGAGTCCGGCGGAGCGGTTATTCGTCCAGCACTTCCAGTTCGCTGGTCGTGACGCGCAGGACCTCTTCGATTGAGGTGACGCCGTCGACGACTTTCTGCCAGCCGTCTTTGCGGAGGGGGATCATGCCTTCGCGCATGGCGACCTCGCGGAGTTCAGGGCCGGTGGCGCGGCGCTGGATGAGCTCCTGGATGCGGGCGGTCATGAGGCAGATCTCGAAGAGCGCGGTGCGGCCGGCGTAACCGGTCTGGCGGCAGCGTTCGCAGCCGACCGGGCGGCGGATTTTGTCCATGTGCTCGATGGGGAAGCCCATTTCAGCGAGCTCCTCCGGTTTGAACGAGGCGGGTTGGGAGCAGTGCGGGCAAAGCCGGCGCACGAGGCGCTGGGCGATAAAGGCGCGCACCGAGGAGCCGACGAGAAACGGCTCGATGTTCATGTCGAGCAGGCGGGTGATGCCGCCGACGGCATCGTTCGTGTGCAGCGTGCTGAAGACCAGGTGGCCGGTGAGGGCGGCGCGGATGGCGATCTCGGCCGTCTCGTAGTCGCGCA
>CAZSMN010000018.1:0-22027 GCA_964607615.1 uncultured Chthoniobacterales bacterium | reverse complement strand
GCCATCAGGCTCTCCCGCTTCTGCCGAGGAGAAGCCCGTTGGATCCAACGGGACACCAGGGGGAAAAGCGAAGCCCAAACGGGCTGATTATTCTCAAAAAGCCGGCAGTTATTTACCTGATATTCACAGGTCCCTGCCGCAAAGCCTTGATGCTGAGAAAGGTCTTCTCGCATCGATGCTTCTCTCGACGTCCGTCCTTGACGACTGCATCGCGTCCATCGACGCCTCGCATTTCCATCTCCCTGCGCATCAACGGGTTTTCGAAACCCTCGTCGAGATGCGCAATACGGGAAAGCCGATTGATCTGATCGCACTTACGCAGACGCTGGCCGACCGGAAGCAACTGGAGGAAGCCGGCGGAGCGGCGGCGGTGACGGAACTTATTGATTTTGTTCCCACAGCGACAAATGCGGATTACTACCGCGAGATTCTGCGGGAAAAGCACCTCCTGCGGCAGGTGATTTCGGTCTGCACGGAGTATGGTGCGCGCTCCTACGAAGAGCAGGGAGATGTCGAGTCGCTCCTGGGCGAGGTCGAGCAGCGCGTGCTGGCGATCGGGAACGAACGCTTCAAGGGCTCGATGCCCACCATGAAGGATATGGTGAACGAGGCGATCACCAGCATCGAGCAACTCATCAAGAACAAAGGCGGCATCACCGGGCTCTCGACCGGATTCGGCGCGCTCGACCGGATGACAAGCGGCCTGCACCCGGGCGAAATGTTCGTCATCGCGGCACGTCCCTCCATGGGAAAAACTGCCCTTGCGATGAATATCGCCGAGCACGTGGCGCTCGATGCCAACAAACCGGTGGCCGTTTTCAGTCTGGAAATGAGCGCCCAGCAGCTTGTCCAGCGTCTCCTTTGCTCACGCGCCCGCGTCAACTCCCGGAACCTCCGCGATGGCTTCATCGGCAAGCAGGAGATGGGCAACATCGGCGCGGCGGCGACGGTCCTTACCAAGGCGAAAATTTTCGTCGATGACACGCCCGGCCTCACGATTCTCGAGCTGCGGGCCAAGGCGCGACGGATGCGCGATCGCGAAGGGATCGAGCTGGTGGTGATCGACTACCTCCAGCTCCTGCGTTCGCCCTCCCGCCGTGCGCAGGACAACCGTCAGATCGAAATTCAGGAAATTTCCTACGGCGTCAAAGCCATGGCGAAGGAGCTGAAAATTCCAGTCATCGTTCTCGCCCAGCTCAACCGTAATCCGGAGCAGCGCACCGGCGAATCCAAGGGCCGGCCGCGCCTGAGCGATCTTCGTGAATCCGGAACCATCGAGCAGGATGCCGACGTCGTCGGACTCCTCATCCGCGACAAGTATTACGCCGAGGACGAGGAGGCAAAGAAAGAGGCCGCCGGCAATGCGACGCTCATCATCGCCAAGCAGCGAAATGGCCCGACGGGCGATGTTGCGCTGACCTTCCTCGAAGAATTCACGCGTTTCGAGGAACGCGCGGACGACCATCGCGAGGATTAAATTTTTCCGGTTCCACCGGCTCCCTCCTGAGGCAAAGGGAAAAACCATGCCAGCACCAGGCCGGACAGGACGATCAGGCTTGAGAGGATGAGCGCATGCGGGATGCCGACATGGCCGGCCACCCATCCGTTGAAGGCGCTGCCGAGGCCCATGGCACCCTGGAAGCAGAAGAGATAAAACGACATCGCCCGGCCGCGAAGTTCCGCCGGAACGGACGTTTGGAGCGTCACGTTGAACTGCACCATGGCACCGACCCAGGCCACACCGCCGAAAAAAAGGACGATCAGCAAAACCGGATAGCTCTTCACCACGGCGACAAGAAAGACCGCCGCTCCCAGGACCGCCACCGACACGGCAACCAGCTGATCGGCCCTCCAGATTTTCCGCAGCCCGGGCACAAGGCTGCCGATCGTGAGCGACCCGAGCCCGAAGGCTGCCAGCAGCGTGCCATAACCTCCGGCTCCCAACCCGAGCGAATCCCTTGCCAGCAACGGAAGGACAGCCCAGATCGCGCTGGTTCCGAACGAAAAGACACTCACCCGAACAAGCGGAGCCCGCATCACCGGAGCCCGCAGCGCATACCTCACGCCCTCAAGCATCACATGCCGCAGATCGCGCTGCCGGATCTCGACCACAGGCTTCTCCCAGCGCAGGAGAACAAAGACAGTGCCGAGATAAGAGCCGGCATTGAGGAGAAAGACGATCGCCGGCCCTAAGGCCGCGACCAGCAAGCCCCCCACCGCCGGCCCGACCGCCCGCGCGGCATTGAAACTCATGCTGTTCAGCGACACCGCCGCGGCAACCTGACCGGATGGAACAATATCCTGAATCTGCGATTGCCATGCGGGCAGATTGAGCGAGCTCGCGGTGCCGATGCAGAAGGTCAGCGCGATGAGCAACGGCGGCGACATGTGCCCGCTCAAGGTCAGGCCGCCGAGGGCGGCGGCGGCGAACATCATCGCCGACTGCGTGCAGATCAGAATTTTCCTGCGGTCGAATTGATCCGCCAGCACGCCGCCCCACAGGCCAACGAGAAAGGTCGGCAGGAACACGGCCGCCGGCACCATGCCGACCAGAAACGGCGAGTCGGTCATCGAGGTCATCAGCCATGCGGCTCCGACCGCATGCATGAGCGTTCCGAGATTTGATACCACCGTGGCGATCCAGAGCGCACGAAAGACCGGGATGCGGAGCGGACCCGTCAGAGCAGAAAAAAAGCCCGCCTTCACCAGAAAAAGCTGATCAGCAAAACGACCAGAACAAACAGGCTCACGCCGGCATACAGGCGGTCGCGCCCAAGGGCATAACCGATTCCTGCAAGCCCGACACGGAGCACCGGACCGGCGAGGAGAAGAACGACCCCGACCATGATCAGGCTCCGGCGTTCGCCATTGGCTTTCCAGTCCCACGCATGGCGGACCATTTCGACCGGATCCCGGAAATAGCGCGGCTCGCCGGAAAAAAGATGATCGCCGGGCAGATCGCCGCTGTGCGAGGCGAGATACCAGACAAGTCCGGTCAGAATCACCACCGCCGACACAGAGGTTGTCCACAGCATGAGGCTGGCGAGGAGACGGGAGAGCGAATCTTTCATCCGAGGTTCACCCCCATTCCACGTGCAATCATTTGAACGGCGATGATCGAAACCGCGATGAGAAAAACCGCCCGCAGCAGCGAGACCGGCACCACCGAAATCAGGCGGGCGCCAAGGAATGCCCCGGCCAGAACACCAAGACAAACAGGGGCTACAAGGGCGGGATCGAGATAGCCTTTTTTGAGATAAATCCCAACGCTGGCCGCCGCCGTTACGCCGATCATGAAGTTGCTCGTCGCCGTCGTGACTTTGAACGGAATTTTCATCATGCGGTCCATCGCCACCACCTTGAACGCACCGGATCCGATCCCCAGCAGGCCCGAGAGCAGGCCGGCAACGACCATCATCAGAAACCCCGGCACCACGCCGGCCACGCCGTAGGAACGAAGTTGCCCGTCCAGCGGCGCCTCATCAGGCAGTCGCAGACGGATCGCCAGCGGGTCGGAATCCTCCGGCGCGAGCGCCGCCTCCTTTTTTCCCTTCAGCGAGAGGGCCACGGTCACCAGGAGCACAATGCCGAAGATCACCGAGAGCGTTGGCGCATTCAGGTGCGAAGCCGCAAGCGCGCCGGCCACGGCACCGACCGTTGTGGCCATGCAGAGGAAGAGCCCGATTCGCAGATTGGAAAGGCCATCGCGAAGGTAAGCGGCGGCTGCCCCGCTCGACGTCGCAATCACCGAACAGAGCGCCGCTCCCATGGCATAACGGATGTCGATCCCGAACCCGATCACCAGCAACGGCGTGATGATGATTCCCCCGCCGAGGCCGATCATCGAGCCGATCATCCCCGCAAAAAAGGAGGCCGCCGCCACCGCGATGTCAAAGGCAGGTTCGGTCATGAAAGGAAATTACGCCCGGAGGATAACAAAAGCACCCGGCCGCGGGGAAACAAATCCCCGCCCGGAGCCCGGCCCACCGGACAATCATCTTTCCGCGTTGATTCTGAGGTCTTGTTTTATCTTCCCGGCCAACCTTGTATTTGCCGAGCAATGAGGAATCCGCCTGCTTTCCCGACTGGATTTGCACCAATCTCCCTGAGGAGGTCAGCCGCCGCATGATCCCTCCGCAACGTAGGGTTCTCATCTTTCCGGGCGGACGAATTAGCAGCTCCGGCGATATCGCGCCAGCCCTCACCGGGCTGGGCATTGATTCCCGCACCGACGCCGATGTGGCGAAGCTGAACTCCGAGATGCTCGATTTTCTCGGCCTCCCGCCCACAGATAATCCAAGGCTTACTCCGGCCGGGTTGGACAAACTGCGCGCGACCTTCTCCGAACGGGCATGCGAGCTTGTTCAACGGACAAGTGAGCGCACGGGAGTGCCGGTTTTTGAAGGCCCCGGCATTGATGTGCTCCTACCATTCTGGCTGGAGATTTTTTCTCACAGCGGGTTCGAGCCGGGATTTTTGCTGCAGCTGCGGGATCCTCAACAAACCATCACTTCGGTATCTGAGGGCGGAGACGCGCCGGCGCACCGCTCCGAGGAGAGGTGGGCTTCCGACGTGCTGGCCTACCTGGTCAGCAATGACAGCCATCCCAGGCTTTTTATGGCTGATCCAAACCTGGCTCCTGACCCGGCCGGCAAACTCGCGCGCCTTGAGGCTTTTGTCGGCAAGCCCGTGCAAACGGATTCCCCGGGTTCACCGGACCAGGAGACCTCCTCCGACCGGTTCGCTGCTCTTGAGAAGAAAAGCCTCGCCATCAAGGAGACCGAGCTACGGCTCGCCGAATTCTTGAAATCTCTCGCACAACTCATGGGCGAAGATCCCTCGCTGGTCGCAAAAGGTTGGAAATGCCGTCCGGAGACTCTCCTCGCCGATCTCAAGGATCTGCTGCAGGAACGCGATGCCGAGATCGATTCGCTGACCAAGGCGCTTGAGTCTTTTGAACACTGGCAACGCTCGTGGTTCCGGCGGGCCACCGGCCGGTGGCACCGGTTCCCCGAGGAAAGCCGGACGCCGCGTCTCAGGCGTCTCTTGAAAGCTGCGACCGGTGACGTCGCGGCCACCGCGCAGGATGCGCCCGCCACGATAGCTGCCGCCGGCCGCGAGGAGGGGAGCAGAGACCGGCTTTCAAGCGACCCCGACGAACCGGTCGAATCCACTCACGAATGGCTCCGCAGGCACTGGTCCTCACTGCATCCGCTCTCCACGTTTCCGGCAGAGGGAAAATCGCTCCGGCTCTCTATTGTGACCGACAGTGTGGATTCGTTCTCTCTGTTCGGCGGAGTCGGAACAGCCCTGATCCTCGGAGCGCTCACCGCGAACCGGATGGGCGCCCGCCTTCGGCTCGTGACCCGCACCAGCGCACCGGATGCCGGCGCTTTATCGGCCATCCTCTCCGCAAACCGCATCACGCTTGAAACCGAATTCGAACTGGCGCACGCACCGGTAAGCGGAGAAGCCGAACTTCCCGTCACGCCGATGGACCGGTTTCTTACCACCTCCTGGTGGACGACCGAGTGCCTGCTCCCGCAGATTCCCCAACATCATCTTGCCCACCTACTGCAGGAGGACGAACGCATGTTCTATGCCTACGGCGACTGGCGACGGCGCTGCCACAATGTTCTCAACACGTCAGGCCTCCGGCTCGTTGTGAATTCCCGCCTGCTCTATGATGCGCTCGGATCTGGAAGCGAGCCGCTGGAGGATTTTGCCGCACGGGCGGATTGGTTCGAGCCCGCGTTTCCCGGTTCGACCCCTGCCGGGAAACCGGCGAATG
Organism: uncultured Chthoniobacterales bacterium; assembly: GCA_964607615.1. Lineage (GTDB taxonomy): Bacteria > Verrucomicrobiota > Verrucomicrobiia > Chthoniobacterales > Terrimicrobiaceae > CAZSMN01. The sequence goes on along the minus strand of CAZSMN010000018.1, from coordinate 16,236 downwards.
AGCCGAGAAAACTGTTTTTCTACGCGCGCCCGAACCACTCCCGCAATCTGTTCGCGCTGGGGCTGGAAGCCCTCACCCGGGCCTGTGAGAACGGGATTCTCGCAGCGGGTGCATGGGAAGTCTATTTTGTGGGATCACACATCCCTGCCCTCACGCTGCCCGGTGCGGTCCGCGTTCAGCGGCTCGAGAGGCTGGGCTGGAAATCCTATCAAGACGTGGTGGCTGGCGTGGATGCGGGTTTTGTTCTGATGGATACGCCCCATCCTTCGTATCCGCCTCTCGATCTTGCTGCCGCCGGCGCCGCCGTTCTCACCTGCCGGCATGGCAACAAGACGGACCTCAGCTTTTACTCAAGGAACCTCCTGACTGCCGAGGCGACGATTTCCTCGCTCGTGGCCGGTCTGGAGGCGCTCGTGACCGCTGCGAACGACGACGCGCAGCGCGCATGGAATGTCAAAACGGATCGCATCCCGCGCGACTGGAACCTTACCCTGTCCGGTGTGGTGGAGTCTCTTGCGAGGCACTATTCCGCGGTCCCGCACCGCTGATCCTCAGTCCATGGATCCGACCCCGCCCGCCTGCTTTCCTCATCGCGATCCCTGGGAGTCGGAAAGCCTCGATCTCCGCCTCTCGCGGCTCGCTGTTTCTCATGCACGCGTCGCGTGGATCTACGAAAGGCCCGACACGAGCACGTTCCGCTACCGGGTTTATAACATGGTTCAAGGTCTGGCCGGCGATGAACGGATCCCGCTGACCGGCACCTGGTTTTCCCGCGATGAGATTCCATTTTTGATTCCGAGGATCCGAGAGCTGAGCGCCCTGGTTCTGGTCCGCGTTCGCTACAGCACGCCGGTTGCCGCGCTCCTCTCTGCAGCAAGGGCTCACGGAGTGCCGGTTTTGTTCGATTGTGACGACCTGATTTTTGACACCCGGCATGTGCATCTTCTCATGCAGACCCTGGCACAGGATACACGGAGCGATCTGGCTATGGACACGTGGTTCGCACACATTGGCCGGATCGAGGCGGTGGCGAGATTGTGCGACGGCGGCATCACGACCAATGACCACCTGGCCACACAGATGCGGAAGGTTGTGCCAGGAGAAGTGGCGATTGTTCCAAACTTCCTGAACAAGCTTCAGCACGATGTCTCGGACATCCTGTTGGAAGAGCGGGTGACCAAGGGCTGGAAACGCAATCGCACGACGCGGATCGGGTATTTCAGCGGCACACCCAGCCACGCCAACGACTTCGCAATCGTCGCTCCCGCGCTGGCGCGCCTGCTGAAAAGCGACACGGGTATCAGGCTGCGGATCGTGGGCTTTCTCGACGCTCTCGGCCCTTTGGAAGCCCACCGCGATCGCATTGAGTTCTTTCCTCTTCAGGATTTCGTCAACCTGCAAACCCTGATCGCCGGGGTGGACATCAATATCGCCCCGCTGCAGAGCAATCTTTTCACGAACTGCAAAAGTGAGCTCAAATACTTCGAGGCGGCCGCTGTGGGCACATGGACACTCGCCTCACCGACTCCGGTTTTTGAGAAGGCGATCGACTCTCCAAGGAGCGGCCGGCTGGTAAAAGCCCATGAGTGGGACGAAGCTCTTACCGAGGCGGTTGATCTCGCACGCCGGCCGGCCGATTATGGCGAAGCGGCGGTGGCGAATGCGGAAGCGGTGCGGCAGAAATACGGGTGGAACCGTTTTGCCGCGCAGATCCGGGCCGCCGTGCTGCGTTAGCTCCCGCTACCGGCAGAAGAACCGGACCGGTCCATACTGCCACGACGTTGGATCTCGAGCAGCAGAGCCCGGACAAACAGGACCATTCCTAACATCTCCAGAGCCTCTTCGATTTGCGAGAAAGCCATATATCGGCCATCAATTTTTCCGATAGTTTCAAAATACCATCCCCCCATCATTTCCATCACCAACACCCCCGAGAGATAAACACCGGCGGCAACCAGAAACCGGTTTCTCGTCGCCGGGGAAAGGCGGACGAGGAATCTCCGGAAGAACAGCCCCAGCACCACCACGAGGCCGAGACCGGGAACGACCCAGGCGAACGCAAGCGGACCGAAGTGACCGGGCGAAAAGCCGCAGGCAACAAGGAGCCGGGCGCTCGGCAGGGTTATGGTCTCATGCAACGCAAAGAACTCATCCGCCGCCATTACAGCAAATCCCGCACCCAGCAAGAGCCATGGCAGAATCGGCTCCGAGCGATCGCGCCCGACGCGGAAGGCAATCAAAAGAAGAAGGACTGCCGGAACCGCCAGAAGAACGGTGGAATATGCGGCCGGCACGTTTCTCTCTTCTCCCAGGCCGAACCATAGACTCCAAGCCGGCTGCCAGTGCGATACCAGACCTGTGAAGTCGCCCATCACGGCGAGCGCCACACACACCAACACACCGAGAAAAAGAAAACGCACGAAAAGACGGCTCTTCCGGGATGTGATTCTACTGGCGCGCATTGCATACAAACTGTCGGCCTTCGCGGTAGCCAGCAAGCTCAGGGTGCTGTCGCTTTCAGGCGGATAAACACGCGGCCGGCGGGTGCGGCCGATATCGGAAGAGTCACCAGAATACTGTCGGGCGCACCACTGGCAGGCGTCACGGTAACTGTCACTCCGGCGGCGTCCGGACCCGAAGTCGTCGCGCCGACCGGAACGGCGTTCCAGCTCGCGAGATCCGTGCTCCATTCCGCTCTTAGATCCACAACGCCGACGGTCGCGACATTTCGCGAGAAGGAAAACGTGTAGGCGCCAGGGCCCAAGGTCATCTGAGGGAGGATCGATGTGCCGGCAACCAGGGGATTTCCGTTGAGCACCCACTCCAGACGGTTGGTGATTCCGTCACCATCGGGATCGGCTGTCGGCACGATGAGTGCGGGGTCCGACCCGGCACCATTCGCCGTGAGCCACGCCGCATAGGATGGTGCCAGAACGGTCAGCGTGCCATTTCCCGTGATGAGCGCCGTGCGGTTGGGAGCGGAGGAAGTGAGTCCGCCCCAGGTGCCTGTAGCCTGCGTGACGCCATCAATCACGAGGGAGCCAACGATGTCCGAGCCACTGAAAGCGAGATTCAGGGTGCCGCCGGTCGAGAGATTTACGGCGCTCCCGTCCGGCAGCGTCGCCGTGTTTACGACCAGTTCTCCGGCCTGCACGGTGGTGGTGCCGTTGTAGGTATTGTTTCCGGTCAGCGTCCAGCGTCCCGCTCCCGCTTTGATGAGGCTGAGAATGCCGGTGCCGGGACCGTTGGCAATCGGGCCGATCATGTTGGCCGACGAGGTGCCATCGAGTTGGAGGCGTTTCGAGATATTCGGATTCGAAACGATCGCCGCGCTGCCGATGCGGATTGTGGCGTTGCCATTCACGATGACCGGACGGTCGTTGTTGCCGGCTGAGAGATCGATCGCGGCAAGCCGGACAATGCCGGTGCCCGCGATGTTGGCTCCCAGATGGAACGTCATCGTGGAGGCTCCGAGCATCATCGTGCCGAGGGAGTAGTCAGCCGGACCCGGCGTGACGCGGTTGACGGAAACGGTATTGAACCGGTTCGAACCCATATTGAGCGTGTAGGTGTTGGTCAGCGTGCCATTGGCTGTTGCGAGTTCCAATGTCAGGCCGGATCCGGCATTGAACGTCACGGTGCTGTTCGCCCCGAAGGCTGTCGGGCTGGCGGCAACAAGCGTCCCCGCGTTGAGGGTCGTGCCTCCGCTGTAGGTATTGTTGCCGGAAAGCACGAGGCGGCCGGGACCGGATTTCTGGATGACCGAAGCGGAGCCTTGTGCGGACCCATTGGCCAGCACGGCACTGATCAAAAGGTCATCAGCCGCGCTGCCGTCGGCCACCGTGAAAACCGTGCCCGTGGTGTCGTTGTCGCCGGCACGCAGGTTGACCTGCCCGGCAAGAACGGAAGCCGTCGCGTTGGCAACCGTCGTGAGAGATGTGTTGGTTCCGGTGAGGTCATAGAAATCGAAACCAGCCGTCCCCGTGGAGTCCATCGTGCCGCCATTGAGCTGGATCGCAACGCTGGCCAGCGTGAGCGTCGCGCCACTGGCTGTGTGGAGAAGCGACGAACCGTTAAGGGTCAGGCTGTCGACTTTGGCACCAGCGGTGTAGCCGAAGGAACTGCCCGCCGTGGACCGCACGATGCTACCGGCGTTGGCTGTCAGGGCTCCGCGAAGCGCACCGACCGGGCCACCGGTGGCCAGCTGGAGTGTTCCGGCTTGGACCGTGGTATTGCCGGTGTAGGTATTCAGTCCCGCCAGCACGAGAGTCCCATTGCCTGTTTTTGTCAGACCGGCGGTGCCGGAAATCACCGCGCTGATCGTGGCATTCCTCCCCGTGCCAAGAGCATTCACTGTGATCGTCGGCGTGCTCCCGCTGAGCGTGAGAACATTGCCCGTGTTGCCGTTGTTATTGAGCGTCCAACCCGCCGCACTGGACGTCGAGGTATCCCCGAAGATCATTCCCCCCACGCTGAGCGCGGCATCAAGGCTTACCGTCCGGTCAGCAGTGATGTCGATCGTGGAGAAATCCGCCGTGCCGGTGCCATTGGCTACAAGGCCGCCGGTCCATTTCGTGGTATCGGTCCAAAGTCCCGAAGCGTCAGATGACCATACGCCCGCCGCAGGACGCAGGGTGGTATAGGACCAGGTATCCGTGAGGCCGTTAAAGACGGCATCGGACGAGGTCGTCGCAACCGTGACGTTGAAATTCTCGGATCCCGCCGCACCGGCGAGTCCGGTGACCGTAACCGTCTGGGCGACGTTGTAGTTCTGCGGAGTGAACGTCAATGAAGCGGGCGTCACCGTTGCAGCGGTTCCGTTGTCAGAAGCGATGCTGACCGTGACATTTCCGGTCGGCGGATAGAGGAAGCGGACCGTGAGCGTCGTGGAGGTGCCCGGTGTCACGGAAGTCGCGGCAGCGGAAGCCGGGAGGACTTCGAATCCGGGCACGCGCTCCTGGAGCGTGGCATATTGCCATGCGATCTCGTAGCCCGTCTTGCGGCAGTACCAGTTCTTCCACTCGGTCGAAGCCGGGTCCGCCGGTTCGCTGCCAACGCCGCATCGGCCGGTGAGCAGGGTAAACATCATCGACGCGACGCCCTGATTGTATTGGTCGGAAAGATGGTGACCGTCGGGCTGCGCCGCGATCCCCGGTTGCTCGGTCGAAAGGCGGGCCCAGAGAACGCGCACCGGAACGAAGAACGTGCCGGCCGCGATACGGGCCGCTGTGATGTTAGCAGCCGAGGTCTCCTGCTCGGGGAGAGGCGCGGTATACATCGCGCGGTCCATGCCTGCGATCATCGACTCGGCACCATAGTCGTCCTGATAATCAAACGTTCCAAAGACGCGCCATTTCGCAGCATCCGCATCGAGGTAATCCCTCGTCTGCGCGAAGTCGTAGACAAAACCTGTCGTGGGCAGGCTTTGATAGCCGGAGAAGGTCTGCGTCCAATTCATCCGCGCAACTCCCAGCACGGCCTCAAGCCCGGCGCGGTAGCCCCACTCCGTACTCGAGTTGAAATCGGTATACGTGAAGCTCCGCTTTTTCAGCAGCGGTGCGGCAAAGTGTGTCGGGCCGGTGTAATTGCCGGTAAAGTGCGTCTGCCCGGGTGCGGTTTGCACGGCGGCAAGGGCCGTCGCTCCCAGGGTGTCGCGGTCCGCCTGCGCCACCGTCACTGGCACGTAGGCGGAGGTCGCGGCATTCCGTCCGGTGATCCGGCTATAAACCGACGCGGCAGTGAGGTAGTTCCCTTGGAGGTTCGGGCGGGTGCCCGTGCCTTTCAGTCCCGACGCGAGGTTGTTCCAGGCGTAGCCGGCGGGGATCACGGTTACGCCCGTGGCCGCGCCGACGCGGTAAGTCATCTCGGCGAATTTCGCCGTATTGTTTGTCGTCCCGGGATTGGCCGCGCTCGTCCACGTCATGACGAGCGAGGGTTCCGCCCCCGCCTGGCGGACTTCTCTGGCGATGGCACGAACCCCCTCGAAGGAATACTCAGGGAACCGCGAGGCCACATACGGATCCTCGATCAGGACCACATGGTCCCAATCCTGCGCCAGCAGTGCCGTGGTAGCGGCGCGGGTCAGCGGCCAGAAGTAGCCGCTCATCAGCGTGCGGCTGCTCAGCGTCTGCGTAAAAGTCTGAGTATAGGATTTGGATTGGTAGAGATCCTGAGCCGTGACGGTGATGCTCGTGCCCGCGAGCGCCGCATCGGCATTGAGGATCTGCCGAAGCTGGTCGGCCACCCCGGCCGGAGGAAATGCCGCCTCTGCTGCGTTGAGCGCCTGCGAATTTCCCAGCACAAGCACTTTGAGCGCAGGAGTCGAGGGAACCGCCGCCAACGGTGTCGAGTCGGGGCTTTCTCCATAAAAGTTCACGGCCGTGACCGAATAATAATAGGTCGCTCCGGCAGGGAAACCGGCAGCATCGGGATCGGCAAAGGTGGTGCCCGTGAGACCGGTGGCAACGGTGGTGTAGGGACCGCCGGCCGAATACGCACGTTTGACCGTATAGCTCGTCGCAGCGGGATTTGCATCCCAGCTCAGGATGAAATCCGGATTCCGGCTGGATGAGAGCCCGGTGGTCGCAAACGGCGCAGCATAAATTCTGGGTCCGGTCACCGAGTCAAAGCGCGCCTCATTCAGCGCCGTCTGGCTGCCGGAGGTAGAAACAAGGCCGGACAGCGCCGAGGAAGAAAGCGGAACATTCATGCTGGTCCCGACCTGACTCCAAACCACCCCGTCCGATCCTGTGAAGGCGGTAAACGTATTCCCGCTGCGCACGATTTTGAGCCACAGCGGAGCGGAACCCGATGCGGTGGCCGCAAGCGTCGCAGCCGCGCCGGACGTCGTGCGATATTCCCAGCGGACACCGGCCGAGGGCGTGAGGGTCAGCATCACATAAGGAGAGTCCGCAGCAGTCGAGTCGCGGAACATGAGCCCTGCCCGCGCTCCTGACCCCGTCGCGTCAAAGCCGGTGACCCGGGTGATGACCTGCCCGTTGCTGACAGCGCTTTGATGGGTGAACTGGAAAGAGTCCGACGCGCCCCCGATCCCGGAACCGCTCCCGCGTACGGTGAAGAGGCGGTCCGCATAGTCCGCACTGCCGGCGCGCCCCGGCGCACCGACGTCCGCATTCGTCCAGGTTGGCGGCAACGTGACCATGTCGCGCATGGCGGTCACCTCGGCCGACGCGGTGCTCTCGCTGAACGAATTCGTCGACGTGACGACATAGTAGTACGAGACATGGTTGGCCGCCGAGGTATCCGAATACGAATTCGTCGTCGGCTGTGCGATGGTCACGTAAGGTCCGCCGGGCGAGGTCGCGCGCTTGATGCGGTAACCGCTGGCCGAGGGAGAGGCTGTCCATGCGAGATCAATGCCGGAGGGCGTTCCGGTGGCAGCGAGGCCCGATGGTGCGGCCGCCGCCGTTTGCCCCGTGGCACTGACCTGATCGAAGACGGCCGTGTGGAGCTTCGTGGTATCCATCGAACACACGACGAGCGTCCCCACGACGCTCGTGGTCATCGAAACCGTCACGCTGCTGCCCAGCTGGGTCCACGTGGTGCCATTGGCGCTGTGGTAGGCGGTGAGTGTGCGGTTACGGTTTCCGCTCCGGACCAGTCTGAGGTAGCGCGGCAGCGATTGGCCGGCAGCGCTTGCTCCGACGGTCACCGAGCCTCCCGTGCTGGTGCGGTAGCGGAACTCGACGGCCCCGCCCGGCGAAATCCCGATATAGGCAAAGCGCGCATTCGCCGCCGTGGTCTCGCGCAGCATGATTCCGACCTTCGCCGTGCTGCTGACAGACCCGACATCCGCCACGCGGGCGGTAAACGTCACCGCGCCGGACAGCGTGAGCCGGCAGGCATTGAATCTGTCGCTCGTTCCGGTGAGCGAGTTGCCGGAGCCCCGCACAGTGAAAGCGCCCGAGGAATGATCCGCGCTGCCCGCCAGGCCGACGGTGCCGATGTCAGAGTCGCTCCACGCCGAAGGCAGCGGAGCCAGATTGGTCGTCGCCGTCACAGGATTTGAAGGTGCCCCCTCGCCTTCGGCATTCACGGCCGTTACCACGTAAGTGTAGGTTGTCCGATTGGCCACACTGGTGTCCAGGAAGGCCGGTGAGGCAACCGTGCCAACCAACGTGTAGGACGGCTCACCGGCTGCCATACGCTTCACACGATAGCTGGTCGCGTTGGAGACCGCACTCCACGTCAGCCGCACGCCATCCAGGCCACTCGTCGCCACAAGGTTGGCAGGTGTCAGCGGGCCGGCGAAGCCTGTGACTGAGAACTGGGAAAGCACGGCCGTCGCGCGGAGCGAGGTATTGTTGGAAACCACCGCAAGCCCGGCCAGAGAGTCCGCAGAGAAATCAAGCGTAAGATCGGCCCCGACCTGCGACCAGGTAGCCCCATCGGTGCTGCTGAAGGCACGAAGGATCGTTCCCGAGCGCTGAAGACGGAGCCAGCGGGGCGGGGCACCGGTGAGGGACGCCTGGGATGCCGCGGAAGCCCCGGTCGCAGAGCGGTATTCAAACTTCACTCCGCTCCCGGGCGTAACCGCGAGGTAGGCATAAGCGGCATTGGCAGCGGTGGAGGATCGGAACATCAGGCCCGCCTTGGTGGCATCAGGACGCACATTGGTGAGGGAGTCCACGCGCACGGTCATTGTGCCATCGCCGTAGGCGGATTGGTAACTGAAGTTGAAACCGTCCGCCGTTCCCCACACGCCCGCACCTGCTGCCTGTATCGTGTAGACGCCCGAGGTGAGACTGATCGAACTGTCGAGCCCCATCGTTCCAATGTCCCGGTTGACCCATCCGGCCGGCAGGTAGCTCGACCTCGGAGTTGCGGATGCCTCCGGCGAAGGCGCGCTGGTGCCGGAAGAATTGGCGGCACGGACGACATAAAAGTACGTCGTGTCATTGGCAGCCGTGGAATCCGTGAACGACAGTCCGCCTGTCGTCCCGATCACCGTGTAAGGACCTCCGGCAGTAGGCGCGCGGGAGATCTGATAGCTCGTTACATACGCGGCAGCCGGCCAACTCAGATTGGTACTCGCATTGCCCGGCAGGGCCTCCAGCGACGACGGGGCGGACGGACGCGGCAGCGCAAGCCCGGGAGCGGAAATGCCGTCAAACTCCGCGACGTTGAGCGCCGACGTATTCTGCGAGCAGACGGCGAGGCCGATGTAAACACTCGTTGCCATCGGAACGGTCACAGGTGCCGCCGTCTGGATCCAGGTGACGCCATCGATCGAGTGATATGCGGTAAAGGTCGAACCGGACCGGGTGAGTTTGAGCCAGCGGGGCGCGAAGAGTCCGGACACATTGGTTCCGGCCCCCGAGGCACCGGTGCTTGCCCGGTATTGGACGGCGATGCCGTTGGATGGAGTGAGCATGACGTCGGCGAAGGCCGAATTGGCGGCGAGCGACTCACGGATCATCAAGCCGATCTTCGCCCAGTCGGCCGTCCGTTCGTGCCCGACGACGCGTGCGGTGATCGAGCCGTCTCCATTGAGGGGAAGATAGGCAAACCGGAACGAGTCCGCCGTTCCCCAGATATCGTTGCCCGCTCCACCAAGGACGACGGTTCCGCCACCATCACCGGCATTTCCACCGACACCGGCTGTGCCGACCGAGCCGATATCCTGCTGAAGCCACGGGCTGGTCAGCGTGCTCCCGCGCGGAGTGATCGTTTGAGGTGCGGCCGCCGCGCTCTCGCCCTGGGCATTCACAGCCGTCACCGTGTAGGTATAGCCCGTGCCGGCTGTGGTCGTGGCGTCGGTGTAAGCCATCGAAGAAAGCCCACTGGCCACGGTAGTAAAGGACGTCGAAGGCAGAACAGCCCGCTTGACCGTGTAAGTCACCGCCGAGGGCGCAGGACGCCACGACAACTGAACGCTCGTGCCGGGAGCCCGCACGGTGAGCCCAAGCGGAGGGGGAGGCACGGTGGCCACAACCAGAGGGAGCAGCTGCGCCCGCGGGATTGTCTGCCGGGAAATGCCCGGCGACGACCACGACAGCGCCATACGGCCACCGCCGGTTGCCGCCGCGCTAAAATACTCCATCTTGATCGTTGCCGGCTGGTTGGCGGTAAGCGCAATCGTGCCGCTGGATTCCGTTGCCGTCGGAGAGGACCAGCGGTCCACGAGGAGCTGGCCATTGACCCAGAGCCGGACTCCCTCGCCGGCATTGGTCGTGGTGAAGAACGTGTAGGACTCCGACGTTGTCGGAAGGACGGTTCCTTCCCAGCGGGCACTGAAGGCGACAGGGCCGAGCGAAGGCATCGGCACCTCGGCGGCAAACGTGAAGTCGAGTGTGGCATTGTAAGTCGAGGACGCCCATGTGAAGTCCACACCGGGATCAATCCGCTTCTCGGTCAACCCGGTGAGGTCGGCATTGTCAAAATAGGTCGCGGCCAGCCCGCTCCCGCCGACCGCATCGCGCCATACGAAGGTCACCAGCGCCCCGGCCGGCATGGAATAGGAGATCCGGCGCCCGGCGGTTCCGAGATCTTCCACCGTGAAGGATTGCGTGACTCCGGAATCGTTGAGCACGACCAACGATTTGGAGCCGTCGGGATTCTGATAGGCCGCGTAAAGGAGCGGACCACTAAAGTAGCGCGTGACCGCATCACGGACATTGTTCGTCTCGATCCGGCGCGCTCCTTTGCGGATGAATTTGCTGAAATGCCCGGTTTCGTAGTATTCGCCATGCAGCTCGTAGCCTTTGCCATCGGGCGTAATGCGCACGAACGGACGGTCTCCGGCAAGGGCATCGTCCATCCTGCGGGAAAGCTGCCAGACGAGGTTTGTGCGAGCGCCATTCAGTGAGGGCACCAGAAAAATATTGCGCGCGTGCCAGGCGAGGGAGCCGCCGAATCCGAGGCCCGGATAGCTCCCCGTCTGCTCGGTAAAATAGACGTCCTTGTCGGGATGCTCGTCGGTGAACTGGTAGATATCCGACGTCGTGCCCGCATAGGCATGGAACGCCGCCCCGTGGATCCAATTCCTCGCGACCGGATCATCCATCACAGCGATCGGATAGCTCACCTCATCGCAGTTATGGTCCCAGGTGAGAAGGCGCGTTGAGTGTCCGGCATCCCGCAACGCGGGTCCGAGTTGAAGCCCGAAGTCGATCTGGTCGGCCGGCTCCATGCGCATGCCCTGATACCAATACGGTTCGTAATGCGGTTCGTTCTGCATGGTCACAGCGCTGATCCCGAGGCCCTGCGCCCGCCACGCGTCGAGCCACTTCGCAAAGTATTGTGCGTAGATGCCGTAATACTCGGGCTTCAGCTTCCCGTAGCCGAGGGAGCCGGAATCCTTCATCCACGCCGGAGCGCTCCATGGCGTGCCCATGAGCGTGAGCTCCGGATTGAGGCGCTTCGCCTCCTGCATCATGGGAAGCTTCCACTCCAGATCTCCGGCGATCGAAAACTGCGACAGCGTCGGGTCGGTCTGGCCGGCCGGCAGGTCGTTGTAGGTGCGGTTCGGTCCGGTCAAACCCGCGAGCCCCATCGGAATGCGGATGGTGCTGAGTCCGATGCCGCTCGATCGCGAAAAGAGCAACCTCATCACCTCGTCGCGCACCGCCGGGTCGGCAGTCCACAACGAGGAATCCAGAATCGTCGCGCCAAAACCATCGATCTGCTGGAATTTCACCGCTTCGTTGACGGTCACGTTCGTTGCCGCCGACGCGACGCCGGTGCTCCACGTGAGATCCGGCTGCCGGGCGAGCCTTTTGGTGCCATCGCTCGTCGTGAGCCACACCTGAACGGTCCCGGGTGCAGGTGCCTCCGGAGCCGGTTCGGGATCCACGCCCTGCAGGGCCGCCGTCGCGACGAAGAGGACGGCAACGCTGCTCGCGATGCGATGGGCAGAATTCAGGGGCATTGGGGGTGAAGGCGGGTGCCCTCGCCACTCATCAGACAGGGTTCTCACCGTCCCCGCGTCCCTCGTACGGGTGATCACCTCTTCAGAAAAAGCATGGCACAGATCGTGCTTCTTAATCCGCGTCGTTATTACGACTTAACAAAAACTTAATACTACTTGGAGAACCGATGATGAAAATCAAAACTCTATTGGCGGCTGCGGTGATGGCGGGCGCGACACTGACCGGGCAGGCGGAACCGCTGAAGATCGCCTACAGCGACTGGCCGGGCTGGGTGGCCTGGCAGGTGGGAATCGACAAAGGCTGGTTCAAAGAGGCCGGCGTCGACGTGCAGTTCGAGTGGTTTGAGTATGTGCCCTCGATGGAGGCGTTTGCCGCAGGAAAAGTCGATGCCGTGGCAATGACCAACGGTGATGCTCTGGTGACCGGCGCGACCGGCGCACCCAGCAAGATGATCATCATTAACGATTACAGCAACGGCAACGACATGATCGTGGCCAAGCCCGGCATCGAGTCCGTCAAAGACCTCAAGGGCAAAAAAATCGGCGTGGAAGTCGGCTTCGTCGGCCACCTCCTTGTTCTCAAGGCGCTCGAGGCCAACGGCCTCACCGAGGCGGATGTCACTCTGGTGAATGTCCCGACCCACGAAACCCCGAAGGCCTTTGCCTCCGGCGACGTCGATGCGATCGCCGCCTGGCAGCCGAATTCCGGCCAGGCCCTCAAAGCCGTTCCGGGATCCAAGGCGGTCTACACGAGCAAGAATGTCCCCGGATTGATCTATGACGTCCTTGCCGTGAATCCCGCCAGCCTTTCGGCGCGCGGCGAGGATTGGGCGAAGGTCGCGAAGGTCTGGTACAAAATTGTGGATTACCTCAAGGATCCCGCCACCGAGGCCGATGCCATCAAGATCATGTCGGCCCGCGTGAACCTGCCGCCGGAAGAATACAAGGCCTTTGTGGAAGGCACAAAGATCCTGACACTCGCAGAGGCCAAGAAGGCGTTCACGGAAGGCCCGGGGCTGGATTCCATCTATGGCTCGAGCCAGATCGTCGACAAGTTCAACGTGGACAACAAAGTCTACGAGAAGCCGCAGACGATCGCGGACTACATCGATCCGTCGATCACGAACGGCCTTTGATCCCTTAGGTCATCCGACACGGATCCCGGACGGAGCATGAACGCGTCAAAGCCAGGGAAGCTTTTTGCGCCGTTCGGGGACCTGTCGCCCGCCACCCAACTGGTGCTGGTGTGGCTGTCGTTTCTGATCCCGCTCATCGCGTGGGCCGTGGTGAGCTACGTACCGTTTGTCTGGCATCCGCTCATGCGCATCACGGAGCCGGGCGGCGTTCCGTATTTCAAACCCGACACCTTGGTTGAAAAAGCGGTCTTCCGTGCGGAGAACGCCAAGATGGCTGCCGCCGGAAAGCCGCTTGCGGTGGGAACACCGGCCAACCCGGTCTTTCTCCCCGCGCCTCACGAGGTTGTTCAAGCGCTCTACAAAAGCTTCACCACCCCGCCCCGCCGCAAGGGCGAGCCATGGTTTCATGAGAGCCTCTGGCACAGCATCCAGATCATCTTCTGGGGATTTTTCTGGAGCTCCCTCTTCGGCGTTCCCATCGGCATCCTTTGCGGCACGTTCAAGGCCTTTTCCCGCCTCACCGAACCGGCGGTTGATTTTATCCGCTATATGCCGGCGCCGGTCTTCGGAGCGCTCGCCGTGGCCGTGCTCGGCATCTACGACGCACCGAAAATCGCCATTATTTTCATCGGCACCTTCTTCCAGCAGGTTCTCGTCATCGCGAATACGACGCGCAAGCTCGACACCTCGCTCATCGAGGCCGCACAGACACTGGGAGCCAGCCGGCCACAGCTTCTCTTCCGGGTCGTGATCCCGGGCGTCGCCGTCGATCTTTACAACGACATGCGCATCCTCCTCGGGTGGGCCTGGACGTACCTGATCGTGGCCGAATACATCGGCGCCAGCTCGGGCATCACCTACTTCATCAATCAGCAGGCGAAATACCGCATCTACGACAATGTCTTCGCCGCGATCATCATTATCGGGATCATCGGCTTCACCACGGACCGCATCCTCGATGTGCTCGGACGCCGGATTTTCCCGTGGCAGAAAACCCACAAACCCGGGCTCCTGAAAACCCTCCTCGCCGGACGGCGCCAAACCGCATGACGACCGCCTACCTCGAGCAAAGCCCGGACGTTGCTGCCCGCTTCGCCAAGCTCCGCGAACGCCCCGTGATTCTGGACGTAAAAGGGCTCACGAAAACCTTCACCTCGAATGGCGTGACTCACACGACACTTGATCGCATTTCGTTCCAAGTCTACCGCCGCGAGTTCATGTGCGTGCTGGGACCCTCGGGCTGCGGCAAATCCACTCTCATCCGCATCCTGGCCGGGCTCGATACACCGACCGGTGGTGAGGTTCTCCTCGACGGCAAGGCGGTGTCCGGGCCGGGGCCCGACCGGGGTATGGTCTTCCAAAGCTACACGCTCTTCCCGTGGCTGACGGTGAAGAAGAATGTGATGTTCGGCCTCCAGATGGCGGGCAAGGCCAACAACGAGGCGGAAAGCGAAGCCCGCGAGTGGATCTCGCTCATTGGGCTCTCGAAGTTTGAAAACTCCTACCCGCACCAGCTTTCGGGCGGCATGAAACAGCGCGTGGCCATCGCGCGCGCACTCGCCAACCGGCCGCGCATCCTCCTGATGGATGAACCGTTCGGTGCCCTCGATGCCCAGACGCGCGCCCAGATGCAGGCTTACCTGCTCGAGATCTGGAGAAATGTGGACGTGACGATCCTCTTTATCACGCACGACCTCGACGAGGCCGTCTATCTTTCCGATCGCATCCTCGTTCTCGGTACAAACCCGAGCCGTATCGCGGAGATGATTGAGGATCCCGTGCCGCGCCCGCGAGACCGCACGCAGTTCGTTTCGAAGCCCTTCCTCAATACCTACGCGCGCCTTGGCGAGCTGATCCATCCCCCGACCGAGGAGGCCCAGGAGAAGCTTCCCATCACGCGCCTCACAATGATCGGTGACGATGTCGAATGATCTACCGATCCTCTGGGAGCGCCTTGCATGGCCGGAGATTCCCGAGGTACTCAAAACCGCCGGCCATACCGTTCTTCTTCCGTGCGGCGCGACCGAGCAGCACGGTCCACACCTCGGCACCGGCGTTGATACGACGATCGCGTGGAGCGTGTGTGAACGTGTTTCCGCCCTCACGCGCGTGCCCCTTCTGCCTCCTCTCTCCTACGGCTGCTCGCTCGGCCACTCGATGCGGTGGCCCGGAACGCTGTCCCTTTCGCCGCAGACGCTGATCTCGGTCGTCAGCGACATCGGCGACTGGCTGGTGGCTTCCGGCGTCCGCCGCCTCCTGCTGGTGAATGCTCACATGACCAACTTCGCCCCGCTGCGCTGCGCGCTGGAGGCTCTGCGGGCGCGACATGACAGCCTGATGGTCGGGCTCATCGCCACATCGGAGATCAGCCCGCGCGTGCGGGAGGTCTTCTTTGCGGAGGGCGACGACTGGCATGCCAATGGTGCCGAGACCTCGCTGATGCTCGCCCTCCGGCCGTCACTTGCGCGTCCGGAGCTTTTGGGTTCTGCCGATGACCCGGACCGCACGCCCGCGCTGCAGTTCGCCCATCCCGTCAACCGGACCAGCACGAACGGCGTTACCGGATATCCCTCGCTCGCAAGCGAAGCCGACGGGCGGAAGCTTTTTGAAATGATGGTCGAGGACCTCAGCGCCCGCGTCCGGGCTGCGATGACCGAGGAGCCGCCCCTGCCCCATCCCTGGAAGCCCGCTTTATGACAACCACCGAAATCACCGCGTTACAGAAGGATCTTGAAGCCAAAGGCGTCAAATACTGCATCGGCGCCTACGTCGACATCCACGGGGTGCCCAAGGGCAAGGTCGTGCCGGTCGGCCACTTTGCCGACTTCGCTGCCGGCTCGGAACTCTACACCGGCTACGCCCTCGACGGCCTCGGACAGAGCCCGAACGACGACGAGATCGCCTCGGTCCCGGATCTGACGCGCGGGATGCAGCTGCCGTGGAATCCGGAGGTCATGTGGTTCCCTGCGGACAACTCGTTTCACGGCGAGCCTTACGATCTGAACACCCGCGTCGCCCTGAAAAAGCAACTCGCCGAGGCGCAGAAGATGGGATTCACGTTCAACCTCGGCATCGAGTGCGAGCTCTACATTCTGCGGCAGGCCGAGGATGGCACGCTGCACATTCCAAACCCCGACGACAATCTTCCGAAGGCCTGCTACGACGTGAAGCGCTTCATGGACCGCTATGCGTGGCTCGACAAGGTCGCCA
>CAZSMN010000017.1:0-22071 GCA_964607615.1 uncultured Chthoniobacterales bacterium | reverse complement strand
ATCGCGTAACTGCCTAACGCGGTCGCCATCGGCCTCCTGCCCTATGCCTATATGCCGCTGGCGTCATCGACGAATCCGCCGATGAACTGGGCCTACACGCGGACTCCGGAGGGATTTTACTATTCCTTCAACCGCTCTCAATACAGCGGCGCCCTCTCCCAGCAGAGTTTGCGGTCTCTCGGCCGCTTGATGGGGACGACGGGTCCCCGGGATCCTTCCTCGAATGCCGCCCCGGAGGAGCCCGGGAAAGGTTCACTGGTTTCGCGACTCCAGGAATGGGCGGGGTTCTTCTGGCTGCAACTCGGTCGGAGTTTCACGCCGCTCGGAGTGATTGGCTACTTCCTTGCGCTTCTGGTGATCTTCCGGCTGACGGATGTCGCCCGGCGGACGTGGATCTACATTCTCGAGTTCGCTTTCGTTCTGGCAGCGTTTCTTCAACCGGTGGCCGACGGAGCCGGAATCGACCGGTCCGGATGGTGGCTGCAGATGCCCTACCACACCTACACGAATCTCATTTTTGGAATCCTCGCGGCGATCGGCCTGTGCGGTGGCGCGATATGGTTCTTCCGGAGATTCCCCCGTCTGGCCCCGCTACGGTTCGCTCTGTTGGCGCTCCCGTTGATGCCGCTTTGGCTGAACTGCGACGGCAGCAGCCAGCGGGGGCGCTGGTTCGGTTGGCAGTTCGGCCACGACATGCTCAAGGATCTTCCAAGAGACAGCGTTGTTCTGGGCGGGACCGATCCCGGCCGCTTCGTGCCAACCTACATGATCCTCGGTGAAAGCACCCAGCCGCCCCATCTGAAGAGGGATCCGGATTTCGACCGGAGGGATCTCTTTATCATCACACAAAACGGAGTCGGGGAACCGCTCTACCGCCGCTACCTGCGCGATCATTACACGAGCGAGAGGCCCGCTCCGAAGAACTCCTTCGAGAAATGGCTCGGGCGCGGAGAGCAATATCCGTCGAAGAACCTCGATTTCCCCACCGAAGCCGAAGTGGAGGAGGCCATCAAAGCCGAGGTCGAGAAGCAATCCGAGAAGGGGGAAATCGACCCTGCGCTCCCACACAGTGTCGTAAGCCGCCTGATCTGGGAGAAGAACCGCGATCGGCATGCTTTCTTCGTCGAGGAGAGCTTTCCTCTCACTTGGTCTTACGACCACGCCATCCCCCACGGCCTCATCTACGAGATCCGGAAGGAACCTCTCAAAGAACTCCCCAAGGACGTCGTCGCGAAGGACATGACGTTCTGGCAGGATTACGCGACCCGCTTGCTTGAAGATCCGGAGTTCTCCCGTGACTACGATGCCCAGCGGTCGTTCTCGAAGCTGCGCTCGACCACAGGAAACCTCTACCGGCACCGGAAAATGGACCGTGAGGCTGAGATCGCCTACCGCCAGGCGCTGGCGCTCTGGAGCGGAAATCCGGATGCTCTGAATGCCATGACCGCAATGCTCTGGGCGAGGGAAGACCTCGAGGGAGTCAAAGCGATCATGGAAACGGCCACGATGGACGATCCGAACAATGTCCAGCTTTGGAGACTCCGCGCATTTGCCGAGCGTCGGCAGGAAATCGACGACGAACTCGCAAAGTTGAAGCCCGAGCTCGCGAAAAAACCGGATGATGGCGAGCTCGCTCTGAAAATCCTCCTCCTCTACGCCGAAGCCGAGGATACCAACCGGATGCCGGCGTTCCTCAAAGAAGCGATCCCTCACCTCACGGCTGATATGAATTTCCTCCGGGCAGCCACCCGTCTCGCGGGAGCTCACTCCATCACGAACATCCAGCTCGACGCTGCCCAAGCCCTTGTGAAAACGGAGCCGACCGAAGTCGCACACCAGATCCTTCTCGCTCAAGCGGCGGCCGCAAACAACCGCAAGGATCTGCTCCTCACCGCCGTGCAAAAAGCCATCGAGACCGGCGGACGCCCGGCGCGCGACGCCTTCGAGGCCGATCCGGTCTTCGACAAATGGCGCAAAGATCCGGACTTTACCAAGCTCCTCGGCAGCCAGGCCCCCTGACGATCAGATACCGCCCTGCCGCGCGATCTCGCGGGCGAAGTAGGTGAGAATCATGTCCGCTCCGGCCCTCTTGATCGCCACAAGGGATTCGTCACGCGTGCGCTCGTAGTCGAGCCATCCGAGACGGGCTGCCGCGTGGATCTGGGCAAACTCACCGCTTACCTGATAGGCGGCCAACGGCAGGTTCGTCGCCTGCCGGACGGCATGGATTACGTCCAGGTAAGCGCCGGCCGGTTTGACCATGACAGCATCAGCCCCTTCGGACTCATCGAGGGCGATTTCCCTCAAAGCCTCCCGCCGGTTTGCCGGATCCATCTGGTAGGTCGCCTTGCTGATCGCGTCTTTGCCGATCTTGCTGCCGACCGCATCACGGAACGGCCCGTAGAATGCCGACGCGTACTTTGCTGCATAGGAGAGAATGCCTGTTGAGGAATGACCTGCGGCATCGAGCGCCTCGCGGATCGCCCGCACGCGGCCATCCATCATGTCCGAGGGCGCAACGATATCCGCCCCCGCTGCGGCCTCGCAGACGGCGAGCCGGCAGAGGGCTTCGACCGTGGCGTCGTTGTCCACCGTGGCACCATTCTCGGTGAGAATGCCATCGTGGCCGTGGCTTGTGTAGGGATCGAGGGCCACGTCCGTGATGATGACAAGCTCCGGAGCGGCTTCGCGAATCGCCCGCACCGCCTGGAAAAGCAGATTCGAAGAATCGGCCCCGTGGAGACCCATCGGATCCTTTAACTCGGGAGCGATACAGGGAAACACAGCGACCGCCCGGATCCCCTCACCCGCGGCTCCAGCGCAAGCAGCCGCCGCAGAGTTGACCGAAAATCGCTTCACGCCCGGCATCGAGCCGATTTCCTCATCGCGATCGCCTGACTGAACGAAAAGGGGCCAGATCAGATCACCCGGCAGAACGTGGGTTTCTCTGACAAGACGTCGGATGCCGTCTGTTCGCCGGTTTCGCCGGGGCCGCACAAGAATATTCATGGGAGTGAGAACCGTGCACCCTCAGGCAGGCGCGCGTCAAGGAGCGAGCCACCGCGGGCCGTCGGGCTCGAAAAGAGCGGCTTTAAGGACAATTTTCCCATCGACCAGTTCCGCCCGTGCGCCAAGAGGCAGGTGGCAGCCACCACCAAGGCTTTGCAAAAGCTCCCGCTCGGCGCGCACGCACGCAGCGGTCTCCTCGTGATGGATTGCGGCCAGGGCCGCCAGCGTCTCGACATCGTCGGCCCGGCACTCCACCGCAACCGCGCCCTGACCGGGAGCGGGGAGCATTTCCTCGATCACGGAAAGAAAAATCCCCTCCGGCACAATGGAATGGCCAAGCCGGTCGATAGCCGCTCTCGCCACCACCAGGGCATCGATTCCATTCTCCGCCGTGACCTTGCGAAGCCGCGTGGGAACATTTCCACGGATCTCCACAATCCGGAGATCCGGTCGGAGAAGAAGGATCTGATTTTTCCGCCTGAGGCTCGAGGTCGCCACGCAGGCCCCCTGCGGAAGCCCCTGCCATCCGCCTTCGTGGCGCGATGCCAGGCAATCCGCCATGTCCGCGCGCTTGAGGATGGCCCCGACAACAAGCCCGGGAGGCTGCTCCGTGGGCAGGTCCTTGAGGCTGTGGACTGCAGCGTCGACTTCCAACCGCCAGAGGGCTTCCTCGAGTTCCTTCGTGAAGAGACCTTTATCCAGCGATCCTGGCGCCGACAGGCTCACATCAAGCCGTTGGTCACCGGTCGTTTTGATGATCCGCTCCTCCAGTTCCAACGTCGGATGCGCCAACCGCAAGCGCGCGGCAACGTCCCGGGTTTGGACGAGCGCCAATTCGCTGCCGCGGGTCCCGAGGATCAGTGGTTTCACGGACGCCCTCCGTTGTGATGCCGCATCCAGTGCAGAAAATCGCCGACATGATCGTCAATCATCCGTTCGCAGCGGACCACCTCCGCCCTCCGGATATCGAGCGATTGCCGGACGATCTGTTCGAGGGAATCGATGTCGTAAAGGTAGACGTCTTCCAATCCGTTTACCGAGGGCTCGACATCACGCGGGACAGCGAGGTCGATAATGAAAAGCGGCCGGCCGCCACGACGCTTGAGAAGCGGCTCGAGTTTCTCGCGGGTCACGATCGGATGCGGTGCGGCTGTGGAACAAATGAGGATGTCCACATCATCGAATGCGTTATGCCAGTGCTCGAAATGCACGGCCATTCCGCCGATCTCGTTTGCCAGATGGGCTGCGCGGTCGAACGTCCGGTTGGCAACGATAACGGTCCGCACCCCGCGGGAGACGAGGCTCCTGGCCGTGCGTTCGCTGGTATCACCGGCGCCGAGGATCATCACCTTGCGGCCGGAGAGATCGCCAAAGATTTTTCCCGCGAGTTCGACGGCCACCGAACCGACCGAGGTCGCACCTCGCGTGATCTGCGTTTCACTGCGAACCTGTTTGGCAACGCGGAACGCGTGCTGGAAGAGCTTGTTGAGATGCCGGTTCGTGCAGCCACACTCCGAGGCGAGGGCGTAGGCCTGCTTCATCTGGCCAAGGATCTCGGTCTCACCAAGCACCATCGAATCCAGGCCACTGACGACCCGGAAAAGATGCCGGACACTCTGAGGTGATTCGTGGGTATAGAGGGGAGCATCGAGACCTCCCGTGCGCCGCTGAAGGAAGTCCTTGAGCCCGTCAAGCACGCGGATCGGGCACACGCTGGCGGCATAAAATTCGACACGATTGCAGGTCGAGACGATGACGGCCCCGACCAGGCCATCGATCGCGCGGAGATCGCCGAGTGTCGTGGGCACCTCGTGCGAACCCACCGCGAAACGCTCGCGGATCTCGACCGGAGCACTCCGGTGATTAATGCCGGCGCAAAGAATCGTCATTTCGCGGTGGAGAGATACTGGATGCCGGGCAGGGCCAGCAGCGCGAAGAGAAAGACGGCCATCGAGAGGAGAGCAAACCGCCTCGGCGACAGGTGAGCGAAGCGACGCACCGCGAGCATGAGTCCGTAGACTCCCCAAATCACGGCCGAAGTATAAAATTTCAAAGTATTCACCGGCATGCCGCTGACGAGTCCGGCGGCGAAGCTCACCGTAAGAAGACTGAAGCCGAGAAGGATAAGCCGGCCATTGGCCACGGAGAGATCGGTGACAGGCGGAAGATTGTAGAGAAGAGATCCGCCACGCCGCTTTTTGAGCTCCCGGTCCTGGAGCAGATACATGAGCCCGGCGAGAGCAGCGAGGGCGAACGCTCCGTAAGCGATCAACGAGAGTGCCGCATGGAACTCGACCCATGGATCGCGGGTGGGATGCGGTGCCGCCGTCCGGTTCAGCGGCGCAAGCTGGGCAATCAGCAGGATCACCAGCACAAAGGCCGAGGTGAACGCCCCTAGCAACGAGAGCCGGTAGGCGGGACCCACCACGAGGTAGATCAGCACCATGGACCAGCTGATGAAAACCAGAACATCAAAGAGGGTATTGATCGGGCAGCCCCGCTGGATCTGCCCGCGCTGCCAAAGGTCCGCGGAGAGCAGTGCGAAACCGGTGATCGCTGCAACCACATTGGTCCGCCCCGGCCGGAAACGTCCCGCACCGAAGGCGAAGAGCGTGTAGCCCGTGCTCAGCAG
This sequence comes from uncultured Chthoniobacterales bacterium, assembly GCA_964607615.1. GTDB lineage: Bacteria > Verrucomicrobiota > Verrucomicrobiia > Chthoniobacterales > Terrimicrobiaceae > CAZSMN01. The sequence continues at coordinate 16,430 of CAZSMN010000017.1, read as the reverse complement.
GAAGACGAACGTGGCCGCGAGGAGGAGGTAATCACTCATCACCGGGCAAACCGCGGCAGGCCCTGGAAAAAGGAATTAGGCAGAGCCTGCCGCATGGGCTGTCGTTAGAAGTGGATCGCGTGACCCTGTGAAGCGTGCGCAGCCTCATGGACAGCTTCGCTGAGCGTCGGGTGGGCGTGGATCGTGGAGATGATCTCCTCGTAGGTCGCTTCGAGGCTGATGGCGAGCCCGAGCTCGGCAATCATTTCCGTGGCGTCCGCTCCGATGATGTGCGCACCGAGGATCTCGCCATGCTTTTCACCAACAAGGAGCTTCACAAAGCCGTCGCTCTCGCCGACCGCAAGCGCTTTTCCGCTGGCCATGAACGGGAACTTGCCGACCTTGAATTTGAGACCCTTTTCCTTGGCGGCGCGCTCCGTAAGACCGACGCTGGCCACCTGGGGCTGGCAATACGTGCAGCCCGGGAACGTGCTCACCTTGCGGGGCTTCGCAACGCCGAACATGCCCTCGACCGCTTGAACGGCCTCGAAGCTGGCGACGTGTGCAAGCCAGGGCGGTCCGATGATATCACCGGCGCCGTAAATGCCTTTGACGTTGGTCTCGTAGTTATCGTCGGTCTTGATCCAGCCTTTGGGATCGGTCTCGATCTTAACACCGGTGGGCATGAGGGGGCTGACGCCAATCGCCACGAGGGCGATGGCGGCTTCGATGGTCTCGTTGGCCTTGCCGCTGACCGTGAGGCGCACGCCTTTGTTCGTGGTCTCGGCTTTCTCAACCTTGGTGCCGGTGAGGATCTTGATGCCCTGTTTGGTCAGGGACTTCTCCAACGCAGCGCTGACCTCGGTGTCTTCAACCGGAAGGATGTTCGGAAGCATCTCGACGATCGTTACCTTCGTGCCGAACGCGTTGAAGAAATAGGCAAACTCCACGCCGATCGCACCGGCTCCGATGATGATGATATCCTTAGGCTGCTCCGGCAGCACCATGGCCTGCTTGCTGCCGATGACGCTTTTCCCGTTGAAAGGGAAGCCCGGCATTTCGCGGGCCACAACGCCGGTCGCGAGGAGAATCTTCGAGCCCTTGTATTCTGTCTTCTTGCCTTCCTTGTCGGTCACCTCAACGACACCCGCCTTCGGAATCGTGGCAACGCCGCGGATGTAGTCGACCTTGTTTTTCTTAAACAGCATCTCGATGCCGCCCGCCAGCTTGTCCGCCACCTTGCGGCTCCGGCCGATGACTTTGTCCCACTCGAAGGAAAGCCCGTCCACCTTGATGCCGAAGTCCGCGGCATGATGGCTCAGCATCTGGTAAACCTCCGCGTTCTTAAGCAGTGATTTTGTCGGAATACAACCCCAGTTGAGGCAGGTGCCACCGGCACGGTCCATCTCCACGCAGGCAACCTTCTTGCCAAGTTGCCCTGCCCGGATCGCTCCGACATAGCCCGCCGGTCCGCCGCCTACCACAATGAGATCGTAATCAGCCATAAAGTTTGTTTTGTGAACCGGATATCTTGAACGCATCGGGGCTGCGATGCAAATGAATCAGATTATTTGCAATTGACTTGCAGATAATTCCTACCGATCAATGATCCCATGAAAACCGCATCCATCCTCCTGCTTTCGCTCCTTCTTGTGTCGCCGGCCGTGATGGCTGAGCCGGTCCGGGTGGCCTCGCTGAGCACGGTCCTAACGGACATCACACGGAATGTAGGCGGCGACCGTGTGGATATAACGGAGATCGTGAAGGCGGGAACCGATCCTCATTTGTATGAGCCGACTCCGGGCGACATCCGGAAGATTTCAGAAGCCCAGTTGGTTCTTGCGAGCGGGCTGGGTTTTGAGAGCTACCTGGACAAGCTCCGCTCCAGCGTCGGGAAGGGTCCGAGGTTCGTCGTCGCAGGCGAAGTGGTTAAGCCGCTGTTCGTCGAGGAATCCGCATGCACGGAGGATCATGACCATGCGCATGAGCATGTGCACGGCGCGGATGGCAAGATTGCTGATCCACATTGGTGGCACAGCATCCGGAACGTCAAAGCCGCGACGGCGGAGATCAAGAAACAGCTCATCGCCATTGACCCTGCCGGCAAGGAATCCTACGAAAAAAATGCCAAGGCATTTGATGAGAAGCTCGATGACCTCGCCCGCTGGGTGCGCGTTCAGATCTCCTCATTGCCGAAAGCCCGTCGCATCCTCGTCACCTCCCATGACGCGCTCGGCTATTTTGCCGCGGACTACGGATTCACGGTCCGCCCGGTCCAAGGGATCAGCACCGCTGACCAACCCTCGTCCCAAAAGGTCCGGGCGCTGATCGAGGAGATCAAAGCAGACGGCGTGAAGGCGATTTTTGCCGAAAACATCGAAAATCCGAAAGTCCTTCAGCAGATCACCAAGGAAACCGGCGCCTCGCTGGGAGGCACGCTCTACGCCGATGGTCTGGGAAGCGAAGACGCCGGAACCTACGATGGGATGATGAGGCATAATGTGAGCACGATCATCAGCGCCTTGAAGTAACGCGTCCCATCAACCGGGCAGCAGCGTGGAAGCGAGGTTTTGCTTTTGCTCCTGACGCCGGCTCCTTAGTTTCCAGAAAAATGCGCGGGTCTCCCGTTTTCAGAATTGTCTTAATGGCCCTCGCTCTCGCCCTCGCCGGAGTGCCCGTGTGGCTGCTTACGCGGTCCGATACCCCGCCGGTCGAAGCGCCGGATCCCCGCCCGGCTGCGAAAAGGGAGGTTCTCAAAGTCCGGGTCACGTCGTCCGCTCCCGCGCTGATCAAGGTGAGCCTGCCGGACAGGACTCTCATTGATACCAAAGAGGCCACTGGCTCGGCGGATGCCGACTGGGAAGTGGATTCTTCGGCGCCGGACGATCTGCTCGTCCGCGCCGAATGGACCGGCACCTCCACGCCGCAAGCCCTCCGTGTGGAGATCGTGCGCGACCGCGAAGTTCTCAAAGAGCAGACACTCTGGGGAAAAGGCTCCATCGAAGACGTTGTCACCCCGCCCGCCTTATGATGCCCCGCCTTCTCATGGAGGACCTCACGGTCAGCTACAGCCGGATTCCGGCGGTGCATCACCTCAATGCCCGGCTCGATTTTTCCTCGTGCGTTGCCCTGCTCGGTCCGAACGGCGCCGGCAAGACGACACTGCTCAAAGCGATTGCCGGACTGCTCCCGATCGAAACCGGCCGCATCGTTCTTGAGGACGGAGGCCAACGGCACGCGGCCCTTGCCGTTGCGTATGTCCCCCAGCGTGAGCGGGTGGACTGGGATTTTCCCATCACCGTCCGGGGCCTTGTGGAGATGGGACGCTACCAGTCGGTCGGGCTCTGGAACCGTTTTCAAGAATCCGACACCCGTCAAGTCGAGGAAGCCCTCCACATCTGTGACCTCGAGGATTTGGCGGACCGGCAGATCGCGGCGCTTTCGGGTGGCCAGCAGCAGAGGGCCTTTCTCGCAAGGGCCTGGGCCCAGCAGGCCGCGATCTACCTGCTCGACGAACCATTCACCGGACTTGATCGCAACGCATCCGATGCCTTCGGGGCAGCGCTCGGCCGTCTCAAGGCGGCCGGCAAGCTCGTGATCGCCTCCCACCACGACCTGAAAAGCGTGGAGACCCTCTTCGATCAAGTGCTTCTGCTCAATGGCGAACTCGTCGCCTGCGGACCGGTCGCCACGGCCTTCACCAAAGAGAATCTCGACCGCGCCTTCGGCACGCACGTCTTCAGCGGACACCACCATCACGAATGAACTGGCTCACCGAACCTTTCCGCTTCGAGTTCATGCAGCGAGCGCTGGTGGCGTGCGTTCTGATCGGCTTCACGAATGGATTTCTCGGCTCGTTTGTCGTCCTGCGCCGCCTGGCGTTGATGGCGGACGCCCTCTCTCACTCCCTGCTTCCGGGGTTGGCCCTCGCGGCGATCGTGGTCGGGCTCAATCCCGGCGGGCTTCTTCTTGGCGGGCTTCTGGCGGCGCTGTTCGTCGCTCTCGGCGGACACCTCATCGCGAGCAGCTCGCGCGTGAAGGACGAGACGGCGATTGCTTCGCTTTACATCATCGCCTTCGCCGTCGGCATCGCGATCATCAAGTACGCGGGCGTGAAGGTAAGCCTCGATCACTTCCTCTTCGGCAATATCCTCGGCGTCGGCGACGCGGACCTCTGGACGACCTATATCATCAGCTGCGTCACCCTGCTGGCGCTTGTCGCCCTTCAACGGCCCCTTCTTCTCGCGATGTTCGAGGCCTCCGTGGCCAAAACCCAAGGAATCGCCGTCACGCTGCTTATTGGTATTCTCATCCTCTTGATCGTGTTAACCATGGTCTCCTCGCTGCAGGCCGTCGGCGTCCTGCTTTCCCTGGGGCTCCTGATTCTCCCTGCCGCGACCATGTATCTCCTCAGCGATTCCTACAGCGTGATGAGCTGGGGCGGCGCGACCATCGGAATGCTCGGGGCCATCGCCGGGCTCCTTCTCTCCTACTGGGCCAACATTCCCTCCGGCCCGGCCATCGTGCTCGTTCTCGGCGTTGCGTTTTTCCTCGCCTACCTTTTCGGGCCGAAATACGGAATCCTCTCACGCCGGATCCGCCGACGCCATCTGCACGACGAGTCGCTCAAACGCTGGGATAAGGAAAATTGATTTGATGCCGGCGTCTGCGGAAGGCCACACTGCGCGAATGTCCGCCCGCCTCGCCACCGCACTTCTTCTGGCTCTCTTCGTTCCGATCGCCCTGGCGGAGCTGCCTCCCTCCGCCTACGAGACGATGCAAAAAAATGCACCGGAGTACCTTGAGATCGAAATCCTTCGCGTCGATGTCGAGCCAGGCGACGCGCCCGAACGACAGAACGTTCGCCTCATGGCCCTTGTAAATACCGTCAATCGCACGGCCTCCGGACTTCGGAGCGGCGATCTCATCCATATCACCTATGTGGTCACCGACCGTCCGTCGGGCTGGTCCGGCCCGGGCGAGCTCAAGATTCCGGCTGAGAAAGACAAATCCGTGGCCTACCTCAAGAAAGACGCCGAGACGTCGGACTTCTTCCCTGTGGCCGGAGTCATGAGCTTTCAGAACTTCTGATGGACTCGCTGGCCGACCGTGCCGCCCGCGGGCGCCGCGTGCTGGCGCTGGGGGTCGCGGTTAATTCCCTGCTCGCCCTTGTCAAGCTGGCCGCCGGCTGGTTCGGACACTCGGACGCCCTGATTGCGGACGGCCTCGAGTCCTCACTCGACGTCCTGAGTTCCTCGCTGATCTGGGGCGCGCTCGTCTATGCCGGCCGGCCGCCGGATTCCGACCATCCGTATGGCCATGGAAAAATGGAATCCCTTGCCGGCATCGCTGGAGCGCTTCTCCTTCTGGCGGCCGGCGTCCTGGTCGCGATCAACAGCATCAACGAGATATTGTTCGGAAGCCCCGACCGTCAGGCGCCGGCGCCATTCACTCTGATCGTGTTGATCGTCGTGGTGGTCACCAAGGAAACACTCTTCCGCGTTGCGAGCCGGCGGGGAAAAGAGGTGGCCAGCACAGCGATCGAGTCGGATGCCTGGCATCACCGTTCGGATGCGTTGACGTCACTCGCCGCGCTCGTGGGTATCAGCCTGAGCCTCGTCGGTGGGCCTGCTTGGGTCGCAGCGGACGACTGGGCGGCCCTTTTCTCCTGCACGATCATCGCGTTCAACGGCCTGCGAATGCTGAAGATCAGCCTTGGAGAGATTCTCGATGAGCAGGCCTCCCCGGCGGTGATTTCCGGAGTCATTCAGGCAGCCATGGCTGTCGAGGGAGTAGAGAACGTCGAGAAGTGCCGCGTTCGTAAAAGCGGTCTCACCTTCATTGCCGATCTTCACGTCCGCGTGAACGGCGAGGTGACGGTCACGAAAGGACATGTCATCGCGCATCAGGTGAAGGATGTGCTGATGGCAGGCGGTCTTCGTCTGAGCGACGTGACGGTTCATATCGAACCGGCGTGATCTGCTGCGGAACCTCGAAGGTCGCGCCGTTGAGGTAGCCTTTGGCGAAGATTTTCCCCTGACGGATCTCCAAGCGGACTGCTCCGGACTCGTCCTGCCGGAAGAGCCGGATGCCCGCTTTCGCGACGGTTTCCGCCCACACTTCGTCCATCGGCTCGTTCGCGGGAAAGGATGCAACGGTGGCCACGATAAGCGACGGCGAGACGGATCGGAGAAAATCCTGATCGGGCAGAAATCCCGACCGGTGGCGTCCGACGACAAGAACATCCGCCGCAAGGGCCTCTCTGGCATTCTTGAGCAACCATTGCTGGGTCGGCAGCCCGGCATCCGAAAGAAAGAGCACCCGGACGCCACCGGTATGCCATCTCACCACCAGTGTCTTGTCGTCCGCCTCTTTGCGCTCCCATCCGGAAGGCGGGAAGAGAACCTCAATGGACATTCCCAGTGCAGGGGAGAAGCGATCCCCCGCACGGAGAAATGTTTTTGGAAAACCCTGTCTCGCGAGCTCGGCATGGAGCCGCGCGCGCGTGGGGGAGCGGTCCTTCAGAGGCGAGTCTCCGACAAGCAGCCTTTCTCCCTTTGCGAGCATCTCAAGAGCGCCGCCCGCATGTCTTGCGTCGCCGTGCGAGATAAGAACTCCATCCGGCAGGGTCCGCCCGCGACTTTGCAACCAAGGGCGAACGACCGAACGGCAGGAAAAGGAAGAGCCCGTATCAAAAAACCACAGACGCCCCGACCCCTCGATCGCTGCCGCCCCTCCGGCGCCGAAATCAAACACCGTCACCACCGCATCCGCGCGTTCCGGCAAGGTCACATAAAAATAAGAACCCGGGAGCGCCGAAGCCGCCTGAACGATGACCAGAAGAGCCTTCGTGAAGAGCCAGTTCGCATTGTTGAACACGGCCGCCAGAAATCCCGATGCAAGACCGCCTCCAAGCGCCATGAGCGCCGTCGCCATGATCAAAAAAGCCAGCGGCACAATCGCGAGATTTGCCACGAGTGCGGAAAACGACACCAGATGAAAGTAGATCAGGATCAACGGTAACGACCCGACCCAAGCCGCCACCGAGACCGCGGCCGAGCCTCCCACATATTCGCCACACCATGCCCCGGCCTTCTCCCGGCGGTTCCAAAGGCGCTCCGGCAGGAACGGGTCCGGCCTCAGGCGCTCGTTCATCCAGCGGCTGAGCGGCCCGGATAGAAGGAGGATTGCCATCACCACAAGGAATGAAAGCTGGAACCCCGGATTAAACAGTTCGTTCGTCCAGCCGGCCAGAATGAGGAATCCCGCCGCGCACAGCGAGTTGAGCGGGACCGGATGCCTCGCCGCCACCAAACTCAGCAGGAAGATCGCAGTCATGGTGGCCGCCCTCACCGAGGATGGTTTCCACCCGGTCACCAGCGCATAAAAGAACACTGCGGGAATAATCACCGCCACGGCCACACGGCGCCCTGTCCCGGCAACCAGCAGGACCTGCCAGAGAATCACGGCGATCATCCCGACATGAAGTCCACTGACAGAAAAAAGATGGAACGTTCCCGTGTTGCGGAACTGTTCCTGCAGCTCCTCCGGAATGGCCGACGTGACGCCGAGCACCATGCCGGCGAGAAGATCGCTGATGACGGGATCCGTCTGAATTCCCTCCCTCAGCGTGGCCTCCATCCATTGCCGTGAGGTCGTCGCGATACGGGCAAGGCTCAGTTCGCCGGCAGGTTTGAGAATTCGCAAATCCGCGGGCGACGCCACCTCGACCTCACACCACACGCCGCGCAGAGCCATCCATTGCCGGGCATGGAATTCGCCGGGATTCCGCGGCGCGGGGACCACGCCGACCGAACCCGTGACAGCAACCAGATCTCCTCTTCCGGGCATTGGGCCCGGTGCGACGACGGCGAACAGAACCCCCTCACTAAATTCCGGGGCTTCGTTCTGCCCCTTAACGTCGCGAAGAAGAAACCGGAACCGCTTTGCCCCATAGGGCACCGGATCATCGACCACGAGGCCCTCGAGGGTTTTGAGCATCCGCCCCTCGCCAAGTTCAGCCGCCAGACGCGCTCCGGACGACTCTCTCGTCTGCCAGATCTGCACGCAGCCGAATGCCATCGCCACCGCCAGCAAGACGGGAAAGGTGCCCCGCTGGATCCCCCACCACGCCAACGCCAAGACGGCCGCCACGAGAAATGGCAACGATCCCACCGGCAGCTGCGCGCCGGCAAAAATCCCGGCCATCGCCGCCAGCAACAACCCGCCGAACGGCAGCCGGAGCGATGTCAGACTGGCCCGCTTCACGGCTGCCCGCAGAATTTGAACAGCAACGTCTGCACCTGACCGTGCGGCAGGAAAAACCGGAGTCCCCCATCACGGCCGACAATATCCTCCGGCACCGCGCAACTCCTCCTCCGCGAGTGGATCTGATGAATGCCCGGTCCGCGCGTAAGGTAAGGCGCACCCCATGCCTGGAGAAACTGCGCACGTCGGGTGAGCGACATCAGGCGGTCTTCGATCTCCGCACGGCTGTGATGTTCGAAATAAACATTCCGCAAGACCTCAAGATCCGCGTAATCAAAACGCTCAAGGATCTCCGCCCCGGCAGCCGGGATGGGAATTCCCTCTTCTTTGATGCTCCCGACCCGCACGCGGGGATCAAAGCCCGCTATGCGGTTACGGCGCGACAGGGTGTTGATGGAAACGAGAATCCGGACCCCGCCACCCACGTGCATGGTGATCCAGAAATGATCCACCTCGTCCGGGTTGTCATTCTCCTCGATGGTTCCCACGAGGAGTTCGCCGCCCGCAATGACCAGCGGAGCATCCGGGAGCGGGCTGCTCTGGAACTTTCTCCGCTTCACCCCGGCAAGTTCCCCCGAGCTTACGCTCCTCTAGTTGAACGAGAACGGGCTGTAGAGGGACTCCTCGTAGCCGGAGTCATACCAGTCATCGACAATCGGTGCATTGTAAGCAAACGGCGCCTGGTCCTGATAATACGGGCTGTTGTAGTACTGGTCCTTCTGCATCTTCGCGACGTGGGCCTTCTGCTTGGGCGAGTTGTTGCCGTAGAAGCCCTGCGTCTCGGTGAGGTAGTTCAGAAGCTGCGGCGTCGCGCCGGCGGATTTCAACCCTGCCAGTTGGGCGTAGGTGAAATCATAAACCTTCCGTGTGCTGTTGAGGTAGCCGACGATCACGTTCGAAGGAACGCCTTTGGAGACGAGGTTTTCGATGTCCTGATAGTCGAGCACGCGGGCCGACTGCATTTTCAGGACCGTGCCGGAATCGACACCGCGCGAAGACGCCGCCGAGGTAACGGCCGGGTCAACCTGAGGACCGCTCGAACAGGCGGTGACAAAAACGAGAGCGGCAAGCGCCGGCAGAGGGAAGAGGAGAAAGCGTTTCATAGTCGGATGTTTGGGCCTGATGGGGGTATTACTACCGGTCCCGTCCGGCCTTGGCAAAATCAAAAACCCTGCCGCCTCAGGCCGCCGGGCTTCCGGTCCACTCGAAAGTGACCGGTTTTTCCACGTCGGGGTGCAGGCTCAGGTGAACCGGGCAGGAAAGAGCCGCCGCCTCAAGCAATCCGCGCTTCGGGTGATCGGCCGGCAGCGGGATGCGGAAGACGAGCCCGATCCGCGCGATCCGGCGCGGAGCCTCTGCCGACATGACCTTGTCGACGCCGACCGTCATGCCCTTGAGATCGAGCTCATGACGTTCCGCCACAATGCCCATGATCGTCGCCATGCAGGCTCCGAGCGACGTGGCGGCCAGATCGGTCGGCGAGAACGCCTCGCCCTTGCCGTGGTTGTCCACCGGAGCGTCGGTAAGGATTTTTGAACCGGACGGACCATGCACCGCTTCGCAGCGGAGACCTCCCAGATACGTGATATCGGCGTGAACCATAGGGGGAAGAAAACCATAGCCCGAAAGGGCAGGCAACTCCGGAGAGGGGTTGCTGTTGACGCAACATCCTCCCGACGCTTCAATCAACACCTTAACAGCCGGTCGTCCGCCCAACTTCCGGCTTAAATACCCGGGCATCACACGTTCCCAGAAACCACCCCATGGCCAAAGTCACCCTCACCAACGTTTACAAAATTTACCCCGGAGAAAAAGGCAAGGACGTCACCGCCGTCCGGGATTTCAATATCGAGATCGTCGACCGCGAGTTCGTCGTTTTCGTCGGCCCCTCGGGATGTGGAAAATCCACCACCCTGCGCATGATCGCCGGCCTTGAGGAGATTTCTTCCGGCGACATTGTAATCGGCGACAAGAGGGTGAACGACGTTCCGCCGAAGGACCGCGACATCGCGATGGTTTTCCAGAACTATGCGCTCTACCCGCACATGTCGGTCTTCGAGAACATGGCGTTCGGGCTCAAGCTGCGGAAGTTTCCCAAGGCCGAGATCCAGAAGCGCGTCACCGAGGCGGCGGCCATTCTCGGACTCGAGCAGCTCCTCGACCGCAAGCCCAAAGCCCTCTCCGGCGGACAGCGCCAGCGCGTGGCAGTCGGGCGTGCGATCGTGCGCCAGCCGAAGGTTTTCCTCTTCGACGAGCCTCTCTCGAATCTCGACGCCAAGATGCGCGTGCAGATGCGCACCGAGATTATCAAGCTCCACCAGCGCCTTCAGGCGACGATGATCTACGTCACCCACGATCAGGTCGAGGCCATGACCATGGGCACGCGCATCGTGGTGATGGATGCGGTAATGAACCCGGAGACCGGGCTCAAGGAAGGCGTGATCCAGCAGATCGACGCCCCGCTCAAGCTCTACAACGAGCCGGTCAACATGTTCGTCGCCGGCTTCCTCGGCAGCCCGCCGATGAACTTCCTCCGCGGAACCCTGCGCAAGGACGGTGGGCAGATTGTTTTCAAAGAAATCCAGGGCGGTGCCGTCGAACTGAAGCTCGGGGCGCGTCCGGCCGCCGAGGCGTTTGTCGGCAAGGAAGTCACGCTGGGCGTGCGTCCCGAGAACTGCGACCTCGTCCCCGCTGGGCAGGCGCCGTCGCCGAGCTCGTTCCAGGCGGTCGTCGACATCGTTGAGCCCATGGGGGCTGAGACCTATTTCTATCTTCAGACAGGCGCCCACACGGTGATCAGCCGGAGCCATGCCACGGTCGATCAGCGCGAGGCCGGCCACCGCCTGCTCTTCGAGATGGATGCCGATCGCGTCCACCTCTTTGATCCGGTCACCGGAATGCGGATCCATTGAAAAAAAACGAACCGGCGGCAGCGACCCGCAGTGTGGAGGAGTTTGCGACCGAGGAGGTCCGTCAAATGGCTCCATGGGCTGTGCCGCCGGGCGGATCCGCCGGCCGGGCCTTTGCCGAGCCACTGCATGCCTACCGCTCGGAGATCCAGCGCGACCGCGCGCGGATCATCCACAGCGCCGCCTTCCGGCGTCTGGACGGCAAGACCCAGGTGTTTTTGAACGGCACGGGCGACCACTATCGCACGCGTCTCACGCACACGATGGAAGTCGCCTCGATCAGCCGCACTCTGGCGCGGGCGCTCCGCCTTAACGAGGATCTCGCGGAGGCCATTGCCCTCGCACACGACCTCGGCCATCCGCCTTGCGGACACACCGGCGAGGAGGAGCTGGATCACCTGCTGAAGGGTCACGGCGGCTTCGACCATAATGCCCAGAGCCTGCGCATTGTGGAGGTGTTGGAGGAGAAATACCCCGGGCATGCCGGACTGAACCTCACGTGGGACGTCCGGGAAGGCATCCAGAAACACGCGGACGGCTACCGCCACCCGGTGACCGGCGTCTTGTATCACTCGCCTTCCCTTGAAGCTCAACTGGCCGATCTCGCCGACGAGATCGCTTACTCGAGCCACGACCTCGACGACGGACTGGATGCCGGACTGCTCGATCCCGAAGAACTGGCCGGGCTTCGGCTCTGGCAGCGGGCCGTCGAGCGCGCGACAGGCGAGTATCCGCGGCTGGATCCGGCCAAGCATCGCGGGTTCATCATGCGGTGTCTCGTGAATCTGCTCGTGGACGATCTGGTTCGCCAGACGGCGGAAAACATCTCCCGCCGTGCTCCAGCCTCCCTGGACGACATCCGGCAGACCAAGCACCGCCTCGCTGCATTCAGTTCCGCCACCCGCAAGGAGTTGGCCGCCCTCCGCCGGTTTCTCTTCAAAAATCTCTATCACCACCCGGACGTCGCGGGAGCGAACCGGAATGCCGCGCGCCTCATCTCCGAGCTCTACCACTTCCTGCTCAAGCATCCGGGCAAGCTCGGTCGCAAAGCGACGGGGCGCATCCGCCGCGACGGGCTGGAGCGCAGCGTCGGCGACTACATCTCGGGCATGACCGACCGCTACCTTGCGCTCCAGCACCGCGAGCTTCTTGCAACCCGCGGTGCCGCTAAGCGATAAGCGCTCGAGCTGCTACTCGGCTGCCGCGAGATTGTGGATCTTGCGCAGAAGGTCGAGATCGGTGAACGGCTCGATCTTTTTGATCGTCGCCTCACGCTCGCCGGTCTCCGCCGGCAGCTTCACGGTCTCACCCGGCTTGCGGCCAAGAAGGCTCTGGCCGATCGCCGCCTTGTAGGAAACGATCCCGAGCTCAGGCGCGCTATCCCATGCGCCGAGAATGCTGTAGACCTCGTCGCCCGTCGGGCAGCCGAGCGTCACAATCGTTCCGATCGAAACCTGCGAGACATCGGGATTTTCAAAATCCGTTCCGCGCGCTGCGGTGAGGTCGTATTCCGCCTCGGCCTTGCGGCGCTGGAGCACGCGCTGCTGCTCCTTGGCGGCCTTGAAGCCGAAGTTCTCACGAAGATCGCCCTGCTCCTTGGCGACATTGATATCGCGCAGGTTTTGGGGAATCTCTTTCTGGACGAGGTGCTCGTAGTCCGCCTTCCGCTTCTCAAGGCTGGGCCAGGAGACGGTGAGGTTTTCATTGCGGGGCTCGGGAGCATCGCCCGTGATGAGGCTCTGGGTATCCGGATGCAGCTTCACGATACGCGCCATGAGCGAGCGTTTGCTGAGATCGTCGAAGACCGGAGTGAGGAGGAGCTTGCGCATGATGTCGCGCACGGTGTCGCGGTCGGCTCCTTCGATGAGCTCGCCGAGAAGCCCCCGGTCGTCGATGAGAAGATCCTGCAGGCGCGATCCGCGCTTTTCCGCAAGCTGGTCACGCTCGAGGGTGCTGAAAACGGCTGCCAGGAGGTCGGCATTGAAGAGGTCGGAAAAGGCGGCTCCGCGCTCGCGGCACAGCCAGATCAGAATCTCCGAGCTGATCGAGCGGTCGCTGATCGAGCGCTGGAGCGCCGCATGGAAGACATCGAGTTTTCCCGCACGCTCGAAGAGGCGGAAAATCTCAACGACCAGTCGTGACCCGGACTCCTGCATGAGGCGCAGGGCCTTGTCGCTCCAGCGATCGCCGAAGGCTTCGGGGAAGGCCTCCAGCACCCGGCGGTGCTTCGCGGCCGGGAGCGCAGCAAACAGAGCAGGAAGTCGACTTTCCTCGCTCTGGAGGATGTCGGCGACACAGGGCGCATCGGGCCCCGCCTTGAGCGCCTCGTGGCGCGAGATGATCTCGTCGCGCGCCAGCAGCATTTCGACGGCAGCGGCCGGCTGGAGCTTGCGGCCTTTGTGGGCGGTGTCCTCAACCTGGCTGGCGAGGATCTGGAGTTCCCCGACCTCTTTGGCGAGATCCCCGAGAGCCTTCGTGATCTGGTCGAGGGCGATGATCTGATCTTTGCTGTGGCGCGCTGCGCGGAATTGCTCGATGAGGCCTTCACCAGGGGTAACAGCCGTTTCAAGCAACACGAACGGGTCGGTCTTTTTCGTGGGCAGCTGGAAATGTCCGTCCGCCTTCATCTTTTTCTTTGCGGCCTCCCACCACTTCTTCGCACCCGCCGCATCGAAGACTTCGGGTTGGAGCGTTGAAACAATCTGCTCAGCGGTGGCACGACCACCGAGGTCGGCCAGGATGCACTTTGCCAACCCGACCGGGTCGGATGCGGCCTGCTCACGGACCTCCGCGGGAACGGTCACCTTGCGGGCAAGGATGTGGGTATCGGGAATCGGGGTCAGCGTCTCGGCCGCATACGGAGCCTGCATGGGGTGCGCCTTGCGGGGTCCGAAGTCGATGAGGATCTGGCCGGCGAGGAGGTTCCACTCGGCAACACGTCCGAATCCCCAGCTTTTATGTTGGCAGTAAGCTCCGGGCGAAAGGCGGGCAAGGGCGTCGGCGGTCTTCTGATCGAGGCGGCCGCTCTCGACGGCTTGGGTGAGTTCTTCAGTCATGCAGCCTTCTTTTTCACTGGAAAGCGCTCTTCATGCAAGGCGAACAACATTTGCTCTTAAAAGGAAGTCGGGGTATGGAGGGTCGCCCGCATGTCCGACCTCCCCGAAAACCGCCGCCTTTCCGATGATCTTCGCGCCGTTCTGGCGGCAGCGGGTGGCCGGAGCCTGCCGGTCCGGGAAATCCTCACCCACACGCAGGGGCGCGGCTTGCAAGCAATCGCGATCATCCTGTGCCTCCCGTTTCTTTCGCCGGTCTCGGTGCCGTTCCTGTCGATCCCGTTCGGCGTTGCGGTCGCCGTGTGCGGGCTGCGCATCGCCTTCCGCCACGGCCCATGGCTCCCGGAGATGATTCTGGCGCGAAAAATCCCCTACCCGGCCCTTGAGAAAATGCTCCACGTCGGCATCGGCATTCACACACGGCTTGAGAAGCGACTCAAGCCACGCTGGCCGGTTTTTGTGGAAGGTCATGCGGCGCGAATGACGGCGGGCTTCACCATCGCCTTTGCCGCCGTCCTCCTCAGCCTTCCCATTCCGCCGCCGTTTCCTTTGACGAATACGATCCCGGGCATCGCGATCATTTTCCTGTGCCTCGGAACCCTTGAGCGGGACGGACTCCTCATCGCGGCGGGCTACACGCTGACCGCCGTGGGCACGATTTACGTCGGGCTGATCGCGTTCCTTGGAAAGACCGGCGTCGAAGCGCTCTGGAAGTGGCTGTTCGGCTGAGGGAAGATTTTTACCCGATCAGATAATCGGGATTCAGCTTCTTGAGGGCCGGCAAGGTGAAGATGCCGTCCTTGCGGATGAGCTTGCCATCAAACCAAACCTCGCCGCCGCCGTAGTCGGGGCGTTGAATACACACCATGTCCCAGTGGATCCGGCTGGTGTTGCCGTTACCGCCGACCTTGTAGGCCTGCCCGGGCGTGAAGTGGAACGAGCCGGCGATTTTTTCGTCGAAAAGAATATCCCGCATCGGGTGGAGGATGTGGGGATTGAAGCCGAGCGAGAATTCGCCGATGAAGCGCGCGCCTGCGTCGCTGTCGAGGATCTTGTTCAACGCCGCCGTATTGTTCGCCGTCGCGTTGATGATCTTTCCTTTGGAAAATTCCAGACGCACATTGTCGAACGCCACCCCTTGGTAGATGCTCGGCGCATTGAAGGTCACTTGTCCTTCGACGCTCTCTTTCGTCGGGCACGAAAAAACCTCGCCGTCGGGGATATTGCGGTCGCCACCGCAGGTCACGGCGCCGATCCCCTTGATCGAAAATCTCAGGTCCGTGCCCGGTCCCTTGATGTGAACGCGGTCGGTCCGGTCCATGAGGTCTTTGAGCGCTTTCATGCCGGGAGTCATGCGCGCATAGTCGAGCGTGCAAACCCGGAAGAAAAACTCCTCGAACGCCTCGGTGCTCATCTGCGCCTGCTGCGCCATCGAGGGTGTCGGCCAGCGGAGAACGACCCATTTGGTTTTATTGATCCGCCAATCCATCACCTGCCGCATCTTTCCGGTGATGAGGCGCATCTTATCCTCCGGGACGTCCGAGTTCTCGGAGATGTTGTGGCTGCCCCGCACCGCGATGTAGGCCTGCATCTTTTTCATCCGCGCCAGCTCGATCGAGGCGCTCACCGCGAGCTGCTCCTCCGTCATCCCCATGGCCACCTCGCGACCGATCCGCGCATTGTGGACCGTGACAAAAGGATTCGCACCCGCCGCCCGCGCCGCCTTCACGAGCGCGATCGCAATCTCCTCCGGCGCATCAAAGACTTCGATCAAAACATTCTCCCCCCGCTTGAGGCAGGTGGAATGCTTCACAAGAACGCTGGCCAGCTTGTCGGAACGGGGATCACGCATAGCCACAACATTCCGAATCCCTTTCAAAAATCAATCCCAGCCTTAACAGAATCCAGGCGAGCAGGCCGTCACAAATCAAGGCTTTGAAGAAATCCTCACGTTTTTGAGCCGCCGATCGCCGAAGGGGCGGACCGTAGCAGCACAAAAAAAGGGCGGCCTTCACAGGCCGCCCTTTGATTTTGAAGAGATGAATCAGGACTTCTGGTCGAGGATCGCGGCCTTGACCTGCTCGGGAACCTGCTCGAAGTGCGAGGGCTCCATCGAGTAGGAGGAGCGGCCCTTCGAAAGCGAGCGGATGGCCGTGGCGTAACCGAACATTTCGGCCAGCGGAACCTCTGCCGTGATCGTGCAGAGATTGCCCTTGGTCTC
>CAZSMN010000016.1:0-23475 GCA_964607615.1 uncultured Chthoniobacterales bacterium | reverse complement strand
AGGAAAAAGTTTTCGACTCGCTCGACGCCCCCGTCCAGCGGGTCTGCTCGCTCGATGCGCCGGCCATCTACTCGCCCGCCCTTGAGCCGATCCAGCTCCCGACCGCCGAGCGCGTCGTGAAAAAAGCGCTCGATATTTGCTGATCAACCTTCAACGATTCCCATCCTATGCCCGATATCACCATGCCGAAGCTGAGCGATACCATGCTCGAAGGCACCCTCGTCAAATGGCTCAAGAAAACCGGCGACACGATCGAAATCG
Organism: uncultured Chthoniobacterales bacterium; assembly: GCA_964607615.1. Lineage (GTDB taxonomy): Bacteria > Verrucomicrobiota > Verrucomicrobiia > Chthoniobacterales > Terrimicrobiaceae > CAZSMN01. The sequence continues at coordinate 23,214 of CAZSMN010000016.1, read as the reverse complement.
GTGACGTCATCGCCGAGGTCGAAACCGACAAGGCGACGATGGAAATGGAGGCGTTTGAAGAAGGAACGCTCATTGAGGTTGTCGTCCCGGAAGGCGGCGTGGTGAAGGTCGGCGAGGTCATTGCTGTCCTCAGCGGAGGCGATTCCAAGCCTGCTCCCGCCAAAAAAGCAGCACCCGCCGCAGAGGCGAAATCCACCACCGCTTCTCCGACGGCCCCGAAGCCGCGTGCTGCAACCGGCGCCGGTGACTCGAAGGTGAAGGCTTCGCCGCTCGCCAAGAAGATCGCAGCCGAGCGCGGTATCGATCTTTCCACCGTGACCGGTTCCGGCCCCGGCGGACGCATCGTCGCCGCCGACGTGCCGGAAAAAGGCGGGGCCCCCGCTGCGGCTCCCTCGGCTTCCCGCGCGGCTGTGCCCTCGACTCCCGCCCCCGCGGCCGCCCGCATCGAAGCGGTGGCGTCGGACTCCGACAAGCGCGTGCCGCTCACCGGAATGCGCCGGACGATTGCCGAGCGCCTTCTCGCCAGCAAGACGCAGATTCCCCATTTTTATCTCTCGGTTGAGATCGACGCGGCCCCGCTCGCCCAGCTCCGCAAGGACATCAACGCAGCAGCCGAGGCCTCCGGAACGCCGAAAGTGACGGTCAACGACTTCGTCCTCCTCGCAACCGCCCGTGCTGCCGGCCAGCATCCGGCCGTCAACTCGGCTTTCGCCGGAGACTCGATCATCGAATACGCTTCGGTGAATCTCTCCGTCGCCATCGCCGTCGACGATGGTCTCATCACGCCGGTCATCCGCGGAGCGAACAAGCTGAGCCTGCGCGAAGTCAGCCTCGCGGTCAAAGACCTCGCCGCCCGCGCACGCGGCAAGAAGCTCAAGCCGGAAGAATACCAGGGCGGTACAATCACCGTGTCGAACCTTGGCGCCTATGGCGTCGAGAGCTTCTACGCGATCATCAACCCGCCCCAGGCGGCCATCCTCGCCGTCGGCGCCATCGTGAAGAAGCCTGTCGTGAATGCGCAGGACCAGATCGTTGTCGGCCAGCGCATGACGATTGCCCTCAGCGGCGACCATCGCGTGGTGGACGGCGCGGCCGGTGCGGAGTTCCTGGCGACCCTCAAGAAGTCGCTCGAGACCCCTGCCACGCTCCTGTTCTAGCGGATTCCGGGCCAGCAGCTTTGAGGGGACGCGCCGTCGGGCGCGTTGCCATGATGCGCGTCCCACGGAAGTCCTCGCTTTTCGACGGTCGAGACGCTACGCCGTAGCCGTATGCAGAAAGCCGATCCGGAGAAAAAGAATATCGCGCTCCTCATCGATGCCGACAACGCTCCGGCCGGGAAGATCGATTTCATCATCACCGAGCTGGCGAAATACGGCGTCGTCAACATCCGCCGTGCCTACGGGAACTGGAAAAACCAGGCCCTCGTCGGCTGGGAACGCGTCCTCCACGAATACGCCATCCAGCCCGTGCAGCAGTTTGATCTGGTGAAGGGAAAAAACGCGACCGACATGGCGCTTCTCATCGATGCGATGGACATTCTCTACACGAAGAACATGGAGGCCTTTTGCCTGGTCTCGTCGGATGCCGATTTCACCCCGCTCGTCCACCGGCTGCGGGCGGACGGCAAGGAAGTGATCGGGTTCGGCGGGCAGAAGGCGCCGGAGCCTTTTGTGAACAGCTGCTCGCGGTTTCTTTATCTGGATGAGGACAACCGGGCGAAGGAGGTGCGCATGAGGCGCGCGGCGGACCCCGTCCAGCTCAAGAGCGACACGAAGCTCATGAACGTGCTCCGCGGCGCTATCGAATCCCTCGAAGATGAGGAAGGCTGGGCGTCCCTCGGTGCGGTGGGCACGCACATCTCCAACCACTCGCCCATCGATCCGCGCAACTACGGCTTCAAAAAGCTGAGCGATCTCTTCCGCAAGATCGATCTCTTCGAGGTGCGCGAAACGAAGAATGGTGCGCAGACGATCGTGGCCGTGCGCAACAAAAAGCGCCCGAAGCGCCCGGCAGCCCAGCCGGCTTCGGAAGTTTCCGCTCCATCGTCCGAGCCGCCGGCCGCGGTGTCCTGAGCATCTCATGGCGCGTTACCTGATCACCGGTGGTGCCGGTTTTATCGGCCGGCATCTTGTCCGGCATCTTCTTGAGGAAGGCCATGAGGTCCGGATTCTGGATGATTTCTCCACCGGCACCCGGGAGCCGTTTCCGGAACGCGTCGAGGTAATCGAAGGCGATGCCTGCGACGCGACTGCAGCAGCGGCTGCCGTCGCGCAGCGGGATGGCGTTTTTCACCTTGTGGCCATGCCTTCGGTGATCGTCTCGGATGCCGATCCCCGGAGAAACCAGCGCTCGGGCGAGGTCGCGTTGCTCTCGATCCTCGATGCCGCGCTCGGCGAGGCCGGAGTCCGCCGCATTGTTTTCGCGAGTTCCGCTGCGGTTTATGCCAACAGTCTGCCGCTTCCGGTCAACGAGTCGGCCGAGACGTTTCCGCTGAGCAACTACGGAGTGAGCAAGCTCGCGGGCGAGCATTACCTCCGCGCCGCCTGCGCGCGGCAGGACCGGCTCGATGCCGTCTGCCTGCGGATTTTTAACGTGTATGGTCCCGGTCAGGTGCCCGACAGCCTCTACGCGGGCGTCATTGCGAAGTTTCTTCATGCCCTCACGGAGGGTCGATCGCCCGTTCTCTTCGGCGACGGACGCCAGACGCGGGATTTTATCGCCGTGCAGGATGTCGCCCGCGCGTGCCTGCTTGCGATGGAGGCCCCCGGCCGCCTCGGCGGACGTCCTCTCAACATCGCCGGAGGCCGGGGCGTGCCGGTGAACGAGGTGTGGAGCCATCTGGCAGAAGCTGCCGGATCGACCCTGGTGCCGCAGCGGCAGCCTTCACATCCGGCGGAGATCCGGGATTCCGTCGCCGACGTTTCGACCGCCGAAGCGTTCATCGGTTTCCGTGCGCAGACCGCCCTTCCCGAGGGTCTCGCCGCCTTGCTCCCGAACGCGAAGGTGGCTCAGACTTCCGCCAGATAGCGAAGTAGCAGGAGTGTGAGGACGCCCGCACTACCGAAGAGGCACTGGTACTCGCGATTCTGCTGGAAGACATCCCAGGAGAATCTCTGTGCGGGCTCTGTGGCAACCCGACCCTTGAGCGGCAGGAACGCCGGGACCATTGCCCGGTAGGCCTCGTAGGTTTGGCCGAATTGAATCCGGAGCTCGGCCGCTTCGGATTTTGCCTTCATCGGATAAACGACACCGAAAGCGATCACAAAAATGACCCAGATCGCGGCGGTCAGCAGCGGAAACGGATTTTCCCAGAGCACGAGACAGAACCCGAGAGCCAGAATAAAGCTCCCCGCGTAGAGGGGATTGCGGACATAGGCGTAGGGTCCACCGACGGCCAAACGCTCGCCCTTCCGGAGATACCCCGATGCCCACGTGCGGATGGCGCAGCCCGTCAGGACGAGGAGCGCGCAGGCGGCCAGGAGCGACGGGGAGTCCGGCCTCGCGAGAAAAAGATAAATGATCGCGAAGATCGAGCCGAGAGTCACCCGGCAGCGGACGATGGTCGATTTCGCGTTGCCGAGCAGACGGGCCGCCGCGCGGGATGGATGGGAGTTTGCGATCAAGCGGCGCACTCTGGCACCGCCGGATTTTTCGCTCAAACCTTTTTACAATAGCCCGTTGTCCGGCGTGGGGATTTCCCCTTTGCGTTCGCCGGAGTGACTCTATATGGAAGTTCGGCAAATCCATGTCCGGCCCGAATCCTCCATGCACCGTTCTCATGCTCGCGGGGGATCTTTCGGGCAACGCGCACACCACAAGGCTCGCGGAGGAATTTGTATCCCGGCATCCCGGGTGCACACTGCACGCTCTGGGATGCCGTTCGCTCGGTGACGTCGCACGGGGGACCGGAGGCACATGGATCGGTGACACGACGAACCTCAGTGCGATCGGACTGCTTTCGGTGCTCCGGATTTATCTCAAAGCGAGGTGGCTATCGTTCCAGATGAAGCGGTTTGTTCGGCGCCATCCGGTCGATGTCGCCGTCCTTTGCGATTGGGGGGGCTTCAACTGCCGGCAACTGAAGTTTTTCAAAAAAGCCGGGGTTCCGGTGCTTTATTACTTTCCCCCGAGGTCCTGGCAGAGGGAAGGAACGGCGGGTCTGCGCTTTGCACCGATGGTCGCCCGCGTTGCGACACCTTTCGAATGGTCGGCAGAGCGTCTGAAAGGCGTGGGATGCCACGCCGAGTGGGTCGGCCACCCGCTTCTTGAAGGAGCCGCGGGCCAGCGATCGCGGGACGAGCTCCGGCGGGATCTGGGCGTCGAGGCAGGGGAAAAATTGATCGCACTCCTGCCGGGCTCGCGGCGCTCGGAGGTCGACGTCCTCGGCCCACGGATGGCAGCCGTTGCGGAGATCCTCTCGAAACGCGGTGGGGTGAAGTTCGTTGTCCCGGTGCCCCGGCCTCTGCTGGACCGTGCACGTGCCTGTTTTCCGGAGAGCTTTCAGCTCCGGGTCGATGCGGCCGGCGAGGCGCTCGCTGCCTGTGATGCGGCTGTCGTCAAGATGGGTTCGGCAACGCTCGAGGCCGCCGTGGCGGGAGCACCCCAGGTCGCCGTCTATGATTTCGGCTGGGCGTGCCGTCTGGAGTGGGCGTTGCTCTGGATGTGGAAGCGCATTCCGTTCATTGCAATGCCGAACATCATTCTTCAGCGACCCCTCGTGCCGGAAATCCTCGGGCTCGAATGCACACCGGCGATGATCGCGGCCAAGGTCGAGGAACTCCTCCACCACGCCCGGGCCCGGGAGGCGATGGAAGAGGGTTACCGCGAGATCCGTGAAAAGCTCGGGAGCGGTCTTCCGAAGGGCGCAACGAAGCGGACAGTGGAAATTCTCGAGGAGATGCTCGGTCTCGCCGCTGGCGGGAAAAACCTTCCGTGCTCATGAGGGTCGGGCTCGTTCTTGAGAGTCTCGATCCCCGTCGAGGAGGGCTTGAGCAGTGGACGTGGCAGTTTGCCCCGCAAGCGGCTGCCTCCGGCCATGAGATTCATATCGTGGCGAGCCACCTCTGCGAACAGGCCAGCGCACTGCCCGTGACCTTCCACCGCGTCAAACCCTCCCGCTCCCCGCTTGCGAGGGCTGCTGCGATGGAGCAGGTCCTCCGCTCGATCCCGCTGGACGTGATTCACGACATGGGCTGCGGATGGTATGCCGATATTTTTCACCCTCACGGCGGTTCGAGCGTCGCTTTCCGCGAGCACAATCTCCTCCGCATTCCGCGCTGGCGGCGGTTCCGTCTCTGGCGCGAAAAGCGCTACCGCGAGCACGCACGCGTCGAGGCCCGCCAGATGGCTGATCCCCGCGCGGTTGTCGTCGCGGTATCCGCCATGGTCTCCGGCCACCTGCGAACCCTTCACCAGGTGTCGGAGGAACGGATCCGCCTGATTCCGAACGGGGTTGATACCGAAAAATTCTCGCCCCTCCACCGCGAGTCGCTCCGCGGGCCGGAGCGCCGCCGCCTGAACGCATCTGATGATGAGACCGTCTTTCTGATGGTCGCCCATAATCTCAAGCTCAAGAACGCGGAGGCGGCGATCCGCGCGCTGGCAGCCGTCGTCGCGCGTGGCATCCGGGCACGTCTTGTTATCGCCGGCGGCAAACGGCCGAAACCGTTCATCGCCCTCGCCCGAAAGCTCGGCCTTGAGTCTCTTGTGCATTTTGTCGAACCGGCGGACGATGTGCGGCCTTCCTATGCGGCGGCAGACGCCTGCGTCCACCCGACGTGGTATGACCCCTGCAGCCTGGTGGCGCTCGAGGCGCTGTCGAGCGGGTTGCCGCTGATTACCACGCGCTTCAACGGCGTTTCGGAGCTCATGCGGCACGGGGTGGAGGGTTTTGTTCTGGACGAGCCGGCGGATGTCGCCGGGCTGGCAGAGTGTTTGGTTTCCCTCACCGGCACGGGAGCACGGCAGGCGATGGGTGAAGCCGCCCGCCGGCTGGCCCTCGCCAACACCCTTCAACAGCAAACGGAAAGGTTTCTTTCGCTCTATGAGGAAGTGGCCGCAAGGAAAGGACGCACGGTATGCCGATAAAACTCAATGGATGGTTCTGGACGATCCCGATCGTCCTCGCCATCGGGATTTTCTTTTCGTCGATTATCCCGCCCTTCCAGTCGCCGGATGAGTTCGATCACGTCCGGGGTGCCTACCTGGTTCCGGACGGCGAGCTTCTCATGAAATCCCGAAACGGCAGTTCCTCCGGAGGGATGATCGATAAGGTTCTCCATGAATACATGGACTCTTTCGACGATCTTCCCTTCCACCCCGAGCGGAAGCTGACCGCTGCGCAGCTGAAAAAGGCGCGCGCCGTGCGCTGGCAGGGCGAAACCCTGTTCGTACAGGCCGCCACGGCGGCGATCTACTCGCCGCTCTCCTATGTTCCGCAGGCGAGCGGATTACATTTCGGGAGGCTTCTCAACCTGCCGGTGGGTTTTTCGTATTACCTCGCACGGTTTTTCACGCTGGTTACCATCGCACTTCTCCTTTTTCTAAGTTTTCGAACCTACGAGCCGAGCTTGCTGAGCCTCTTTCTTCTGGCTCTGCCGATGACAGTTTTTCAGATGTCCTCTGCGAGCCTGGACGGCCTCACCGCAGCGATGTCGGTCTTCTTCCTCTCGGTTTTTCTGAACATGTGCCGGCGGGGCGAGTATCCGGCGCGGGATTTCGCGATCCTCGCGGTGCTGCTGACCCTGCTCGGCACGAGCCGGTTGTTCACGATCACGCTGTACCTGCCGTTGCTCTACATATGTTTCCTCGCGCGGCGCCGATCGTTCTACGTTACCACGGTCGCGAGCATGGCGCTGGTGGTGGCCTGGTCGGTGGCGACCATGCTCAACAACGTGGATACGCGGGTGCTTGAAGGCAAAGGATATGCGGGGAACCTCACGTTCTATCTCACGCATCCGCTGGAGTTTCCCCGTATTCTCTTCGCGACGCTCACGCATCCCGATCATTACATAACGCTGTGGCGATCGTTCCTCGGCATTCTGGGATGGCTTGATACACCGCTTCCTCGCGAGGCTTACACCATCCTCGGAGCCGGCGTGCTGGTGGCTGCAATCGCCTCGATCGCATCGTCCTCATGGGCCGGGCTTTGGAAGCCGAGAACCCTGCTGATGATCTGTGGCGTGGGTTCGTTCCTTTTGCTCTTTTTTGCCATTCTGGTACAATGGAACCCGCGCCCTGCGGTTTTTATCGAAGGGCCCCAGGGTCGACATCTGATGATATCCGCCCTCATTTTTTCTTACGGCTTCTCGGCGCCTAAACGGACACTTGACGGCGTGTGGAGCAAGGCCGTCGCGATCGGTCTGGCGACTATCGTGTTTGCCAGTCTGGTTTTGACAGCAAACACTCTCATCGTGCGGTATTACATCGCGAATTGACGTATGACGGAACCGAACCAGAGCAAGGGCTTCCCGTCCATCGCACGGCGCATGGAAGATCCCTACGTGACGGATGTTCCGTTCACAATCTGCACGATGGTAACCGATCCCCTGGAATACGCGGAGATGTTGGCGTCCTTCGTTGCGGCGGGCTTCGCGCCGGAGGATTGCGAGTATCTGTATTGTGATAACACCGGAGCAGGTGCGCTGGACGCCTTCATGGCTTACAACCGTTTCCTGGAACAGGCCCGCGGACGGTTTGTGATCCTTTGCCACCAGGATGTTCTGCTGCCGTTCGACCGGAGGGACAAGCTGGAGGCCTGCCTTGCCGATCTCGACCGCCGCGATCCGGCGTGGGCGCTTTGTGGAAATGCCGGCGGTATCGAGTTCGGGCGCCATGCCCTCTGTGTCACCCACAGCGACGGAGTTCCCCACCGCACCGAGGGTCTCCCGATTCCCGTGGTCTCGCTGGATGAGAACTTCATCGTGGTGAAGCGCTCGGCGAACCTCGCGGTTTCTCACGACCTCCGGGGATTTCACTTCTACGGGACCGACCTCTGCCGTGTGGCTGATTTCCTCGGGAGGACGGCCTGGGTGATCGATTTTCATCTGCTGCACAAAAGCACGGGCCGGATCGATGATTCGTTTCATGAGGCCCTGCGGAGCATTATTGAGAAATACCAGCGGACGCATCGCGATGGTTACATCCAGACGACATGCGCCGTGATTCCCACCGGACGCTCGCGCTGGATGATCGACCGGGCGATGTATGCCCGCCGGCATTTTCTCATGAAAATCTCGGATCCTTCGCCGCAGGTATTGGCGGAGATCCAAAGGATCGGGAAGGATCTCGGGCCGCTGAAGCTCTGGATCCAGGGCGGCATCTACTCCGTGCTCTCACCCTTGCACAACCTCCGCCGGTCACTGCGGAAGCGGTCGCAGGTTTAGAACTTCCAACCGGGCGATTTTCCTCCCTAGTCTCACCGCCGCAAACATGCCAGACAACCTGCTGACACCAACTGAACCATGCCTGCGCTGAAGCGGATCGTTCTCGTTTTGGGCCCCCACCGCAGCGGGACGAGTGTCCTGACGAAGGCGCTGGAGGTATTGGGCGTCTCGCTCGGTGACCGCCTCATGCCGCCGAGCCGGTTCAATCCGAAGGGCTATCATGAGGACCTTGACGTCAGCGCGTTCAATCAGGAGCTGCTCGAGGCGGTTGGCTGGGATTGGCATCACCTGCCCCCGTTGGAAAGCACAGCAGTCGAGGCTTTGCTCGCATCGCACTCCGAACGGGCCACGGAGCTTCTGCGGGAAAAAACCGCGCGCTGCGATGTGCTCGGTCTCAAGGATCCCAGGTTTTGCCTCTTGCTTCCGTTCTGGCTGCGGATTTTCTCGGAATGCCGTATCCCGGTGAGTTACGTGATCGCGCTTCGGGATCCGCTCAGCGTCGGGCGATCGCTTGAGATACGGGACGGGTTGCCGCAGGAGAAATCGTGGTGGATCTGGATTTCTTGTATCCTCGGTTCGCTTGCCGCGCCGGCGACTCATGGGAGAATCATCGTTGATTATAACGAGCTCCTCCGCGATCCGGCGGCACAGATTGCACGCCTTGCGGAGGAACTCCGTCTCGAGATCGACAGGGATCGTCTGCTTTCGTTCCGGGAGTCTCATCTTGATGTCTCGCTGAACCGGTCCGGCCGCGACGGGGAGGATCCGGCCCGCGTGCCGGGATTTCCACCTCTCGCGGGAGAGATCTACGAGCAATTGCACCGCCTTGCCACAGGTTCAGCGGGCGGCCTTGAGGATGTGAGAGAGCTTCCGCGATGGCGCCGCGAGTTTGAATCCGTTCGCAGCCTTCTTGATCTGTCGCAAAAGGGCGATCTGGCCGCAGCCGGGCTCGCAGCCGCAAATGCCGCATGGCTTGCCGAGGTGGAACGGCTTCGTGGCGATTCCGGCAAACTCTGCGACAGGGTGGACCGATTGGAAGGTGAGAGAGACGATCTTCAACGCCGTTTCGAAGCGCAGCGCGAACGCGAGCGCGAGGCCCGCACGAAGAGCCGCCTCCTGGAAAAGGCCGTTTTCGAACTTGAGCGGACGATCGAAAGCCTTCAGGGGGAAAATGCGGCACAACAAGCCGCGCTGGACTCGGTTGAGCGCTGGCAACTGTCGTGGCTGCGGCGAACGCTCACCCGCTGGCACCGGTTTCAGGAGGAAAGCCGGGCCAGCTTGCCGAGGCGCCTGGAGCGCTCGATCCGGCGACGTCGGAAAGAGCTGTTCTCGCTTTTTGGAAGACGGGAACCGATCGCTCCACCGGAAAAAGCCGCAGCGATCGAATCCCGGAATCCGCTGCTGTTGGAACGGGTGAATCCCCTCCATCGCACGCACCTTCTTGCGCGCCGGAGCCTGTTGATTGTGGCCGAGCTTTCGATTCCGCAATGTGAGCGCTACCGGGTGAATCAGAAGGTGGAGGTGCTTGAGTCCATGGGCTGTGCGACGAAGGTTGTCTCGTGGACGGACCTGCGGGCCTGCCTTGCGGCACTGCCTCTGTCTGGCGGTGTGATTTTCTACCGCACGCCGGCGGTCGAAGAGGTGGTCTTTCTGACCCGGGAGGCCAAACGCCTTGGAATCATCACGTTCTTCGAGATCGACGATCTCGTTTTTGATGTCGCGGAATACCGGCAGAACAGCAATCTCCTCTCGCTGCCCGAAGCGGAGCAGCAGAATCTGCTTCGCGGCGCGGAGCTTTACGCGGACATGCTCCGGCACGTCGACCATGCGATCGGCAGCACGACACTGATTACCGGGAGGCTGGGAGCCCTCTCGGCGGGACGGGCCTTCACGGTTGAAAACGCACTCGACGAAGACCTCCTCGCCGCGGCAGCACTGACGCAAAACCGTTCGGATTCTCAGTCCGTCACGATCGCCTACGGCAGCGGCACGAGGACGCATGATGCGGACTTTGCGCTCGTCGGCGGTGCTCTGGCCCGCCTGATGGCGGAGCATCCTTCCGTGCGCCTGCTCGTGGCGGGCCCGCTGCAGATTCCGGAGGGCCTCACGCGTTTTGCGGATCGGATGATCCGGATTCCGCTTCTTGGCTTTGCGGATTACCTCACGACACTGGCCCGCTGCGACATCAGCCTTGCGCCGCTGGAGGAAGGGCTGTTCAACGACGCGAAAAGCAACATCAAATTCCTCGAGGCCTCGGTGCTCGGGCTTCCGAGCGTCTGCTCGCCCCGGGCGGAGTTTCAAAAAGCCATCCGCGACGGGGAGAACGGCTTCCTTGCGGAAGGCGAGGACGAGTGGCACCGGAAGCTGACCACGCTGATCGTGGACCCTGGTTTGCGGCAGCAGATGGGCGAGCAAGCGCGGGCCGACGTGCTGGCCGGATATCATCCTGAGACGCGGACGGCGCGCCAGCTCGAGCCGGTTTTGAATGTGGCGTTTCCCGCGACCCCCGAGCCGGAGATGCGTGGGGCGGTGCCGCTGAAGGTGCTGGTGGTGAACGTGCACTTCGCGCCGGAATCCTTCGGCGGTGCGACTTGCGTGGCCGAGCAGCTCTGCGTCGAGCTGGGTGCCTTGCCCGGGACCAGCGTGGCGGTCTTTACGGGAACACATGATCCGGCGACGGAGCACGATTCGCTCCGGTGCTTCGAGTGGGAAGGCCTTCCGGTCTTCGCGGCGCGGCTTCCGGCGGGAGGGTCGGCCCGTGAGGATTTCGACAATCCCGCCATGGCCGGCCTTTTCGATGAGGTGCTCGATGTCGTGCAGCCGGATGTTGTCCATTTCCACTCCATCCAAATGCTCTCCGCCACGATGGCGACGGCGTGCCGTGAGCGGGATATTCCTTACGTGATCACGCTTCACGATGCATGGTGGGTTTGTGAGCGGCAGTTCATGGTGACCGGCAAGGGGACTTACTGCCATCAGGATGGTGTGGACCCGCTTAAATGCGTGGGCTGCACCGCCGATGCAGGTTTCACGCTGCACCGGTTCTATCACTTGCGGGAGATTTTGCTGAAGGCCGCTCATCTGCTTACACCGAGCGCGTTCTTCCGCGATCTTTATGTGAAGAGCGGCGTGCCGGCGGAGTTGATCAGCGTGAACAAAAACGGCGTGATGAGGCCGCAGGCCGTGGTCAAGACGGCGCGAAAGGACGGAATCGTGACTTTCGCATTCGTCGGCGGAAAAGCTGTGCACAAGGGCTACTTCTGGCTTCAGGAAATCTTCCGTGGGATCAGCAGCAGCAACTACCGGCTGAAGATTGTCGACCTGAGCCGGACGTTCGGCTCGCAACCCATCGCCGCGTTCGATTGGCCGGTTTCCGGAATCGTGGAGATCTGCGATCCCTATTCGCAGGACAGCCTGGATGAGTTTTTTGCGGATGTGGACGTTTTGCTCTTCCCCTCGCTTTGGAAAGAGAGCTTCGGGCTTTCCGTTCGTGAGGCATTGCTCCGCGATGTATGGGTCATCGCAAGCGATGGCGGAGGGCCAGCGGAGGATCTTCGGGATGGCGTGAATGCGACGGTGGTGCCGATGGACGATACGACCGCTTTCCGCGAGGCCGTGGCCGAATTTCTCCAGCAGCCGGAGAAGCTGCGCGGGTATGCGAATCCCCGCAAGGACGACATCCGCCTCTTCCGCGAGCAGGCGGTGGAGGCAAGGGCGGTGCTGGCCGCTGCGGCGAAAGTGCGTGATCTTTACCCGGCGCCGAGCGTTGGCCGTGCCGGTCCGGTCTCCGCGATGCTGAAGTCCTCGTAATCGAGCGTGAGGTTCGGGTTGTAGAAGGGATCTGTGCGGAGCTTGGGAGCCCATTTCTCCTTCATGAACGCAATTTCCGCCTCCGCACGTTGGATTTTCTCCGGGCTGTCGTCCTGTCCACGGCTGGCCGACTCGTGGTGGAGGAGCTCGGCGTAGGGAGTCCAAACGATCCGGTATCCGGCGTCGCGGATTTTCAGACAAAGGTCGACATCGTTGAACGCCACGGGAAGCTTTTCTTCGTCGAGTCCGCCAACGGATTCGAAAATCTCTTTCCGCATGATGAGGCAGGCTCCGGTGACTGCGGAGAGATTGCGAGTGAGCCGAAGGCGGTTGTTCTGACCGGGATGGTCTCCAGGGAAAAACCGGTGCGCGTGTCCTGCAACGCCTCCGAGGCCGACCACCACACCGCCGTGCTGGATGCGGCCATCGGTGTAGTACAGCTTCGCTCCCACAGCTCCGATATCTGTCCGCAGCGCGTGGGAAACCATTTCCTCGAGCCAGCCGGGGCTCATGACCTCGATGTCGTTATTGATGAGGCCGATCAGGGATCCGCGGGCATGTGTCACGCCGCGGTTGTTGATGGCAGAGTAGTTGAATGGCGAGTCGTCGCGCACGACGCGCACGCGGAGCTCTGCGCGGACGATGGTTTGGTAGAAAGCAAGGGTCTCCTCCTCGACGCTGCCGTTGTCCAAGATGATGATTTCGAAGTTTTGGTAGGTTGTTTTTTTCAGGATGCTCCGGACGGCCGTCTCAAGCAGGTCTAGACGGTCACGTGTGGGTATGAGCAGGCTGACGAGAGGTGCGGGGGCCGGGATCGGCCAGCAGACGCGGAAGGCATTGGGCAGCGGACCCTTTGTGACGGTAGTGCCTGCTGGTCCGTGCGCCTGGAAGTGGTCCCGTAGGACTTTGAGGCCGGCTTGCGAAGCGTAGGACTTTTCCTTTCCGCAAAGGGCGGTGGATCCCGGTGAGATCCGCCAGTGGTAGAGAATCCGGGGAACATGCACGATCTGATCCGCTGTCAGGTGGGGAAGGCAACGGAGAAGAAGATCGTAATCCTGGCTGCCTTCGACTCCGGTGCGGAAGCCGCCGACTTTCTCCAGCAGGTCCCGGCGGATGACGGTGAGGTGGCAAACGTAGTTGTGCGAAAAGAGGAGGTCGGGGTTCCAATCGCCCTTGAAGTAAGGATCGATCCGATCGCCGGAGACGGTGATTTTATCTTCGTCGGTGTAGATGAGGCGGGCGGCCGGATGGCTCACGGCGGCGGCGGCCACGTGATAGAGGGCATCTTCTGCGAGCTCGTCGTCGTGATCCAGAAAAGCAACGAAGTCTCCGCAGGCAACGGAAAGCGCGGAGTTGGAGGCCTCACAAATGTGTCCGTTCTTATCGCGGAAGACGACGCGGATCCGGGAATCCCGGCGGGCATAGCCCTCGAGAGCGGTTCGCACGTCGGGGTCCGTCGAGCAATCGTCGGCGATGCAAAGCTCCCAGTTGGGGTAGAGCTGGTTCTCAACCGAGCGCACGGCCTTTTCCAGCCAGCGGAGGTTGGAATTGTAGACCGGCATAACCACGGAAATCAGAGGATGGACGGTCATGCGGGCGATTCGGGAGCGGAGGATGACGCGCTTGGGGTCGCTCATGATGTCGTTTTTTGCGACCCAGTCGTGGTAGGCGACGCCTGTGCCTCGTGGACCTTGCATTTCGGGCCCGGCGGCGGGTGGCGCGGGGTCGGATTTTGGCGGGATCCCCAGGACGGCTTTCCAACGCCGGCGGAACGATTTTTCCAACCGCCGGAGGAAGCCCATGCGCCGCACCTCATCGAAGCGGTGCCAGCGCTTGAAGACGCGTTGGCTCCAGACTTTCTGCCAGGCCTCGAACGAGGCGATCACGCGCTCCAGTTCCTCGATCTTCGCATTCAGCGAGGTGACCTCCGCTCCGAGACCGGCGGCCGTGGCACGCTTTTCGTAGTCGAGGTGGTCTGCGCGGACGACCTCCTGCTCAAGAGCGGTCTCGAGGGAGGTTGTTAATTTCTCGAGCTTATTCCGCCGGGTTTCGGATTCGGAGAAGCGGGTGCGGAGGGCCTCCACCTCAAGCCGGAGCGCTTCGTTTTCCGTCTTTTTCTGGCGCAGTTCGTCGGTGGTATCGGTCAGGTCGCGAAGTTGTTCGATCGCGTTCCCGGCCGCGGTTGCCAGACCGGCGACTCCCTCGTAAACGCGGCGCAGCCCTTCCGCTTCGGGCTCCTTTAAGTGGAAGAGTGCGAGCAGGCCTCGCGGAAGATCGGTTCCGACACCGAGGACACCGAGCCCGTGGCTGTGCGTAAACTCAAACGACGGGTATCGTGCCGCAAGCTCGCGCCAGAGAAGGTGGACGCCGAAACCCTCCTGTTTCTCGGCCGTATCGTGAAAGAGAATGACGCCCCGTGCCGACATTTTCGGGAGCCAGTTCTCAAAGTCCTGCCGCACGGCCTCGTAGGTGTGGAGGCCGTCGATGTGAAGGAGATCGATCGAGCCGTCGGCGAAGCCGGCCAGCGCGTTATCGAAGGTCGAGCGGACAAGGGTGGAAAATGCGCTGAAAGCAGCCTTGTTGTAGGCGGAAACCTTCTCGAAAATTTCTTCACCGTAGAATCCCGCCTGAGGGTCTCCCTCCCAGGTGTCCACCGCGAAGCAGCGGCTGCCGGTCGCGAGGCGGTCGACCGCTTGGCAGAAGGCAAAATAAGACGTTCCATAGTGCGCTCCCAGCTCAACAAAACACGCCGGCCGGAGTTCGCTGATCAGCCAGAAGGCAAACGGGATATGCCCGGACCATGCGGAGAGCGGCAGCCGGCCGGGCACCCAGAAACTCGGCTCGGAAAGCAGGTGCCCCGGAATCGAGGTCTCATGGGACGGCGGCAGCATGGACGCTCCGTATACACCGTTTCCGGCTGGACGTTCATCTCAAATTTGCCGACCAGGAGCCATTTCCCGTTGCCGGGAGACCCGTGTGAATGGCACGCTTCCGGGATGTCAAAAATCCTCCCGGCTCTCTTTCTTCTGATTTTTCCCGCCCTGGTTACCATACAGGCCGGATCTGTGCCGGCGGATGAGGCCTCACAAGTGGCGCTGAAGTTCATCAATGGCTACGTGAAGGCCTCGCCGGGCTTCACGGACGGCTACGAATCCGCCATCGCCTGGGTGGCAAAGAGCCCGCTGGCGACGGATTCCTACAAGAGCGCGCTGGCCAAGCTGTATCGTGACGGTTTGAAAAGAGATCCCGAGGCCGGCTACGGGTCGGATGCGGTTCTCGGCGGGCAGGATTTTCCGGACGTCTTCCATGTAAAAAAATCCCGCGCCTCGGAGGCGAAAGCCACGGTCATCCTCTCGGGCGATGCGTCGTTTCCGATGGAGGTGCGCGTGCTGCTGGTGAGATCCGACGGCCACTGGCTGGTCGATGGATCAGGCGACTTGATCCGCTGAGCTCATTTTTCCTGTGAAGAAGGCGGATATCGTCGCAGCCATTCTCGAAAAGCTTCGCGAGGGCTTTGAGCTCCGGCAGCGCACGTCAAAACTGGTGCGGGAGGGAGGCAATGATGCCGAGAGCCGCGCGGAGGGAAAGTATGACACGCTCGCGATCGAGGAAAACTATCTCGCGGACGGCCTCGCCCGCCAGGCGCAGGCGGCATTGGAGGCTGCTGCTGAGCTGGAGAAGATGCTGCTCCGGGACTTTGCCGCCGGCGAGTCGATCGACCTCGGCGCATTGGTCGAGCTTGAGTTTCCGGACGGTATCGAGTGGTTCTTCGTCGCGCCATGCGCCGGCGGCACAGAGATCGTCTGGAAGGGAAAAACAGTCACGGTGATCACCCCCGAGTCGCCCTTGGGAGGTCAGCTCACGGGCCTGCGCGCGGATGAAACGGTCGGCCGAAGCGGCGCGACGGTGCGGAGCGTCAAATAACGCCGGAGCGCTGTTTACACGTAGTGGCGGGCATCGCCGTCACGGTAAGACATCCACTTGCGATAGGGCTGGTATTTATTCGACTCGGTCGCTCCGAGGCACCGCTCTTCGAGCGAGGCAAGGGCGGCGGAGTTCATCGCGGTGTAGGTGGAGGCAATGCGGGCATTCTCGCGCAGTTCCGTGCCGCGCTGAACGCCCGTGACGACCGTGGTCACCGGCTGGGAGAAGGCATAGCTGAGTGCCTCGTCAACGGTGAGGACGCCGTCGCGGATCGGATTCGCATTGCCGCCCATTGTCTTCATGGCGAGCGGTGCGATCCCCTGCTTGACGAGTTCGGGCAACACGCGGCGGACGAAGGCATTCGAGTTTGCCTCGATCGGCGAGATCGGGAGTTGGCAGGCATCGAAGGCGAAGCCTTTCGAGAGCATCGCAAGGTGGACGTCCGGCTCCGTGTGGCCTGTGAAGCCGATGTAGCGGACCTTGCCCTGCTTCTGAGCTTCCACGACAGCTTCCATAACGCCGTCTTTGCCGAACGCACGTTCGACTTGGTCAAGGGTGGCGACGGCATGGACCTGCCAGAGATCGAGGTGGTCGGTACCGAGGCGTTCGAGAGATTCCTCCAGCATCTTCATGGCGGTCTCGCGATTGCCCGTATCGTGCGTGCAGACCTTCGTCATGAGGAAAATTTTATCGCGCCTGCCCTTGATGAGCTTGCCCATCAATTTCTCGGAGGCGCCCTGGTGGTAGTCCCACGAGTTATCGAAAAAAGTGATTCCGAGATCGAGGGCTTCATCGACGATGCGCGCGGCTTCGTTGTCATCCGCGAGCCGGAGCGTGTGGCCGCCGAGGCAGAGCGAGGAGACGGTAAAATCGTGCCGGCCGAACTTTCTCTGAGGCACCGGCATTTGCTTTTCGGTCTTTGCTTCGGCCCGGACGATGGCAGGAGCGCCGAGAAGTCCGGCTCCGGCGAGCCCGAGTTGCTTGAGGAAACGGCGGCGGCCCGAGGGATCTTGCGAAGCGCTCATGGGAAGGAGTTTCGGCGTCCCGCCGCGCGGGTCAAGAGCAGAGACGCCCGACACGCACGAAACCGCGCAGATTTTCCCGTATTGAATCGGCCGCCGAAACGCAGAGAATCGGGCCATGATTGATAGGATCCTCGCAAAGCGCATCGTGCCGGTGATTGTCTTGGACTCGGAAGAGGCAGCGGAACCGCTGGCCGAAGCCCTGCTGGCCGGCGGGCTCGATATCATGGAAATCACATTCCGCACCTCGGCGGCCGAGGCGTCGATCCGGCGGATCGCGGCGCGGTTTCCGGAGGTGCTGGTCGGCGCGGGAACGCTGTTGGAGAAGGATCAGGTCCTGCGTGCGAAAGGCGCGGGAGCCGCTTTCGGGTTGGCGCCGGGGCTGAATCCGGCCACCGTTCTTGCCGCCCGCGAAGCCGGACTACCCTTTTCTCCCGGTGTGATGACGCCTGGTGAAGTCGAAAACGCGCTCGCACTCGGCTGCGGGCTGCTGAAATTTTTCCCCGCGGAGACGGCCGGTGGCGTCGGAATGTTGAAGGCCCTCGCCGGTCCGTATGCCCATACCGGCGTGAAGTTCATCCCGACAGGCGGCATCAATTCCGCCAACCTCAAGGGTTACCTCAGCCTCCCCGTCGTCGCAGCGATCGGCGGTTCGTGGATGGTCGAGAAGTCTCTGATCAATGAGGGCAAATGGGCGGAAATTACCCGCCTGACGAAAGAAGCCCTCGAGGTTGCGGCGGCCTTCCCGGTGGCATGACGCCGCAGGAAGAAACGCTGCCGGTCACGAATATCGCGGCCTACCGCTTCGCGCGGTTGAAGGATCTCAAGACGCTCCGGGCTTCGCTTCTCGAATGGTGCCGGCGCCACGATCTCAAGGGCACCATCCTGCTCAGCACCGAAGGCATCAACCTCTTCGTGGCCGGCGCCGGTGCGGATATCGATGCGCTGGTTTCGCGGCTTCGGGAGATTCCGGGTTTGGAGGATCTCACTCCGAAATACAGCGGGAGTGAGGAGCAGCCGTTCACCCGCATGCTCGTGCGGATCAAAAAGGAGATCATTGCCTTCGGGGTCGAGGGCATTGACCCGGCCACGCGCACCTCACCCAAGCTCCCGCCGGCAACACTGAAATCGTGGCTCGACGAGGGCCGGCCGCTGGTTCTTCTCGATACGCGGAATGATTACGAGGTGAAGCTCGGTACCTTCCGCGGTGCAGCCACGCTCGGGCTTACCCATTTTCGGGATTTTCCGAAGGCGGTCGCCGGTTTGCCGGAGGATTGGAAGACGGCCCCGGTCGTCATGTTTTGCACGGGCGGCATCCGTTGTGAAAAAGCGGGCCCCTACATGGAGCGGGAAGGATTTGAAAAAATCTACCAGCTCGACGGAGGGATCCTGAAGTATTTCGAGGAATGCGGTGGTGACCACTACGACGGCGAGTGCTTCGTCTTCGACCAGCGCGTGGGGGTCGATCCCGCGCTGCGTGAGAGCAGCTCCGCTCAATGCTACGCGTGCCAGGCGCCGCTGACGGAGGACGAGCAGGCCGATACCCGCTACGTCCCGGGCCGGTCCTGCCCGCATTGCTACCGCGATCCCGGCGAGCTCTCGCGGGCGGCCTGTGCTGCGCGGGAGACCGATTTCCTGCGGGTGGCCGATCCTTTGCCGGGATCGGTTCCTTACGAGAACCTCCGGCCGGTGAGTGTGCCGGCCGCGCATGACCGCTCCACGCTGTTGGATTTCCTCTGCGGCATCTTTTCCCACATCAGCCGGGACGAGTGGCTGGCGGTGATCCATGACGGCAGCATGGTTGACGTGGCAGGAAATGCCCTGGCCGAAGATGCCATCGTCCGTGCCGGTCAGAGGGTTTACCGCAAGCAGCCGCAGGGCGCGGAGCCGGATGTGAACCCTGCTGTCGGCGTCCTGCACGAGGATGCGGCGCTGGTGGTTCTGAACAAGCCGGCACCGCTGCCGGTGCATCCGGGCGGGCGATTCAACCGGAACACGCTTCAATTTTTTGTCGATCGCGTTTATCACCCCGGCCGCCCGCGGCCGGCCCACCGGCTGGATGCCAACACGACCGGCGTCCTCGTCTGCGCAAGGGCCCGGCGGTTCGCTCGGGATCTCCAGGTGCAGTTCGAGCGCGGCGAGGTTCAGAAAACCTACCTCGCTCGCATCGCCGGCCAGCCGGCAGAAGACCGTTTCGTTTGCGACGCGCCGATTTCACCGGAGCCGGGCGAGCTTGGCAGCCGCGAAGTCGCACCGGACGGCGGTCTCTCCGCGCGCACGGAGTTCCGCATCCTCGAGCGGCATCCGGACGGCACGTCGCTGGTCGAGGTCGTGCCCCTCACCGGGCGGACGAACCAGATCCGGCTCCACCTCGCGCATCTCGGGCACCCGATTGCCGGTGACCCCGCCTACCGGTCCGGTGGGCAGCTCGGCACGGCGATGACGCTGGCTCCGGACGATCCGCCGATGTGCCTGCACGCATGGCGGATCTCGCTGAGGCACCCCGTGACGCGGGAGACCATGACCTTCGAGGCACCGCCGCCTGCCTGGTGCGGGACGTTTTTTCCTCGCGGGATGCAGGCGATCGCCTAGCCTGCGCGTGCGATGGACGACTTCTGGAAAAGCTGGCAGCCGAAGGAACATGCGACCCTCTGCTTTGTCGTCCGGGACGGGCAGATCCTCCTTATCCGCAAAAAGCGAGGCCTCGGCGCGGGCAAAATCAACGCCCCGGGCGGGCGTCTCGAGCCCGGCGAATCCTCGCTCGAGGCCGCCATCCGCGAGACGGAGGAGGAACTCTGCGTCACGCCGACCGGCGTCGAACAGCGGGGGGTCCTCCATTTTGACTTCACGGACGGCTACAGCCTGCGCTGCACCGTCTTTGTGGCGTCGGATTGCGTGGGCGAGGCGCGCGAAACCGACGAGGCCGAGCCCCTTTGGACGCCGGTTGAGGGGATTCCCTACCATGAAATGTGGGCCGATGACATCCACTGGCTTCCTGGTGTGCTCAAAGGAGGCCGTTTTGTGGCATTTTTCCGCTTTCACGGTGAGGAAATGCTCACAAATGACGTCTTCTGGTCATAAAAATCTCATTACAAGTATCTGAGGTAGATAAATTTAAGTAAAGCATCAGAAAAATCTCAAAAAATCCCTTGCGAAGCAGGGGGTGCGCATTAGATTTAGCGCATCAAACATTGTTCTGGGGGGAACAACAGGCCGTCGTAGCATTCGCTGCGGCGGCCTGTATTTTTTTGGTTTTGAGCGGCTCAACGGGCCTTTGAGAGCAGGTTCTCGATATCCTTCCGCGTGCCCTGGATCACGATCATGAAACACATGCCCCGATCCTGACGGATGGCGGCGGCATATTTGAAATTGAACTCCGCGGTTCGCCAGCGGCCTTCGGGCTGGAGGTCAATCCCCAGCGGGCGGGGATCGAAAACCATGAAGAACATGAAGTTCTCGGGAATCGCGAGGATGGCAACGGGCTGGTTCTCGACCTTGATCAATCTCGCTCCGGCCGCCTGATAACGGTCGAACGGCTTGGGGATGCGGAATTTGTCAAACCCCTTGAGCAGAAACCAGTCTTCGAGCGCGCCGGCCGGTTCGTCGATGACCTCGTATTGCTCGGTCCGGAGTTGGACGCCCTCGGCAGCGATGGTCAGCGCCTCTTCGGGGAAGACGCCGGACCGGCCGAGGAAGTGCCAGGTCAACAGGCCGACGAGGAGGAGAAATCCGATAATGACCGAGAGGGTTGCCGGATCACGCGGGTTGAAGCGCAGCCGACCACGGGCGGCGCGGGCTTCCGCAGCCGCTTCTCCGAGCGCGGTGGCGATCGTCTCCGGGATTTGGATACCGGCCAAGGCACCGGCAGCGCGGGCGTCGACAGTGAGTTGGTGTTCGTAGTCCGCCGTGAGTTCTGCCGATTTGCGCAGATCCTGAACCGCCCGTTGGCCCTTGGGAGATGCCGCCTGGGCGGCGGTGTGGAGCGAAAGAAACGTGCGGGCGGCGCGGGGTGTCATGGCGCGGCCTCCCATGCGGTGCGAGCGAGGCGCAGGGCCTCGGCGAGATCGCCCTCGGACGTTCCCAGCAATCCCGCGAGATCCTCACCGGAGAAAAGACCGAGATTCAGCAAGGTGAATGCACTGCGGCCGGGTTCGGAGAGACGGTGGAAGGGCAAAGCGTGAACCTCCGCCGGTGTCGAGGGCTGATAGTCGGACGCGACCGGGATTTTCCGCCCGGCAGCGTAGAGGCCGGCAAAAACAAGGCGCTGCGCGCGGTGGACTTCATGAACATCCGAGCGGCGGGCGACCTTCAAGAGGTGTTCGTGCACGAGCTTCTCCGCAGCCTCCTCGTTGCCGGCCAGGACGAGGGCATAGCGCCAGGCATCACTGACAAACGTCCAATCGTCGCGGGGTGCAGTCATCGGGAGGCAAGAGGCTATAGCGGCGGCCGGTGCGAAGCTCAAGAGACGAATGCGGTGCGGTTGACTTGGCGGGAGGGATCTTGAGAGCCCGTTATGCACTTTGGCCAGGACTCTGTTTGTTGGGTTCAAAACGGGCTGCCTGCGGCAGTCTCCCCCGCGGCCTCCCGGCCGCCAGTGGTGGAAGCGAGCCGCAACGCGGCCGCCAGCCCGTTTTCAACCCAACCCTACGGGCAGGGAGACTTTTGGCGATTCTCGGCGTTACTCACTCGACCAGTGTGATTTACACACAGGCGCTTCGCTCGTGCCTTGAGAATCGCCAAAATTCTCTCCTGCAGAGGCCTGTTCAAAGTGCATAACAGGCTCTAGTGTGTCGGGAACCGATGAGTTCCGCGCGCCGCCATGTTGTTTTTGTCTGCACGGGCAATATCTGCCGGAGTCCGATGGCGGAGGCGCTCTTCCGCAAGCTCGCCGCGGGCGACCGCTCGATCACGGTCGAGTCGGCGGGCCTCAGCGCGTCGAAAGGTCAGGCGGCCAGCACGGATTCGGTGCGCGCGCTGGCCGACGAGGGGATCGACCTGACACGATTCCGCAGCCAGCCGGTGACCGAGAGTCTTCTGGAGCGGGCGACGCACGTCGTGGCCATGACGTCGGATCACGTGCGCTTGCTGGACTTGTTTTTTCCCGAGCATGCGCACAAAGTCTCCCTCCTCCGTGCGGATGAACCCGGTTCGCCGGATGTGCCCGATCCCATCGGGCAGGGGCGTGCTGTCTATGAGCGCTGCAAGCAGACGATCCAGCGCGCCCTTCCCTCGGTATTGAAACGTATCCAAGAATCACCCATGACCACCGCCAACGAAACCGCCGTGAATCTCGCGGCCCTCTCCGAAGTTGACCCCGAAATCGCCGAAGCCGTGAAGCTGGAGCGCCACCGGCAATTTGAGCACATCGAGCTCATCGCTTCGGAAAACTTCACCAGCCAGGCCGTGATGGAGGCGCAGGGCTCCTGCCTCACCAACAAGTATGCCGAGGGCTACCCGGGCAAGCGCTGGTATGGCGGGTGCGAGTTTGTGGATGTGGTGGAGTCGCTGGCAATCGCCCGTGCGAAGGAGCTCTTCGGCGCAGAGCACGCCAACGTCCAGCCCCACAGCGGCAGTCAGGCAAACATGGCGGTTTATTTTTCCGTCCTCCAGCCGGGCGACCGGATCCTGACGATGGATCTCGCCCACGGCGGACATCTGACGCACGGCCACAAGGCGAATTTCTCCGGAAAGCTCTACGAGGTTCACCACTACGGCGTCTCGGCGGAGACCGGGATGATCGATTACGACGCCCTCGAGCGCCAGGCGGCGGAGGTGAAGCCGAAAATGATCACGGCCGGTGCCTCGGCCTACCCGCGGACGATCGATTTTCCGCGCATGCGGGCGATTGCGGATTCCGTCGGTGCCTACCTCTTCGTCGACATGGCGCACATCGCGGGCCTCGTGGCCGGCGGTGCTCATCCCTCGCCAATCCCGCACGCGCATTTTGTCACAACGACGACCCATAAGAGCCTCCGCGGCCCGCGTTCGGGTCTCGTGCTGTGCAAGGAGGAATTCGCCAAGAAGGTGGACTCACAGGCGTTCCCCGGCGTCCAGGGCGGTCCGCTCATGCATGT
>CAZSMN010000015.1:0-23731 GCA_964607615.1 uncultured Chthoniobacterales bacterium | reverse complement strand
TGCCTCGAGGAGAGCGGCCTGCGTCTTGGGCGTGGTGCGGTTGATTTCATCCGCGAGAAGCAGGCTGGCAAAAACCGGCCCGGGCAAAAACCGGAACTGCCTCCGCCCGTCCGGCGCCTCCTCGATAATCTCGGATCCCGTGATATCGCCCGGCATGAGGTCCGGCGTGAACTGGATGCGGTGGAACGGCAGGTCGAGGATCTCCGCAAGGCTCCGAACGAGGAGCGTCTTGGCGAGGCCGGGAACGCCGATCATCAGCACGTGGCCCTGGACGGCGAGCGCGACGAACAGATCCCGGATCAATTCCTCCTGGCCGATGATGCGTTTCCCGAGTTCACCCGCGAGTTGCTCGTAGCGGGCGGGAACGGTGCGGAGGAGTTCGATGTCCGCTTCGGTGATGGGGGTGACAACGGGAGGTTGGGTGGTGCTCATGGAAAAATGGGGCAGGTCAGTCGGCGAGAGCGGCCGACCATTGGCGGACGGCGGCCCGAAGGTTGGGGTAATCGGAGGCAGAAACGATCGGCTGCGGCAGAGAAACCTCCGCGTCGCGCGTGGCCCCGCGGCCGGCAGCCTCTTCCCAGCGCACGGAGAGGGCGGAGCCGGCGACATCTTTTTTCAAAGCCGGCGGGAGCGGATGGGGAGCGGCAGAGGCAAGGTGCAATGTCTGGCGGTAGGAGAGGGGCTGCCCGTCATTGAGCCAGAGCGGCCGGGTGCGGGTGGGGAGAAGAAAGGCCTCCAGCCCCGCACCGCCGGATCCCGGTAGACCGTTGGCGGATGTGAAGCGCACCTCGAGCGTGGCATCCCCCTTGAGATCTTCCGTCGCGTTCACGCTGCCGCCGGCGAAGTCCGCCCCGGGCCAGAGCGCTTCCAAAAGCATGGCCAGACGTGCGCCGCGCTGGGCGGGTGAAAGATCGCGGTATTCGCGGCGTAACGTATCGCCGGCGGCTCCTGTCGCCACCCGCCGGAGGGTGCCGGCCGAGCCGGAGGCTTCCTGACGGACGTCCCATGTGTCGTGAACCGTCGAGACCAGCGGACCGGAGCCTGCGACTTTCCGGAAGTCCGCACTCTCCCTTCCGAGCACCAGAGCATCCCGGCCGTAGTCACCGGGCGGCAGCGAGCCGAACGGCGTAACGCCGTCTGTCGCATCGAGCCAGAGGTCGTCCGGCTGGCCGTCGGCCGGCTTCTTAGGGACAAAAGCGATCGCATGGTTGAATTGCCACGAGGGAAACGACACGTCGGTCGCCTGGCCACGGTTCAACAAGGCCAGCGAGGCATCGATATCCATCGCGCCCAGGAGGCCGATCAGGAGATTCGCCTTGTCTTTGCAATCGCCGAAGCGCGAGGACAAAACCTCGGCAGGCGTGCGCGGGCGGAATCCCCGGACCCCGATCTCGTTGGCGACATAGCGCAGGGCGGAGACAAATTCATACGCGCTGCGGATCTTCTCGAGCCGGGAGGTTTTTCCTTCGGCCAATTGAGCCGCCATCGCTTTCACAGAGGCATCGACCTCATCGCTGCCCTCGGCCAAGCGGCGATACCACTCCGCAAAGGCCTCCCAGCTTGGCAGCGAGCTGATCGCGGCATACGGCGCCCAAAGCGGTGACGGGGGATCTCCCGGCAGGGGCTCGAGCGCGGGCAGAGTGCCGAGTGTCCAGCGCAGCACGCGGCGTCCGTGTTCGGAGGATTCTTCGGGCGTGGCAGTGAGATTTTTCAGAGCGACCGAGTGGGCAGGACGCTCGGGCACGCGGATCTCGAGCGATGTCGCAAGTGCCGGGGCGTCCTGGGCGAGCGGAAGCACAACGGAAACATGCGGCAGGGTCGCATTGAGCATCTCCCGCGTCCGGTAGGCGATCTCGATGACACATCCGGCTGTCACACCCGGGAGAAAGACCATCGAGCGCGCGCCGCAGCCGGCCGCCGGATCCGTGCAGGCCGGCAGCTTGGCGGGATTGAAAACCGTGGCCGAACCGTCCGGGTGGATCACGCGGGCCACCTCCAGCTTCGTTGTGAGAAGGGGTGGGGATTGCGGAAAAAAGGCGTTCGCCCAGTCGTTCACGCCATCGTCTTTTGCGATCCAAACGCGGCGGAAAATCCGTTGGTCGGTCGTGCGGTCCTTTTCGACCGTGAATTGCAGGTCCTGCCGGAGCACGATGGCGGAGTGCCCGTCCGGATTCGGGGTTGCGCGGGCTTCTTTGATCCGTTGGAGCGTTTCCGGTGTCGCGGGTTGCGACTCCCATTCGGCATCCGGCTTCTTGATCTCGACCTTGATCTCCGAAGCGCTCAAAAGCCTCGCGGGAGCCGCTGGTGATCCGTCAGCCGGCGCGGCGGCGGCCGTGACGTCGGCTCCGAAGGGAGGTTCGAGAATCGTGCCCGTGACGGGATCCGCCAGCCGGGCATGCTCGGTCTGCGCGAGGCCCTTGCGCATGTAGTCCGCATCGACGAGCCCCGCCGCCTTTGCAGCGATGAGAACAAACGATGCTTTCGGGTTATCGCTAAATGCCTCAAGCCAGGCTTTGGCGAAGCGGGGAAAATCGCTCTCCTTGGCATCCTTCGTGGCCGTGACGACGGATCGCCGGGGGTTTTGAAGCGGCTTGAGAAAGGCACCGCTGCCGCCGGTGGCCACGAGCACAAGCTGCCGGGCCGGGATGGCGTCGAGGGCGGCCGCGAGGTCGTTTGCCGCAAGTCGCGGACCGGAGAGCTGGAAGGCTGGAATGCCGCCCTGGGTGCGGCCGGCATGGCCGATCAGGAGAAGCCAGAACTCGTCATCTGCCGTGAGACCTTTTCGGGATTCCAGAGCTTCGAGGACCGCAGCGCGCGTGGGATTCCTGTCGAGCACGGAAATCTCCGCAGCCGGCACCCCCCGCTCAACCAGCAGGCGCTTGGCCTCGGTCGCGAAGAGGTGAAACTCTTCCTCATGCTCGGGCGTGCCGGCGAGTCCGGTCACGATCAAAGCCGAGGTCGCGCCCCGGACAGGCAGGAGGCTTCCCACGAGAAAGCCGGCAAGAAACAGCGCCAGACCGAACCAGCGGGCGCGGGCGCGCACGGGGAGGGGAGGATGAGGGGAACGGCACCCGCGATGGTTGTGGCCTATCATGTGTGTCGGCATCGGTCCTAGCCGCGAGGAGGGCTGCGTGTCAATGAGCGAGCGGATGCATTCTGACGCGACGCGACCCGATGGGTGGGTTTGACAGAGTCAACCGGGAGGAGTTTAGTGGAAATACCCCTGCTGCGATAGAGGGGCCCCCCCTCGATCTCATGTCCCGGATTGCCCTGATCGCTGCTGCGGTTCTTCTCTGGCTCTGCCAACCGGGGTTTGGTCATGGGGATTTGCACGAGGTGATTGGGAGTGTCTCCGCGGAGCTTTCGGAAAAGCCGGACGATCCGGCGTTGCTGCTGCGTAGAGCCGAGTTGCTCCGGCTGCACGGGGACTTCGCTGCGGCGGAAGCCGACTACCGGGCGGTCGAACGTCTTCGTCCGGACCTCGCCGCCGTAGAGCTCGGGCTGGCGGAATTGCGTCTCGCGCAAGGGCGCGAGGATGCCGCGCTGGAGCTGCTGGACCGCTTTCTTTCGGAATGCCCGGAACATGCGGAGGGGCATCTCCTCCGGGCCGTCGTGCTCGAGCGTCGGGGCGAAGAGAAAATGGCGGAGAAAGATTTCGCAGCCGCTGCCGGGTTTTCCACGGAACCGCACTACGTCACTGCTCTGGCGGATTTTCTTGTCCGTCACAATCAGGCGGACGCCGCAATCCGTTGCCTCGATGCCGCCAGTGCCGCGCGCGGCGGTGTTCCGGTCCTTGAGCAACGCGCGCTCGAGATTGAAGAAAAGTCCGGGCGCACCGCAGCCGCTTTGAAGCGCTTGGACCGTTTCATCGCGAGGGAGCCGCGACCCGACATCTGGCTCGTCCGCAAAGCCCGCCTGCTCGAAGCCAACGGAGAAAACGCCGAGGCCGTCGGAACATGGCGTCTGGCGGCCGTGGCGTTCGAGGCCGTTCCAGCGGAAAAACGGGAGCTGGATCTGAACCGGAAGATCCACGCGCAGATCGTCGCCGGAATCGCTTCGACCGCGGAGGGCCAGCCATGAGATCGCTCCGCAGCGCCGTGCTTTCGCTTAGCCTGCTCGGCGTCTTTCCCCTCAACGGGGCGTTTGCGGCGACCCTCACGCGTGGCCCCTATTTGCAGATGAACAACGCGTCTGGCGTCACGATCCGCTGGCGGACGAATAACGCAACCGACAGCGTGGTATCGATCGGAGCGTCGCCTGGAGCGCTCGCCACCAATACCACGAATGCGACGCTCACGACTGAGCATCTCGTGCGGGTGAACGGTTTGCAGCCGGATACGAAGTATTACTACTCCGTCGGCGCAACCGGCGGCGCGATTGCCGGAGGGGACGCGACGTATTTTTTCCGGACCGCTCCCACCTCCGGCACCGACCGCGCGATGCGCGTATGGATTCTCGGGGATTGCGGAACGTCGGGTGCCAACCAGCGCGCCGTGCGGGATGCCTACTACGCCAGCGCGGACTACCGGTTCAACGACCTCGTTCTCCTGCTCGGGGACAACGCCTACAACACCGGCACGGATGCGGAGTATCAGAGCGCGATTTTTGACACGTATCCCACCGTGCTGCGGCAGAGCCCGGTATGGTCCTGCCTCGGCAACCACGAGACGGCCCAGGCGACCTCGGGAAACTACTCCACCGTTCCCTACTTCGCTATCTTCAGCTTCCCGACGGGTGCCGAGTCCGGAGGCTATGCTTCGGGCTCCGAGCGGTATTTTTCGTGGGATTTCGGGAACGTCCATTTCATCAGCATCGACACGCAGACGACCGACGCGACGCTTCGCTCGAACATGCTCGCCTGGCTGGACAACGATCTGGCGGCCAACGTCCGGCGGTGGACGGTCGCCCTTTGGCACCATCCGCCCTACACGAAGGGCAGCCACAACTCCGACACCGAGTCGCAGCTGATCTGGGCGCGGGAAAACCTCGTGCCCAAGCTTGAGGCGGCCGGTGTGGATCTCGTTCTCAGCGGACACAGCCACAGCTACGAGCGCTCGCGCTTTATTGATGGCTTTTATGCCACGCCCACGCTGGCCGGGAGCGGCACGGTTGTGGATGCCGGTGACGGAAAGGAGGGCGGGAATGGCATTTACGGAAAAGATTACGGCTCCCATCGCGGAGCGGTCTATGCGGTGCCCGGCAGCGCGGGACAAATCTCCGGCGGCACGCTTAACCATCCGGTCATGTTCACCTCGCTCAACGAGCTGGGCTCGATGATTCTCGACGTCTCGGGCAACCGGATGGATGCGAAGTTCATCAACTCAGCCGGCGTCGTGCGCGATGCCTTCAGCATTGAGAAAGGCCCGATTGTCACCGTCTCAACGCCGGTTCCCGCAGCCTCCGAATTCGGGCCTGTGGCCGGACGCCTTTCCGTCGCGCGGAGCGGTTCGACGGCGGCACCGCTGGATGTTCAGGTGCAGGTGGGAGGCACCGCCGCTGGCTCGCGCTTCCTCCCGCTCACGGTTCCTGTGACCATTCCGGCCGGGGCCTCATCACAGGCGGTCACCGTGACGCCGGTCCCGGACGCCACCATGCAGGGCGCACAAACGGTCACCCTGTCCGCGCTCGCAAACGTCAACTACCGCCTCGGATCGACCATCACGGGAACGGTGACGATTTCCGACCTTGCGGCGGGCGATCCTCCGATTGCCTTCTGGCGGCTGAGCAACTTCGGCTCCGCTGCAAATACGGCGTCGATTTCCGGCGACAGCGCGGATCCTGATCAGGACCGTCTGTTGAACCTCCTCGAATACGGACTCGGTCTCGACCCGCTCGTTCCCTCGTTGAACGGACTTCCCGAAGGCAGTATTTCCGACGACTACCTGACTCTGTCCGTGCAGAAAAACCCGGCCGCCACCGACGTGACCTACCGCGTCCAAGTAAGCGGCGAACCCGGCACCGGCTGGACGACGGACGGCACCATCATTCTGCAGAACACCGCGACCCTCCTTGAGGCAAGAGACAACGTCTCGCTCTCCAACGCCCCGCGCCGGTTTATCCGGCTCCAAGTGACGCGGCCTTAGAAGAGACGGGAGTCGACTGGCTAACGTTCAAGCACGAACATAGCCCCCCGGCCTCACGGCAAGCTCGTAGCGACCGCTTCCCGACGAGCCGGACGGCGGAGCCGGTAGCCGACCAGCAACAGTGCGCCGCCGGCGAGGAAGAGGAAGACCGCCCCGGGCTCCGGCACTGCCCAAAGGCCGAGATCGGAATTCGCTACCCACGAATCCAGCAGGACCGTTGATCCTCCGCTGACGACAAACTCGGTCAGACCGAACGGATTCGGCGCGTGGAACGGGTCGTTGCCATACGCGGGATTGGAGCCATCCTGAAGGCTGTTCCAGTTGTAGGTGTAACCCATGGCCGACCACGGGTAATACGTCTGAGCCTGATTGTATTCGACAAAATCGCTGACCGCATTGGGTCCCGTGTAGAGCTTCGTGTTGTCCGCAAAGTCCACATACTGGAACCCCGACGGCGCATTGTTGACCGGTTGGTAGCTCCCGTCGCTGAAGGTGGTCAGAGTGGGCATCTGGACGCTGGCGTCGGCGGAATAGCCCGAGCGCGCGATGTTCTGGAGCGGCGCCCAGAAAAACGCGAGGCCCTTGGTGGTTGATCCGTCTGCAGGCAGCCCGAGAGCTTGCTGGATCCTCAGCGTGACAGCGGCCGGGTCCGGCACGCTCGATGAAGTGAAGTAGGTGGTCGTCAGGTAGGACTTCAGGTCGTTGCCCGATGTGACGTAGGGGAAGATATATCGCGTGGTGTTTCCGGAGATCGTGAGCTCCATCGTGGTGCCCGGCTGGTCCCATCGGCCGAAGGAATTGGTGAACGTGCCGACCAGCGTGCAGTTATAGGTATTCGACCCGATGACTTTCTGCTGATAGATGTCCGGGCGTCCGACCGGATCCCACGAAATCGTGGTGAGGGACGAGGCGTAGCTGAGCGGAGTTCGCGGTGTCGTGGCCACCTGGGGGACTCCGCCGCTCATGGAATCCCAATGGTAGGACAAATTCGTCAGCGCCGCGGAGCCATTGAACGCCGCCGTGTTCTCCGTCTGATTCTGTGCAAGAACAGCCTGCAAGCAGGCCAGCACGCTCAGAAGAAAAACAAGATAAGAGCGCCGGCCCGGCAGGTGCTTCATAACCCCGCGAACGTAGGTCCGCAGATCACCGGCGGTCAAAACCAAACATCCGCAGCCCGCTGTGGCGACCCCGCGCGATTTCCGATTCAGATCAAAGACTCATCCGATGCGGGTCGTCTACGAGAAGAAACACGGGTCGCTTGCTCCGCCAGGCATTACTGGCTCCTAGTTGACGGCCGCTCCGGCTGGCGACGACTTGGATGGGGTGGGGGATCACGCTCCTGCGGGTTTCGCGTTGTTCGTTCAGTGGATTTGTGCATTATCCCACGCATGCGATCTGCCGGCGGAAGGGACAAATTGAACAAGGTATCCCGCCAAATGTCCCACGCTCTGGTGTAGGAATCTCCCGATGGCCCGAAAAGCATCTTCCCCGATTACCAAGTTCCCAGCCGCGCTTCGTGGCGCGGTGGAAACCGGACGATCTGCTGCCCGGGTCAAAAAGGCTCGAATCGTCGGCGCGACTCCTTCTGCATGATCGTCTACCTCGCCACCAAGTCCGAATTCCGTGACGATACCGATTCCAACCGGATCGAGGAAAAGGTGCATACCGAGTTCACCCGCAAACTCGGCAAATCGGTCGGCGAGGCAGAACTCAAGTCCTGGCGGAACTCCCTGCCCTTCATGGACCGCATCCTCAGCGACGCTGACATCCCCGGCGACACGGGCGTGGCCATTGAGTTCAACGTCCCCAACACCGGCAAACGCATCGACTTCATTCTCACCGGCACCGGGCCGGACGGGAAACGCACCGCCGTCATCATCGAACTGAAGCAATGGCAATCCGCCGAAGCCACGGCCAAGGATGCCATCGTCCGCACCTTCGTCGGCGGGAGCGAGCGAGAGGTCAGCCATCCCTCCTACCAGGCCTGGTCTTACGCAGCCCTGATCCACGACTTCAACGAAACGGTTCGCCGCGAGCCCATCCACCTCCGTCCCTGTGCCTACCTGCACAATTGCGATTCCGCCGAAGTCATTCACGCCCCCTTCTACGCCGAACACACCCGGCAGGCGCCCGCCTTCCTCCGCGACGACGCGAAAAAACTCCGCGACTTCATCAAGGCCCACGTCAAACACGGGGACAAGGGCGATACCATGTATCGCATCCGCGACGGCAAGATCAGCCCCTCCAAGAGCCTCGCCGACCACCTCGTCTCCCTCCTCGCCGGCAACCGGGAGTTCCTCCTGATCGACGACCAGAAGCTCGTCTACGAAACCGCCCTCGAACTCGCCCGCCATTCGAAGACCGGCCACAAAAATGTCCTCATCGTCAATGGCGGCCCCGGCACTGGGAAATCCGTCGTCGCCATCAATCTCCTCGTCGAATTCACCCGGCACAAGCTCGTCACCCAATACGTCACCAAGAACAGCGCACCGCGCGCCGTCTACGAGGCCAAGCTGGCGAAATCCATGACCAAGTCCCGAGTTTCCAATCTCTTCGTCGGATCGGGACAATTCACCGAAACCAAGCGCAACGAGTTCGACGCCCTCATTGTCGACGAGGCCCACCGGCTCAACGAGAAGTCTGGCATGTTCCAGAACCTGGGGGAGAACCAGATCAAGGAAATCATCCACACCGCCGCCTTCTCCGTGTTCTTCCTCGATGAGGACCAGCAGATCCACTGGAAGGACATCGGCGACAAAAGCGAAATCCTCCGCTGGGCCGGGTTCCATGGGGCCGAAGTCACGGAACTCGACCTCGCCTCCCAGTTCCGCTGCAACGGATCGGACGGCTACCTCGCGTGGGCCGACAACACCCTCCAGCTCCGCGAAACCGCCAACCCCACCCTCAAAGGAGCCAACTACGAATTCACCGTCTGCGACAGCGCCGCCGAACTGCGTGAACTGATCAAAGCCAAAAACAAACCCAACAACCGGGCCCGCATGGTCGCCGGCTATTGCTGGGACTGGGTCAGCAAGAAGAGCAAGCACCCATATGACTTCGATCTTGAGGGCGGCAAATTCCGTGCCCGCTGGAACCTCTCCGAGGACGGCATGCTCTGGATCCTGAAACCGGATTCCGTCGAGGAAGTCGGCTGCATCCACACCTGCCAGGGACTCGAACTCGACTACATCGGCGTCATCGTCGGCCCCGATCTCATCGTCCGCGATGGCAAGGTCATCACCGACGGTTCCAAGCGCTCGAGCAATGATGCCTCGATGAAGGGCTACAAAGGCCTGCTCAAGCAGGATCCCATCGCCGCCCGGGAAAAGGCCGACCGCATCATCAAGAACACCTACCGCACCCTCATGACCCGCGGCCAGAAGGGATGCATCTTTCATTCTACCGATCCGGAAACGAACGCCTACTTCAAGAACGCCTCCGTCGGTGCCATCCAGACCCTTCTCGAATCCCCCGAACAGAGTGAAACTCCAGATCACGATTCACAAACCCGTGAGCAAAGCTCTATACGGGTCCCGTTCCTCCTCCTCGACTCCGAAGAGGCCGCCAACCACCCGAATGCCGTCCCCATCCTCGACGTCAAGATTGCGGCAGGGGACTTCAGCAAGGAACAGTGGCTGCAGGATTGCCAATACGCCGTGCTCCCCGACCACTTCACCGCAAAACCCGGATTCTTTCTCGCCCAAGTCGTAGGCGAGTCGATGAACCGCCGCATCCCCAACGGCTCATGGTGCCTCTTCCGCGAACCGTCAGACGGGTCACGAAATGGCAAAGTCGTCATCGTCCAGAGCCGGGATATTCAGGATCCGGACACTGGCGGGCAATACACCGTGAAAATCTACCGGAGCGAGAAGACGATAACGGAAGACTCTTGGTCACATAACCGAATCCGACTCGAACCGAATTCCAACAATCCCGCATTCCAACCCCTGCTACTCGAGGCCGATTCGTCCACAGATCTCCAAGTGATCGGTGAGTTCGTGGCAATCGCAGGCTGAACACCATCCATCGAATCGATGCTTCAAGACTCTCACAAATCTCCGTGACACCCTTCTCCCGAAACTCATCTCCGGAGAAATCGAAATCCCGTATTCAAACCAAGAATTCATGCTTCAACAATCTTTGGATGCTAAGAGCTTGCTCAAAGTGATTTCGCGAACCGACGTGCAAGATTGGGATCTTTGGTCGAGGACAAGCGAAATCGACGCCGTGATGCGAGCGATGGTCCTCGATCTTGAGAATTCCTCCTACCGTATTAACGGTGTTTCCACGGGCTCCCATAATGGAAACACAACATACCAACTAAGAAAGGCTAAGGATCACTTTGGGTTAAAGCTGATCGATAGGCATCTAAGGAGAATTTACAAGGTCACCCAATCAGACAGGAACCGGATCATTCGGGAAATCCGTGCGCTACTTGGTGACGGAGGAGAACTTTCGATAATAAGAGAAGATGTCAGAGCATTCTACGAGAGTATTCAATTCGAGAACCTGGTCGAGAAACTAAGAAGCGACATGCTCCTCAGTGATCGAAGCCTTTCGATGGTTGAATCACTCAACCAAGAGTTGCTTAGGAGCGGTAATTCCGGACTACCCAGAGGAATTGCCCTTAGTGCGACTCTCTCTGAGCTGTATATGGAGACATTTGATCGAGCAATTAGAGCTTTACCATGCACCTTCTACCTCGCGAGGTATGTAGATGACATTGTAGTTCTGACTGATTCAGAATCCGTCGCAGAGGTGAAACGCTGCATAACCGAAGAATTACAGAAACTCCAACTTGAACTTCGTAGTGACGGCACTCGAAGCCTCGTGTGCAATGTTGGTAATGCAGATTTCTCGTACCTCGGGTACCATTTTAGGACAAACTCCACCGGGAATAATTCTCCCACTGTCGACATTTCGATCTCAAAGAACAAGGTCAACAAAATCAAGAGACGAATAGTCCGGGCATTCATGACTTTTGATCGAGATGGCGACTTTCAAGCACTACTTTCTCGTTGCAGATACCTGGCATGTTCCAAGGTTGTAAAGTGTAGTGATACCGGCGATGTTCTTTCGGGCTTGCGGTACAACTATCAATACATTTCCTCGCTCAACAAACTCAAGGTTTTCGATGGATTCATGAACAATATCCTATCTGGCAAAACGAGATTCGGAACAGGTTTGACGACCGCGCAAAGAGATCGCCTGAGAAGGATATCATTCTATAGGGCATCACGAGACGGAATGATCGTGGGATATTCCAGAAGGAAGGTGAAACACCTAAAGCGGGCATGGGCAGATGAATAGACTTCAACAGATTGATAAAAACGACGAACTTCGGCCACTGCTGACCGAAGTGCTTCCTTACGAAATACCATTGTGGTATTCGAACAGCTTGCTTCATCGAAGAAGTTCCACGAATCGAAAGTTCCTCGAAAAGCTATTCAGCGGAAATCACGGTGCCCTCAAGCCTCTCGACTATCGGATCAAACGCACAAACTCTGGCACGCGAACACTGTCGATCATGCACCCTTTGGCGCAGATCCAAGCCTGCGATTTCTATCAGTCATTCGGGGATCTTATCACTTACTATTGCCGAAAGTCTCCGTGCTCGCTTCGCTACCCGGCAAAAATCGCTAGCTCTTTTAAAAGCAAATACCCAACAGGCAACCTCAATGTTCCGCAGGGAGTCGAAGAAGAAGGCAGAGACAGTCTTCAATGTAGCTCATATTTCGCGTACGGAAAATATTCGTTTCTTTACCGTTTCTATGAGTCGTATGAGTTCCAGGCGTTGGAGAAGCGATTTAGAATGATGTCTCAGGTAGACATCGCCAAATGCTTTCATGGAGTCTACACCCACTCGATTAGTTGGGCCACAAAAAGCAGGCGAGTTGCTAAACGTGATAAAGCCAAGAAAGGCGGGTTTGATCGTGAGTTTGACCGACTCATGCAAAACACAAATTACGGCGAAACAAATGGAATCATAATTGGACCTGAAATGTCTCGAATTTTCGCAGAAGTCATCCTCCAAGAAATTGACGTTCGTGTAATTCGAAAACTCTCGGATCTCGGAATCGAGCGAAACAAGCAATACGATTTTCGGAGATACGTAGATGACTATTTTGTTTTCACAAATGGCAAGGACGACCACAGACAAATCATCCAGGCACTTGAAGAAGAGTTGGCATTTTTCAAGCTGCACCTCAACGAGGCAAAGACCCTTCAGATCAAACGGCCCTTCATCACAGCCATTTCAATGTTCAAGAATGAGATCTCTTCAGACCTAGATGAGATCTACTCTGGCCGTATCACCAACGACAAGCTTCCAGCCAAGGTAAGAAATCCGTCCAGCGCCGCAAATCGAGCAATATCGAAAATTAAGGGTGCCTTAAGACGGCACGGAATCCAATACGCCAGTGTATCAAATTATCTACTTTCGGTCATCCAACGGAAGATCGTGCACTACATCAAAGCTGTGGCTAGCGCATCTGAGAAAGGTGAATCCACTGCCGAGAGTTACAAATGGATACTCGTCGATCTTGATTTGATTTTTTTTATCCACGCGATGGATCCTCGTGTCGTTCCGACCGACAAGGTGGCAAAGACCGTCAAAACCATCATTGATTCTTCAAAATATTTCTTCGCTGACGGCGAGGAAATAATTCAGAAAAAGGTTTTCGATCTAGGACGAAAGTCAATCGAGATATTCGACGATGGTAATAGCCTGGATTTCTCGGTGGAGATCCTGAACATCTTGCTAATTTTATCTGCCCTGGATCACCGACATAGACTACCTGCTGGCTTCCTGGACGAACACTTTATTGAACGGATGCGAAATTTCGATTACGAAAGTCGGGAAAGCTACGACACAAATGGAGGCTACTACTTCCTATGGGTTACTCTGATGCTGTATGTTCGGGACGAAGCTGGCTACGACCAACTAAGAGCAGAATTGTTTGATCTCGGAGACAAGCTTGTTAGCCATTGCCCTATCGGACTTCGGTCCACCGAAACACTTCTGTTCTTTCTAGATTTCATCTCATGCCCGCACGTCCCTCAAATAGCTCGGAATCATCTCGCCCAAACAATGATCACGAAAGAGGGCCTGAGCATCACTCCAAGGCGCTTACTAGATGAATTCAGCGTGAGAGGGATCATCGTCAAATGGAGTGATCGAAATTGGTTGGAAAATAATCTCTTGAAACGCGAATATTTCTTGGCGTATGAATAGCCCGCGCTACTCGGCTTCCGACGTTTTTTTTCTTCTGAAACCGTTGTCGAAATACTTTGGAATCAGACGAGGGGTTATACCCACACACGATGGTTGGCGGCCGAGTGGCACTTTTTCATCTCGCGTCGCCGGGGGCGACCCTGCGTCTTGCGGTATGAACCGGGCACATGGGTTAAAAACTGACCGGGCATTTGGGAACCGCGGAACTGGGGTCAGTGTGCAAGTCTTGAAGAATGCCAGCGAGCATCCAAGCCGTCGGAGGGGCTAATCAAAACGAATAGGGAACTAATCGGTGATGTGCACACGACGGGACATCACGACAAGGCACGTCCTTTAGCTCGGACACCTAATTGAGGCAACAACCTACACGAGTTCATGAGAGATCTCCAGAGCTACGTTGACGAGGAGTATCGGAGAGCCCCGGAGGAAGCGATGCGGCTCTACGACGGAAAGACGATCGATGAGGCATTTCCACACGTGCTCAAGAGCCAGTTGGAGTCACGGCTGAACCAGCTCGAAGCCGGAAGGCAAGGGATGCTGCATGAACGCCGCCGGTACATCGCCAACATCCAGAATGGGACGTATCTCCTGTGGAAAGAGGGGCTCGATCAGCTGGAGCAGTTCATCGCCCTCAACCTGGAATGGGGGACGAAGCTCATCAACGAGTTCAAGACGAACGGCGATCCGGAGCGGAAGCATTGTTTCTCCGCGCTGATCAAGAATCACTCAAGAGCCTGCCTGATGTCGGAGGAAATCCTCCATCTGCTGAAGGGCGGCTTTCCGGATGCCGCATTCGCCCGCTGGAGATCACTTTACGAGATTGCGGTCACCGCCACCTTCATCGGCCTCCGTGGAGAAGCCTGCGCGGAAGCCTATCTGGATCACGAGATTGTCGACGAGCTGAAGTGCCACCAACTGGATCACGAACTTCAGGCGGAAAGGGGCATCAAACCGCAGTCCGATGCCTGCATGAAGGACCTGGAGAGGGCTTTCCAAGAGATGCTTGAGAAGCACGGCGACTCGTTCAAGAACCCGTTCGGATGGGCTGCCGCGACCTTGCAGCACAAGAACCCCCAGTTCAAAGATCTCGAAGAGAGCCTTGGCCAAGACCACATGCGAGGCCTCTACAAGCGGGCAAGCCACAAGATCCACGCCTCGGCCAACGGGATCTCGACCTCACTCGGCACCCAAAGTTTCGGCCCGGATGCACCGATGCTGCGAACTCCGATCCACGAAGGACTCCGAGACCCGGCTGTCCTGTGTGCCCACTCACTGCGCCAGACCTCGTCGGTCCTCACGACGCTCTTCCCTAAAGCGGAATGCCTCATCGAGATGCACCTCTTTGACGAGCTTGTCAGCAGGATCGAGAAGGCCTTTGATCGGCTGGCCGAACGTGGCCGGGGCTGCTGATCAGAACCAGCACTGATGGAGTGGATGCCAGCTTTAGGGATCACAATTCATCCAGAAGCAAGCGCTCCAAAGTTTCCTTATCAGAGATCAAGCTCTGCAATGAGTTCCTGTGCTTTGCTCAGGGTGTATACGCCGAAGCCTTGAATCGTGTTGTTTGGTTTGTAGCCCAGTGCTTTGTTGAATCCATCGATCGTCAGTCGGCAAGGATGCTCCGTTCCCAACCCGTAAAGATGCCGGAATACCACTCCAGGCTCCGTAGCTCCCCAAACAAGCTTTCCAAATGCCGGGCTATCCAGCCTCCCGGTAATTTCAAAACACCGCAATTTCTTTGAGTCTCCGGGGGGATAGAACAAGAGCAGATCGCCCTTTCGCATCATTCCTCACGTTTCCCTGTTTCTCGGACTAGCTTTTGGTGCCCAAAGGCAGAAGTCATTTATCCCGAAGGCATCCCTGACGCGCTGGGCTTCTAACGGATCTAGGCGATCCACCAGCGCTTGCGAAACCTTGCAATCGATGCTCTTGAGGATGTTTTGACGAGAGGCCTCATCCCGAGCTGGCTGGACAAATACCCGTTTGCTCATTCCATCCTCAGACCTAGCGAGTCTAAGGCGCGCTGTCGATCAGAAGGTGGCACGACAAATCCCCTTGTGTAGCGAGCCTATAACGGAAAAAGGTCCGCCCGCGCATTTGATCATTTTCGGAAAACAGTCGGCGCTCGCATCGTCCTGCAGAGTCGGAGATCAAAAAGCTGGGGGGCTTCAATGCCCTCCACTGCGCCTGCGCGGCTCTGCGGGCGGATCCGGTGTCAGGTGTCGCATGGCTGGGATTCCGGAGTCAACTTGACTACTTGTCTCGTTGTCCCTATCCTTTTGGCATGTCGACGACGTTGACGATTGGGGAGTTCAAAGCCCGGTTGCCTGAAGCTCTCGCTCTCGTCGAGAAGGGCGAGTCGGTCGTCGTCACCTACGGCCGGTCGAAGCGTCCGGTCGCGGTCTTCGGGCCTCCGCCGCCGAGGAAAAAGCGCAGGCTCGGGCTCCTCGCAGGCAAGGCGACCGTTGAGATCGCGAAGGACTGGAAGATCACCGAAGAGGAATTTCTTGGCTCGTGAAGCTGTTGCTGGACACCTGCGCGTGCCTTTGGGCGATCCACGCGCCCGAACGCCTGTCTGCCACGGCCCGCGAAGCCATCGAGACGCCATCGCATTCGGTCCATGTGAGCGTGATCACCTTTTGGGAGATCAGCTTGAAAAGCGGGATGGGCAAGCTCCGCTTGAAAGGTGTCGCTCCGGAGGACTATCCCTCGCTCGCTGCGCGATCGGGTTGGGCGATTCACCAGCTGGACGCCTCCGTTGCGGCGAGTTTCGCTCAATGGCCGCCGGTTCCCGAGCATCGCGATCCCTTTGACCGCTTGCTGATCTGGACGGCAATCCGCGAGGGTTTTACTCTGGTCTCCGCCGACCGGACCTTCGCCGGATACGCGCCCCACGGACTCAGGATCTGCTGGTAACGAGTGTGGCCCTTGTTTTTTGCGCTTCCTCTCTGCGTCTCCGCGTCCCGGCGCGAGGATCTGTTGGGTCGGAAGGCGGGGGAGGGAGGAGAGCGGGTAGCGGGAATCGAACCCGCATGGCCTGCTTGGAAGGCAGGAACTTTACCATTAAGCTATACCCGCTTAAGGGAGGGAGACGATAGTAAAGGCGGGGCAGGAGGTCAACGCGGAATTCGTTTCCTTTTCCCGAGTTTGCGGTGTGCGCGGCGGGCGGGGTTGGGGTAGGGTGGCGCATGTTGGGTTTTCTTGGCGGACTTTCCACGGCTCTCGGGCTGGGTTTTTTTTACTTTATTGCGGCGATTCCGGGCGGGACGGCGGCCGGGCTTCCGGTGTGGCTGGCGGCCTTGACGGCGTGGCTGGGCTACACGGCGGGTGCGGCGGTCGTCGTGGCGGCGGGTGCGCCGCTTCGCGAGTGGCTGATGCGGAAGTTGAAGATCTCGGGCGAGCGGGATCCGTCGAAGATGATCTGGAAAATCTGGGACCGGGCGGGCCTGGCCGGGCTCGGGCTGATCGCTCCGGTAACGATCGGTCCGCAGGCGGGCGCGCTCCTGGCGATGAGTCTGGGGAGTCCGGCCGTGCGGGTGCTTGCGGCGCTCTCGCTCGGGGTGGTGCCGTGGTGCGTGGGTTTTGCGGTGGTCACCGCGCTGGGTGCGAGGGCGGTATCGTAGGCGCGCGCGGATTCTGGATTTGCCATGATCGGTGGGCCGCGGCTAGTATTAGAGAAGATGATCCCCTGCATTTCTCCCCGTGCCGCATCTCTCATCGCTGCGGCTCTCCTCGTTGTTCCCACTCTCCCGGCGCAAACGCCGGATGGTCTCCGCGCCCAGGAAAAGCCGGGGATCGCGCTCGTGAAGCCCCAGGCCTGGTCGAAGGAGGATCAGGCGACGGTGCTGGAATTTCTCTCGTTCACCGACCGCACGGTGAAGACGAGTCCCGGCGCGGGCTATTTTGAATTCCGCACGGCCAAGACGCCGAATTACCAGGTGCCGGCCGCCCGCGTGGTGCGGCTTATCGTGTTCCCGGAGGTTCCGGCCGATCTCTCGACCGCGGAGCAACGGGCCGAGCTTCAGAAGGTGGTCGATGAGTTTCAGAAAATCTCGGCCGCTTCGCCCTCGGCAGCCCGCGCCCTCAAACCCTCGCTCGACCTGCTGAAGGCCGACGCTGCAAAGTACGACGCGGGTGCGGTGAAGGACGGTGGAAACTGGGTGCCGCGCGCATCGTTTTACCTCAACAAGGCGAACGCGCTGATTGATCTGGTGCGGCAGGACATCCTGCAGGCACCGAACATCACGGAGTTTGACCTGTCCTCGAACCAGTATTTCCGCGGACTCAAGGATCTCGCCGTCGATCAAGCCGCAGGTGGACAGCGTCCGTGCGCTTTACGAAGGCACGAAGCGCAAGGCGCAGCGGGCGGAGGTGATGAAAAACCTCCAGCAGCCCGGGGTCACCTTCACGAGCGCGCAGTTTCTGGTCGAACAGCTCAAAGGTCTCCAGCCGGCGGAGGATCCCGCCGCGGCACTCTTCGTGAAGCGCTGGGATGTCGCTGTCGCCTCGGCTGACGAGCTCCGCAAGCAGATCGCCGACACACAGGCCGCCTTCGAAGCCGGCATTTCCGGCAACGGAACGATCACTCTGCCGCCGGACGTCGTTGCCAAGGTGAAGGAAACCGCGACGGCCGTGAAGACATTCCGCGCCGGTGAGCCGCCTGCCGCCGTGAAGGTGCCGGCAGGGGTCTCGGATACGATGCTCGCGATCGTGGAGAAGCTTCCCGTGATCGATAAGGAAATCGCCGCCCGCGAGTACTTGCAGGCCAAGGATGTGCTGGACCCGATCATGCGTGACGCGGGCCAGATCGGACCGAAATCCGCCGCCGCGATCGGCGCGCTTCAGCGCAAGGTCATGGCCGAGGTGGAGAAATTCCGCATGCTTCGCGAGGAGGCCAAGATGCTGGCCGATAATGAGAAGATCGAGGAGGCCGTGAAAAAATACGAAGAGGCCTTTGCGGTGATCCCGGCGAAGGATGTGGCGTCCCAGATCGAGGCGCTCAAAAAGCAGCTTTAGCCGACACCGGAGAGAGCAGGGGACCCGTCCTTTGAAAACCAACGCGCCCGCCGACCTGCCCGCGAATTGCCGCATCTCCAGCGAGGTGCGCGTGATGTATTTTGACACCGATGCCGGCGGCGTCGTGCACAACATCGTCTATCTGCGCTTCATCGAGACCGCGCGCACGCTACTGGCGATCCAGATGGGCATGAGCTTCGAGGAAATCGAGAAGACCGGCATCCATCCGGTTGTGACCCGCACGGAGATCGACTACAAGCGTCCGGCCAGGCTGGGGGACATCCTGCGCGTGGATGGTCGCGTGACCGAGTGGAGCGCGATCCGGTTCTGGGTGGAGTTTGAAGTGGTCCGTCCGTCGGATGGCACAGTGATGGCCACGTGCCGGCAGGCGTTGGCGCTGGTGCAGATGCCGTCGGGCAAGCCGGTGCGGTTGCCGGCGGGATTCCCGGCCTCGCTCTCGCTCGGGGGCTGACGCCGGGCGTCGCATGGTGCGGCCGGATTCCGGAAGATTTGGTTTCGCCGGACGCGGGAATTGGTGTTTACTTCCCCGGCTATGGAAAACGTCATCATTGTGGGCACGGGATGCGCGGGCCTGACCGCCGCGATCTACACCGCCCGGGCCAATCTCTCTCCTCTCGTCCTCGAAGGCCGCCTGCCCGGCGGGCAGCTGACCACCACGACAGCGGTGGAGAATTTTCCCGGATTTCCCGAAGGCATCGACGGGCCGGAACTCATCATGCGCATGCACCAGCAGGCGGAGAAATTCGGCGCGCGCTTCCAGTATGGCGTTGTGGAGGCTTTTGAACCCGGCACGCCGCATCGCGTGAAGGTCGATGGCGAGTGGATCGAGACCCGCGCGCTCATCGTCGCCAGCGGCGCATCGCCGCGCTACATCGGGCTGGAAGGCGAGTCGGCCCTCATCGGCCATGGCCTGACCTCCTGCGCCACGTGCGACGGTGCCTTTTACCGGAATGTGCCGGTTTGCGTGGTCGGTGGCGGTGACTCGGCCTGTGAGGAGGCGACCTTCCTCACGCGCTTCGCTTCCGAAGTTTATCTCATCCACCGCCGCGACACGCTCCGCGCCTCGAAGATCATGGCCGACCGCGCGCTGGCGAATCCGAAAGTGAAGCCGGTCTGGAACTCGACCGTTGTCGCCTACCTGACCGACGAGGCCGGGGAGGTGAGCGGTGTGCGCCTGCGCAATACCGTCGACGGCACCGAAAGCGACCTTGCGGTGAAGTGCGTATTTGTCGCCATCGGGCACGAGCCGAATACCGCCGCGTTCCGTGGCATCATCACCACCGACGAAAACGGCTACCTGACCCAGAAGTCGGGCACGGCGACGAACATCGAAGGCGTCTTTGCCGCCGGCGATGTGGCGGACCATGTCTACCGTCAGGCCATCACCGCCGCCGGGCAGGGGTGTGCCGCGGCGATCGACGCGGAGCGCTGGCTGGCGGCAGGAGAGTAAGCGCTTGAAGGTCTGCGACCTCACGCAGTTTTACTCGCCGGTGAGCGGCGGCGTACGCCGCTACATCGAGCAGAAATCGGCCTTCATCCGGGCGCACCGCCCGGACAGCCGGCACGTTATCATCGTGCCCGGAGAGACGACGTCGCGAACCGAGGAGGGCGTCGTGACCACCTATAC
The DNA here is from genome assembly GCA_964607615.1 of uncultured Chthoniobacterales bacterium. GTDB lineage: Bacteria > Verrucomicrobiota > Verrucomicrobiia > Chthoniobacterales > Terrimicrobiaceae > CAZSMN01. Next base: position 3,750 of record CAZSMN010000015.1, on the reverse strand, counting down.
CATCGCGTCGCCGCTGGTGAACCGCACCTCGCGCTACCGCATCATGACGAGGCTGCACCTCATCGAGGAAGCACTCGAACGCGAGATGCCGGATGTTATCGAATCCGGCGATCCCTACCAGGTGGCGTGGAAAGCCGTAACGTCCGGCCGCGGCCTCGACATCCCGGTCGTGGGTTTTTACCACTCGCACTTTCCGGAAGCCTACATCCGCACGGTGGCGAAGTATTTCGGACCTGTCGCTGTGGCCATCGCCGACGACGTCTGCCGCCGTTACGTCAAAGCGCTCTATAATCACTTCGAGACGACGTTTGTTCCGAGCCCGGTGCTGGCGCGCATGCTCACCTCGTGGGGCGTCGAGCGGGTGATGACCGCCGATCTCGGAGTGGATGCCGACGTGTTCCGTCCCGAGCCCGAGGACGGTATGGAGACGCGGGCAAAGCTCGGGATCCGTACCGGTGCGCGCCTTCTTCTCTACGTGGGCCGCCTTGCCCAGGAGAAAAACGTCCGCACGCTTCTCGAAGCCTTTGAGATCCTCCATCGCGAAGAGCCCGGCCGTTATCATCTGCTCTGCCTCGGCGACGGGTCGCAGCGTCCCTTGGTGATGGATCTCCGTGAGGCAACGGGCGAGGTGACCTGGACGCCGTATTGCTCCGACCCTCACGAACTGGCGGCGGTCTACCGCGCGGCCGATGTTTTCGTGCACCCGGGCGTTCAGGAAACCTTCGGACTCGTCACGCTCGAGAGCCAGGCCAGCGGCACGAGCGTGGTGGGCATTCGCGGCAGCTACATGGACCGGATCATCTTCAGCGATCAGACGCATTGGGCCCGCGAGAACACCCCCGAGGCGCTCGCCGAAGCCATCCGCCGGATCTTTACGAACGACCTCCGGGCCGAAGGGCTCAAAGCCAGCGAGGCCGCCCGCTCCCGGTATTCCTGGAAGACTGTCTTCGGCCGGCTTTTCGACGCCTACGAACAGGCGATTGCTTCCTACTCGAAGTAATACCCGCGCTGGCGCCGGGTTGGAATCTGTGGCACATTGCCGTCTATGAAAGCGCTCTGCTGCGTCGCTGTGCTGCTCGGGTTCTGTGTTTCCGTTCAGGCCGATCTTCTCAAGGAAGTGCCAAAGTCCCAGCGCGACGAACTCGCGGAGGGACAGACCGTGGTAAAAAGCCAGGACGTTCCGGGAGCGCCGTGGCCGCGGCTGAGCCTTTACCGCGTGGTGAATGCGCCCCCGAGCGTGGTCGCCGATCTCTTCACCGACTACGACGCGGCTCCGAGCTACACGCCCGGCCTCATCGCGGCCGACGTCATCGCCACCAACCCGGACGGCACCAAAGACGTCCGCTACACCGTGAAGGTGCCGATTGTTCAGAAGACCAGCTACGTCGTGCGGAACAGTTACAAAAAGTCCGGCGATGACTTCACCGTGAGTTGGACGCTCGTCAAATCTCCGCTCGCCAAGGCCAGCGACGGATCGCTCCGCATCGAGCCCTACGACGGGGACCGCACGCTGCTCTGCTACACGAACCTCTGCATTCCGCTGACAAATCTTGTAAGCGGTCTGAAAAATCAGGCCCTCGTCGAGGCGAAGAACACCGTGCTGGCGCTCGCCACCGAGTCGGAACGCCGGGCGAACAAACTCCCCGGGCAGTAGGCTGCGAAAATCGCCGCTGGCGTGCCGGCCCCTTCCTCCGGTAGTGTCCGGCCGATGAAAAGCCGCGCCTTCGACGAAGCCAAATGGATCCTCGCCTTTCTGGCAGGATGCTGGCTCGTCACGGTGCTCACGCTGCCGTGGGTCTCGATCTTCTTCGCGCTCGCCGTTCTCTTTACCTTCTACTTTTTCCGTGACCCCGAGCGGACGCCACCGCCAGACGACTCGCTGGCCGTCGCTGCCGCGGACGGCGTTGTCACGACGATCGATGAGATCGAGGAAAAGGAATTCCTCAACGTGCGCATGAAGCGCATCGGGATTTTTCTCTCCGTGCTGGACGTTCACATCAACCGTGCGCCCATCGATGGCGAGGTGACCCACTCCGAGCCGAAGCCCGGGAAATTCCTCGATGCGCGCGATCCCGACTCCTCATTTCTCAACGTGAGCCGCACGTGGGTGATCGCCGGCCCGCGGGCTTCCGTCGTCGTGAAGCAAATCACCGGAGCCATCGCCCGCAGGATCTGCCCGTGGGCGGTCGTTGGTGACACGCTCACGCGCGGCGAGCGGTTCGGCATGATCCGCTTCGGCTCCCGCACCGAGATTTTCCTCCCGATGGATGCCGAGATTCTTGTGAGCCTCGGCGACCGCGTGCGGGGAGGGGAGACGCCGGTGGCCCGCCTGTCCGCACAGCCATGAACGATTCCGGCGATCCCAAAATCTACCTCCTGCCGAACCTGATGACGGCGGGCAATCTCTTCTGCGGCTTTGCGGCGGTCGTCCGCATCATCGAGGCGGCCGTCCTCGCCTCCGCCGGCCAGCCGGTCGGAACGCTTTACCACGAGGCGATCGGATTCATCCTCGGTGCGTGTGTTTTCGATCTCCTCGATGGAAGGCTCGCCCGCCTCGGCGGACACGAGAGCGCGTTCGGGCGGGAGTTTGATTCCCTCGCGGACGTTGTCTCGTTCGGCGTGGCTCCCGCTCTGCTGGTCTATCAGATTGTGCTCCGCGATTTTCAGCGGACGGGATGGATGATCGCGTTTTTCTTCCTTCTCTGCGGCACGCTCCGTCTGGCCCGCTTCAATTGCCGCGCCCAGGTGGCCGGCGACAAGCCCGACAAGGACTTCGAGGGCTTTCCGATTCCTGCAGCGGCCGGCCTGATCGCGTCGCTCACGCTTCTGATGCTCTGGCTTCAGGCGGACGCGCGGAACATCGGGCCATGGAAGTTTGCGCTGCCGGTCCTGCTGCTCTTCCTGTCGTTCATGATGTTCAGCAAAGTGCGGTATCCGAGTTTCAAGACGCTGAACTGGCGCACGCAGCGATCGATTCCCGCGTTTCTGGGTCTCATCGTCCTGCTGGCGTTCACGGCGATGAACTACAAATGGATGCCGGCGGTCCTCTTTGTGGTGTTTCTCCTCTACGGGTTCGTCCGGCCTTTCATCTCCAAAGCCCTCCGCCGCGAGATCGAGGACCCGGACGACCACGAACCGGCGGCCTGACGGGAAGAATCCCGGGGCTTTGACGGTCCGATCCGGTCCCTTCGGGTCCTCCGGTCGCGGGGCGAGCCATTTTCTTTCTTTTCCGCCGGAGGGAATCCGTTCACTGTGAGGGATTCGACTTTCAAAGATTTTACATGGCGAAGCAGCAAACGATCCTTCTGGTTGACCGCGAGACCGACTTTCTGGCCTGGGCGCAGAACCAGCTGAAAAGCCCGCAGGCGCGGGTGTTGCTCGAGACCTCGGCGGATACGGCCTATAAGACGTTCTGTATGGAGGAGCCCGAGCTGGTCCTGGCGGAGATGAATCTGCACCCGTTTACCGGACTCGAGCTTCTGGCCAAGATCCGCAAGCATTCCCCCAACGCGATGGTCATCGTGACGAGCGCGTTCGGCACAACCCAATCGGTCATCGAGGCGATGAAGATGGGGGCGTTTGATTTTGTCCGCAAGGAGCAGCTTCCTTTCAATCTGAAGGTCGTCGTTGATTCAGCCCTCAAGGCGGCTGCCGAGCTCCGCAGCGCGAGCGCGTTCAAGCCCCAGCTCACCGTCGAGCAGCACCGCGAGGACATCGTCGGACGCTCGGCCGCCATGCAGCAGGTCTTCA
>CAZSMN010000014.1:0-23964 GCA_964607615.1 uncultured Chthoniobacterales bacterium | reverse complement strand
GGAGATGAAAAGGTCCCGCAGGAGCAAAGGGGTCTGGGGTTTTCCGATGAGCTCCTTGACCGGATATTCGGTCTTCGTGTCGTTGAGATCGCCGAAGAGAAGGAGATTCGCTTCGGGGTCGGCCTTGAGGATGGTATCGAGGTGGGCCCGGGCCATGAAGGCCTCTTTGGCCCGCATGGCGGCCTCGTCAAACTCCGGCACCTGGCGGCGCGACTTGAGGTGCAGGCCGACGAGCCGGAGTTTGTAGCCCGGCTCGGGCTCGACCGTCACGTCGAGGATGCCGCGGCTGATGCGGGTCTGGACGCCATTCAGCTCGAAAGGGACGTCGTCGCGGGAGTTTCGGGCGGTGATCGGGTATTTGCTCAGGAGGGCGAGGTGACGGTGCTCGTCGGCACCTTTGACCCATTCTTTGTGTGGGAAATCCATGCCGGCGGCTTTGAGGCGGGATTGGAAATCCGCCAGCAGCGTCTCGTCACCCATCTCCACGATGCCGAGGATATCCGGTTTTATCTCCCCGATGATGCCGATGAGAGCAGCGATCTCGGACTCGGGCTTCGGCGCGCTTTGTTCGTATCGGCCGTCAACGCGCCGGTCGGTGGTGAGATAATTCTGGACGTTGTAGGAGGCTACGATGACGTCGTTCGCTCCGACCGGCAGGGAGCACAAGAAGATGGCGGCGAGAAGAATCCCAACGCCGCGCGGCAGGAAGGCCGACACCGGGAGGATCAAGCCGGCTTGTGAGGCTGTTTGTCAGCCGGCTCCTTGATGTCCAACTGGACGGCGGATTTCTGAACCTCTTTCTCGAATTCCTCACGGGCCTTCTTGAATTCTCCGAGGCTCTGGCCGAGACCACGTGCGAGTTCGGGAAGCTTCTTCGCTCCGAAAAGCAGGAGGACGATGACGAGAATGAAGACGATCTCCGGCCATCCGGGCATCGAAAGTGCGAGCAAAGTATTCATGGCGATAGTGAAACGTTAAGCCGGGATTCCGGATTTGCGAGAAAATCTCACACCTCGATTGTCTCGCCAATGGCCGGGAGGAAAAGCGGGATGCCGGCCCGCTGGAATTCCGCCTTTGCCGCCTCGGTCGAAATCTCGATCGGCGGGAACGTGTTGTAGTGCACGCCGACCACGATCGGGGCTCCGCAAAATCCGGCGGCGCGGACCGCGTCGGAGGCGCCCATGGTGAAGTTGTCGCCAATGGGAAGCACGGCGAACTGCAGGGAAAATTCCTCGGCGATCAACTTCATGTCCATCGTGAGCGCGGTATCGCCGGCGTAATAGAAGGAATGGGCACCGGATTTGACGACGAAGCCTGCGGGATTTCCCCCCGGGGCTCCGCCGGGGAGGGTGCTCGAGTGGATGGCGTTGACCATTTTCACTTTTCCAAAAGGAAACTCGCGGGAGCCGCCATGGTTCATCGGGTGGAGATTTTCGAGGCCCTGGCCGCCGAGCCATTGAACAACTTCCCAGTTGGCGATGACAACAGCGCCGGTCTGGCGGGCTAGGTCAACGGCATCGGCAACATGGTCCTCGTGGCCGTGGGATAGCAGAATCGCATCCGCGCGGATGGCGGAAAAATCGACGCCGGCGGCGAGCGGGTTGGGCCGGATGAAGGGGTCGAAAAGCAGGCGGTGGCTGCCGAGCTCAACGAGGAAGCAGGAGTGTCCGAAGTAGGTGAGTCTCATGGCAGCCAACGAAGCACAGATGCCGCAGCCGCGCCAGCCCGAACCCCTCCCGCTGTGGGGCACCAGGTGGAGAGGGGCAAAAAAATTTGGACTTGGAAACGGCGATCCGACACGGTGTCGGGGCGCAATGATTCCAACCGAGCACACCGACCCCGTCAACGCCAGCATCCTGGCGGTATCCGAAGATCAGATTCCGGGCTTTTGCCGCGAGCCGTTCCGCGAGATTTCCAACAGAAGCGGTGTGCCGCTCGAGACGGTGCTGGAAAGGATCCGGGCCATGGTCGAGGCCGGGACGATCCGCCGCGTCCGGCAGACGCTCCTCGCCACGAATCTCGCCGAGGGCGCCCTTGTGGCCTGGAAGGTTCCGGCCGACAAGCTTGACGACGCCTTTGAGTTCATGTTCCGCGAAGATCCGTTCTCCGGTCACGTGGTGGTGCGCTCGACGGATGCGAAGATTCCGGGCGAGGCATTCCGTCTCTGGACGACGCTGAAGGTGCCGGCCGGCCAGTCGCTCTCCGAGCATTGCGATGTCCTTCTCAAGCTGACGGGCGCGGAGGCCTACCGCATCATGCCGGCGCGAGGTATTTTTGCACTGGGTGTCGGGCATGTGCGCCGAAAAGCGATCGAGCCGGGCGACCGGTGCGACGGCCCTGCGCGCATGCTCCCGGTGGGGACGGTGCACCTCACGGACCACGAGTGGCGCGTGCTCATGGCGCTGAAGCGGGAATTTGAGCCGGCGGAAATCGTCGAGCCGGCGTGGGACAACCGTGCCGCGGAAGCAGGTGTCGCCCTCGAGGAGTTTTTCCGTGTGGCCGAGTCATTGCAGGAACGCCGGCTCCTCGGGCGGTTCTCGACCTTTCTCGAACATGTCAAACCTTCCCAGGCCGGCGTGCGCGTCACGCGGTTCAATGCTCTTTTTCACTGGGCCGTGCCGGCGGGTCGTGAGGTCGAGGCGGGCTCCGAGGTGGGACGTCACGAAATTCTCACCCACTGCTACTGGCGCGAGGCGGGACCGGAATTCAACAACGTCAACATCATGGCCGTCGCCCACGGCGGCGACAAAGACCGCGTCCTTGCCCATAAGGCGGCGATTGACCGGCATTTGGAAGAAGCCGGGATTCCGGTGACTTACACGAACGTCTTCTGGGGCGGCCGGAGCGAGATCAAGCCCTCCGAAATCTCGCCCTTTGCCTACCGCGCTTGGCACGAAAAACACCGGCAGACGGCCTGAAAACCGTCTGCCGGCAGGTCGCGAAAACGGGAGCCGTCTACTTCTTGGCAGCCTTCACCCAGTCGATGAAGCCCTCCGGTCCGCCCCTGAGGTAGCCGACATTGCGGGCGACTTCCTTGCCCTCGCTGTTCAGCAGGACGAGGGTGGGGTAGCCCTGCACGCCGAATTTCGCTTCGAGCTCGGCATTCTGTTTCTTGAGCTCATCGCTTTGAGGTTTGCCCTGCGGGAAATCGACCTCGACAAGGATAAGGTTTTCAGCGGCGAACTTCTGAAATTCGGGCTTCGAGAACGTGTCTTTATCGAGCTTGATGCACCAACCGCACCAGTCGGAGCCGGTGAAGTCGAGGAGCATCATCTTGTTTTCTTTGGTCGCCTGAGCGGATGCGGCTTTAAAGTCTGTCTGCCATCCGTCGCCCGCGAAGGCGGTCGTGACGACGAAGAGAAGGGCACATCCGATGGGTAGGAGGGATTTCATATCGACCAAAAACCTCGTCCTGATCCTGCGATAATCAACCGCAAAAATCCGCGGCCGAGAAGTTGGGCTGGATGTCGGTCGAGAGGGGCGACGTCCGTCCGGCCGCCAACTGGTGGGCGGCGGCATACGCGATCATGAGCGCGTTGTCGGTGCGGAGCTCGGGCGGGGCGAACTGCAGGGAGAGTCCGAGTGGTGCGGCGCCGGCGGTGGCTTTTTCGCGGAGAGCCCCATTCGAGCTGACGCCGCCGCTGAACGAGACCGTCGTCTTCCCGAGCCGCTGCGCCGCGCGGAAGGCCTTGCCGACGAGCACATCAACGACCGCTTGCTGGAACGATGCGCACACATCGGGCAGGTCCGCATCGGAGAATCCCTTTTCCAGAAACACCCGCACCGAGGTTTTCAGCCCGCTGAAGCTGAAGTGGTCATCTCCCGAATCGAGCATGGCGCGCGGGAAGGAAAACCGTGCCGGATCGCCACTGCGGGCGAGCCGGTCGATCTCCGCGCCGCCCGGGTAGCCGAGCCCGAGGAGCTTGGCGACTTTGTCAAACGCCTCACCGGCCGCGTCGTCGCGCGTGCGGCCGAGAAGGGTGTAGCGGCCGAAGCCTTCAACATCAAAGAGGAGCGTGTGACCACCGCTGACCACGAGAGCAACGTGCGGCGGGATCGTGGCATGGCCGAAGAAGGGTGAGAGGAGGTGGCCTTCGATGTGGTTGACCGCGAGAAAGGGCTTTGCCGCACCGATCGCGAGTCCCTTGGCGGCGGCGGCACCTACCAGGAGGGCGGCTGCCAGGCCCGGGCCGGTGGTTGCTGCGAAGGCGTCGATTCCGGCCGCCGTGCAGCCGGCCGTCTCAAGGGCTTTGGTTGTGACGAGCGGAAGGGATTCCAAATGATTCCGCGAGGCCACCTCGGGAACCACGCCGCCGAACGATGCATGGATCTCGGCCTGGCTGAAGACCTCATGCGAAAGGACGTCGTCGAACCCGCGCAAGACCGCCGCGGCCGTCTCATCGCATGAGGTCTCGAGAGCAAGAATCACCGGCCTCACGACTTCGACGGAGCGGCGGGCTTTCCTGATTTGCTGAAGAGGAGCGTTCCCTGCAGCGCATCCACCGCGCGGGAGAGCTGGGTGTCCCAGGGCACGACGGATTCTTTCGAAGAATCCTCGGTGCGCCGGCGCGAGCGGAGCAGGTCGGACTCCTCCTCCGGCGTGAGGGTTGCGCGGATGTGGGGGCTCACGCCGTGCTCGTGAATCAGATTCCGCCCAGGGGTGAAATATTTCGCCGTTGTGAGGCGCACGGCGGAACCGTCGGGAAGAGAGATCACGCTCTGGACAGATCCCTTGCCGAAGGTGGTTTCACCGACTACGAGGGCGCGGTTAAGGTCTTTCAGGGCGCCGGCCACGATTTCCGATCCGCTGGCGCTGGCGTAGTTGGTCAGAACGACGAGCGGATAAGGCTTGCGAGGGTTTCCGGTTGCCGAGGTCCGGTATTCCCGTGACGGGGTCCGGCCTTCGGTGGAGACGACGAGGGTGTTCGGGGGGAGAAATTTCCCGCAGACGTCCACGGCGCTGCCGAGGAGTCCGCCGGGATTGTAGCGCAGATCCAGAACAAGGCCTTCCATGCCTTGTTTCTCCAGCTTGTCGAGGGCGCGGCCGAGTTCGGTGACGGTCGGCTCGTTGAACTGGGTGATGCGCACGTAACCGATCTTCGACTCCCCCGGCCGGCGGGCGGGGAGAATGCGGGCATCCTTCACGCTGGGCACCTTGATGATCGCGCGGGTTAGCTCGTAATCCTTCACCTCTTTGGTCGATGGCCGGCTGATGGTGAGCGTGATCTTCTGCCCGACTTCGCCACGGAGCTTTTCCACCGCTTCGGGCAGGGTGAATTTCTCCGTCGAGAGGCCGTTGATTTTGAGGATCTGATCCCCCGGCAGGAGGCCGGCTTCGAAGCCGGGCGAATCTTCCATGGGATTGATGATCGTGAGGGAGCCGTCCTTTACGCCGACGACGATGCCGAGTCCGCCGAATTCGCTCTTCGTATCCTCCTGCATGCTCTTGAAGTCCGTCGGCTCCATGAACTGGCTGTGAGGGTCGAGCTCCGAGAGCATGCCCCGGAGCGCGCTGTGGGTGAGGCTCTTGAAGTCCACCTTCTCCTCGTCGACGTAGTCCTGGCGGATGAGCTGCATCGCGCGTGCGAGGATCTGCATCTGCTCGTAGGGCGAATCCGGCCCCGGCGTGGGCGTCGGATCCTGGGCCAACGCTCCGGCGGTCACCAGAATCAGTGCAAGAAAGACAGGACGCATCGGGGAAATCTAGCACCGGATCCCGCGAGGGCCAGCCCCGTTCCTTCGTTTGAAAAGAGCCCCCTCCCCGGGGTGTATTCGGCTCGCCGCGTTGGGATGCGGGTGCTTGGATGGCGGGATGTGCTCCTTCTTTCGATGCCTGCCACTTCTCGCCGTCCTGCTGCCCGGGCTTCTCGCGGCCGGCGGAAAACCGGTGACAGAAAAAGAATTTCAAACCGTTACCGCCGGGAGGGATGCGGCCTTCGTGATCGTGGACGGGGCCACTGGCGGGCGCGAGGTTTTTAACGCCGCCCTTGCGACGACCGCGCTGCCGCCCTGCTCGACGTTCAAAATCTGGAACACGCTGGTCGGCCTTGAAGAGGGGATCTTAAATTCTGCCGACGAGCCGTTCTACAAGTGGGACGGAAAGGAACGGTTCCTGCCGGCATGGAATCGTGATCTGACATTGAGGGAGGCTTTTCAGGCGTCGTGCGTGCCGGCGTTTCAGGCTTTGGCGCGCAAGATCGGCCCGGATCGCATGCAGGCCGGGCTCGACCGGTTCGGGATCGGCGACCGGAATGCTTCCGCGGGCATCGATGTCTTCTGGCTCCCGGCTCCAGGGCGGAAGACGTTGCTCATCACGCCCGTTCAGCAGGCGGATCTCATGCGCCTGCTCGCGACCGGTGAGGTGCCGGCCTCCAAGCAGGCGCTGACGGTTTTGAAGGACATCATGGAAGTGCGGAAAACCCCCGCCGGGACGCTCTACGGAAAAACCGGTTCCTCGGCGAATGAGGACGGCGTTTTCAACATGGGGTGGTTTGTCGGTTATGTCGAAAGCGGCAGGGGGGGCTACGGCTTCGCCATGGTGGTCCGGGGGGATGGACTCTCGGGCAAAGACGCGCGGGCGATGGTCGAGAAAATGCTCGAGGCGTCCGGACTCCTTTGAAGCGCTGCCGGTTGGCGTGTGACGAAATCTTCACATTTGGCATGTGGCATGAAACCCGCTTCTGCAGGAATCCCATGAGGGTTGTGGCTCAACGATTTTTCAAAAAATTCCTGCCGTGTGCGCTGGCAACTGCCGCGCTGGTAATGGCGGGCGGGTGCTCAAAACCGGCGGATCCCAAGGCGGACGTGATCCTTCTGCACAGCGGGCGGATTCGTGGCAACGTGTATCCGTTGGAGCTTCAGGGGCTGGCTCCGCTCCAGCATTACCAGTACCTCGCCGGCTATGTGCGGCAGGTTCGCGAGGAGGCCGCGAAAACCGGTGCGCGGGTGGTTTTGGTCGATCTGGGCGACAGCCTGGGCGGTTCGTTCGCGTCGCATGTGACGGGGTCGATGAATATGGTCAGCTTCTTCAATGAGACCGGCTACGACGCGGTCATGCTGAGCAATCTCGACGGCGAGGTGCCGCAGGAGGCGATCGCCGCGCTGAAAGCGAAGGTGCTCAATCCGTTTCTCGGTCCGGAAGGTCAGCCGGCCGTGGAAGGGACGAGCGCGGGTGCCCGGATTCCGGTTGAGGGGCTTCCGCTTTATCTTCTGGCGAATTTCTACGGGGATGCCGACCCCGCGGGCAAGCAGAGCCGGTTTCCTGCGCGCTTTGGAGCTTTTGCCGGCGGCGTGCGTCCGGTCCGGGATTATGCGGCGGTTTTGAAAAGTCTCGGAGAGAGGCCATCCGGCGCGCTCACGCTCATGGGGTGGATGAAATTCGAACAGGTCGATGTGCCGCCGGAGCCGCTTCTGGGATCTCTGCGGACGCTCGGGGTGGATGCCATCCTTGCGCACAGGACGTATGCCGGCTCGGAGCGTGAAGCGTGGCAGGCAAGCGGATTCGTCGACTGGAAACCGCCGGTCTCGGTGAACATTTTGCGGAATAACGGTGGGTTCGTGATCGCCCGGATGGATCTCGCCAGGGACGGTGCGAAATGGCGCGTCCTCAAGCACGAACTCGTGCCGGTGACCTCGAATCGCGCTCCCTCCGATGCCGCCGTGACGAAGGCCATCGCGCCCTATGCTCCGGCCATCCAGGCGGCGGACAAGGCGGTGGCGAAGCTCCCGCAGGCCGTGTCCCAGGAGGAGATCTTCGATATTTATTTCAAAGCGCTCACGCAGATCCCGGGCACGCAGGCGGTGGCGTATTCGCCGGAATCGATCCGCACGGACTGGTCGGCGGGCGACCTGCGGGCAAGCGCCGTCTTTAACAGCCTGCCATGGACTTCCGGTCTCGTGCAGATCCCGGTGCCCCGCGACCGGCTGGTCCCTCTGGCGAAATCCGCCCAGCTGCGGATTGCCGTGGCACCGGGGGATTCTGATCCGGTGGTGGTGACCACCTCGCGGTTCTTCGGAAGCCTGATCGCGCCGGATCTCGGCCTTCCGGAAAGTGCCCTCGTAGGGCTGCCGCAGACGTCGGAGTTTGACTTTTTCGCCGGCTATCTCGCCTCTCAGAAAGATCTTTTTCCGGCTACTCTTCCGGATGGTTGGGAGGTTCTCACGCCGTGAAGCAGTTCCTCCTGCCGTCACGGGGCATTGTGCAATTTGTCATCGGCGTGGTGCTGTTCGCGATCGTCGGAGCAATCGTTTACGGGAACCTCTCTCGCCAGAAGGAAGCCGCTCTCCGAACCTCCGAGGCGCGGAATCTCCAGCAGTGGGGCATCGCGCTCAATCTTTACCTCATCGAAAACGAAAACCAGCTCCCGGAGGTGGGCGGCACTCCGGTTTCCGAAGATCAGAAAAAGGCCTGGTACAACGTCCTGCCGCCTTACGTCTCCGAGCCGGCGCTCGCAGCGATTCCGCCCGGGCAGCGTCCGCGCCCCGGCGAGCCGTCCTTCTGGGTGCGGGCCACCACCAAGCCGGTGAAGATCTGGGACCCGCAGACGTTTTTCTTCAGCTACGGCATGAACCGCTTTCTCCAGCCCGTTGAGACAGCGCGGAGCTTCCGGATCCATGAGATCGCCTATCCGGGCAACGTTATCTTTCTCGTCCCGGTATCCGGCTACACGCCGGCGGCGCTGCCCGCGGATGTCGTGTTTCCGGGAGACAAGGAACCCGAGGCGCCGGTGCTTTTTTGCGACGGGCACGTGCAGCCGGTGAAGAAGAGCGTGCTTCTGGCACCCGGCACCCGCGAAGCGGCATCCGCGGCGGGCGGGCCGTCGTGGTTCGAAAAATAACTGCTACACCATGCCGGCTTCGCGCAGCCGGTCTTCGATGTCGCTGGCCTGAAGCGCCTCGACCATCTCGCCGATCTCGCCTCCGAGGAAGCGGTCGAGGCTGTAGAGCGAAAGCTTGATCCGGTGGTCGGTCACGCGGTTTTCGGCAAAGTTGTACGTCCGGATCTTCTCCTCGCGTCCGCCGCCGCCGATGAGGCTTTTCCGGTGGGCGGAGTATTTTTCCTCCTCCTCGCGCCTTTTGTCCTCGAGCAGCCGCGAGCGCATGATCTGGATCGCGGCCTCCTTGTTCTTTTGTTGGCTGCGGCCGTCCTGACAGCGCACGATGCGGCCGGTAGGAATGTGCATGACCTGCACGGCAGAGTCGGTGGTGTTGACGCCCTGACCGCCCGGCCCGCCCGCCCGGCAGACGTCGATACGGAGGTCGTCGGGGCGGATTTCCAGATCCCCCTCTTCGGCTTCGGGGAGGACGGCGACGGTTGCCGTCGAGGTATGAATGCGGCCCTGAGCCTCGGTGGCGGGAACCCGCTGCACGCGGTGCACACCGCTCTCGTAGCGGAAGCGGCGGAAGACAGACGTTCCCGATACGCGGAAAATGATCTCACGGAAGCCGCCGAGGTCGGCCGAGCTGGATTCCATCTCCTCGACTTTCAGGCCGAGCGAATCCGCGTAGCGCGTATACATCCGGAAAAGATCGGCGGCAAAAAGCGCGGCCTCGGTTCCGCCGGTGCCGGCGCGGATTTCGACGATGGCATCGCGGTCCTCATCCGGTTCGGGCGGCAGGAGGGCGACCTGAACCGCCCGTTCGAGTTCCGGAATGGTCGCCTCGAGGGCGGGAATCTCCGCGGCGGCAAGCTCGGACATTTCCTTGTCGTCGCCCGAGACCATTTCGCGGTTCTCGACAAGCTCCTGCCGGGTTTTCAGGAGTTTCGCCCATACGTCGAGCAGGCCCTTGGTCGCGGCGTGCTCCCGGAGCACCTCGCGGGCGCGCTTGGCATCGTCGAAGAGCCCGGGCGAGGAAATCTCGCTCTCCAGCTCGTCGAATCGGCGCCGCTTGCGCTCAATCAGGGGTTCGAAGTCCATGGCAAACGAAAAAACGGTGAATGCGCGGAGGCGCACTCACCGTTTCGATCGTTAAAGGAGAAATCTAGAGCTTCTTGGTCACGCGGGTGGCGCGGACCGAGCCGTAACGGCGCTTGAACTTGTCAACGCGGCCGGCCGTATCGACAAATTTCTGCTCGCCGGTGAAGAACGGATGGCAGGCGGCGCAGATGCCGATTTTGATGTTCTCGCGAGTGGAGCGGGTGTGGTAAGTCGCACCGCACGCACAGTGGATCTGCGTCTCGCGGTAGTTGGGATGGATCTCGGGCTTCATTCTTGAAAAGTCCGTCAGAATATCGCGAGTGTCTCCGAAAGCAACAAAGAATTGAACGCCTCTTCGCTCATCGATCTCTGGGACCGCCGGCTGGCCGGCCGGTCCGGACCCGCCCTGCTGGCGCCGGACGGTAGCGAGCTGCGCACATGGGATGGCATCGAGGCCGAGGCCGGTCTTTTGAAAAGTCGCCTGGGCGCGGCGACCTCGCCCGTGCTTCTCCGGTTGCCGAACCACCCGTCATTTCCTGCTGTGCTCCTCGCCGCATGGCGCTGCGGGCGGGCGGTGGTGCTGGTGGATGCGGGGCTTGGCGGGGCGGCGGTTGAGGAGATTGCCCGCCGCACAGGCGCAGGGGTGGAGGTTTCGTGTGAGAGGGAAGGGCTCTGTTTCGAAACCTTGCCGGGAGGAGAGGCGCCGCCGGATGGCGTGTGTCTTTTCAAGGTCACCTCCGGAACGACCTCGCTGCCGCAGGTGGTTCCTTTCCGCGCCGGACACCTGCTGGCGGACTGCCTCAATATTTGCCGGACGATGGGGCTCACGGCGGCAGACAGGAATTTTGGCGTGGTGGCGTTCACGCATTCGTACGGCTTCAGCAATCTCATCCTGCCGCTGCTGTGCGAGGGGATTCCGTTTGTCGTTTCGGACGACGCGCTGCCCCGGGCGGTTCAGGCCGGACTTTTGCAAACCGGCGCGACCGTGCTGCCGCTGGTCCCGGCAATGTTCCGTGCGTTGCTCGCCGTCGAGGAACTGCCGGCGACGCTGCGGCTTTGCATCTCAGCAGGTGCGCCGCTTGATGCCGGCATGGCAGCGGAGTTCCGGCGGAAATTTGGACGCAAGATCCATTCGTTCTATGGGGCGTCGGAGTGTGGAGGCATCTGCTACGACGGGTCCGGGGACGAAGTCGCAGAGACCGGGTTTGTCGGACGTCCGATGGATGGCGTGCGGATTGATGAAATCGGGGAGGGAAGGATCCGTGTTTTCAGCGATGCCGTGGCGCTGGAGGGCGGCGTTTTTGAACCCTCGGATCTCCTCGAGGAATCGGAAGCCGGATTCCGCATCGTGGGCCGTGTGGCCGATGTCATTAATGTGGCCGGTAAAAAAGTGTCGCCCGGTGAGGTCGAGACGGTTCTGACGGCGATGCCGGGGATCCGCGAAGCGGTCGTTCTGGGGCTCGGGCGCGCGCCGCACGGCGAGCGGGTCGGGGCGCTGGTCGTTGCGGAAGGCCTGCTCGACGCGGAGCAAATCCGTGCCTTCTGCGCGCAGCGTCTGGCCGGTTGGCAGGTGCCGCGGGAGATCCGGTTCGTGGCGGAGATTCCGGTCAATGCCCGGGGCAAGGTGAGCCGGCGCGACCTGGCGGCGCTTTTTTGACGGCGGCGCGAGGCAAGCCGTTGAGCGCGTGCGTTTGGGGCGTCTTGTGTTCCGGCGGTGGGTCGGGCATGCTCGGAGCCTGTGACGGACCTGCGCACTGTTTATGCCCTTCTGACGATCGTTCTTGAGATCGCCGGCATCCTTCTGGCGCTGCGGGCAATCCTGATTGCGCGGACGCCGCAATCGGCCATCGGGTGGTGCATTGCACTGGTGGTTTTTCCAATCATCGCGATCCCGCTTTTTTTGATTTTTGGCGAGTCGCGGTTTTCGGGCTATGTCCGGGCGGGAACGGGAGGATCGAAGCCGCTTGATGAGGCGCTGCGCGCGATTGTTGCCCACATGGACGGCTACCGCGCCCGGGTCTCCGATCTTTGTGCCGACGGGGCGAAGGTGGGGGAGGGAATCAGCCACCTGCCGCCGACCTCGGGGAATGCCGTCCGTCTGTTGATCGATGGCGATGCGACGTTCGGCGCAATCTTCGAGGCGATTGCTGCGGCCCGCGAGTCGGTATGGGTGCAGTTTTTTATCATCCACGACGACATCCTCGGCCGCGCGCTGGCGGCGGAGCTTACGAAAGCGGCGCGTCGCGGTGTGAAGTGCCGCGTCCTCTACGATCAGGTGGGATCAAAGACACTCCCTCCCTCGTGGGCTCAAGGCCTGCGGAGCGAAGGCGTGGAGGTGAGGGATTTCGTCACGAACCGTCAGAACGGCAAGCGCTTCCAGGTTAACTTCCGCAATCACCGCAAGCTTGTGCTCGTCGACGGCGCGGTGGCGTTCGTTGGCGGGCTCAATGCCGGTGATGAATACATGGGCCGGAGCCGGCGGTTCGGGCCGTGGCGCGACACGCACATGCGTATCGAGGGGCCGGCGGTTGCGGGGTTTCAGATCTCGTTTCTTGAGGACTGGAACTATGTCGCCCATGAGGTGCCGGACTTCCGCCTGCGCGCGGCGCCCGTAGCAGGCGGCAGCGCGACGGTTTTTCCTGTGCCTTCCGGACCGGCCGAGCCGTGGAGCGTTTGTGCGGCGGTCTTTCTCTCGGTGATCCAGGACGCGAAGCGCCGGCTCTGGCTGGCGAGCCCGTATTTCGTGCCCTCGAGCCCGCTCTTTTACGCGATCTGCCATGCGGCCCTCCGCGGGGTGGACGTCCGGATTATTCTGCCGCAGATGGCCGACCATAAACTGCCGTGGCTGTCGGCGTTCACTTACTATCCGAAGCTCCGTGAGGCCGGCGTGAAGGTGTGGCGCTACCAGCCGGGCTTCATGCACCAGAAGGTCCTGCTGGCAGATGACAAGTTCGCTATCGTGGGCTCGATCAACCTCGACTACCGCTCATTCATGCTCAACTTCGAGCTCTCGGCAGCGGTGGAGGACCGGGCGTTTGCGGAGTCGGTCGAGCACATGTTTCTTGCGGACTTCGACCGGTCGAAGCCGGAGGATTTGCGGAAATTCGAGGACGGTTCGCTCCTCTTCCGCCTGCAGTGCCGTGCGGCGGCGCTGATCAGCCCGGAACAGTAGCCGCTATCGGGCGCGGATCGCGGCGTTCACGCCTTTCGTGTTTTTGGCGACGGCGTCAATATTCCAGAGCACAAAGCCCCCGCCTGCCTGGCCGATCGCGTCCTCGATGGCGAGCTGCTTCGCGATTTCCTGTGAAGGCCAGCCGTGGGATTTCATGCGGTCCACGGCGATGCCCGGCCAGACGGGCACTCGGCGCGGGTTGGCTTCCGGGCTCCGCCACCAGCGGAGAAGCGAGGAGAACGACTGCGGGCCGCCCTCGGCCCAATAGAGCTGCGGGGCAAGGTAATCGATCCAGCCCTCGCGCATCCATGTCAGCGGATCGGCAAAAAGCTGGTGGTATTGGTCCACGCCCGCCTTCACGTCGGCGGGAACTCCTTTGGTATAAATCCCGAACGGGCTCACGCCGAATTTCGCGCCCGGCTTTTCGGATCGCACGGCGCTGCCGATTTCGCGGATGAGGGTGTTGACGTTATTCCGGCGCCAGTCGGCTTTGGAGAGCTTTCCGCCCGAGGATTGGTAGGCGGCGTAAGTCGCGTTGTCGGGGAAGGGAAAGACGCTGCCGTCGTTCTTCGGGTAAGGATAGAAATAGTCGTCCAGATGAATGCCTGCCAGATCGTAGCGGCGAAGGAGGTCGCGCACGACAGCGACGATGTGGCGCTGCACCTGCGGGGCTCCGGGGTCCATCCAAAGGACGTTGCCGATCTTGTAGGCGAATTGCGGATACTTTTTGCTGATGTGGTTCGCGGTGCGCGGCTGGCCGGCGTTGGCGGCGGCGCGGTAGGGGTTGAGCCAGGCATGGACCTCGATGCCGCGCTTCTTTCCTTCGCTGATGAAGAAGGCGAGGGGGTCGTAGCCCGGCGAGGCGCCTTGCGTGCCGGTCAGGTAGCGGCTCCAAGGCTCGATGGACGACGCGTAGAGCGCATCGCTCTCAGGGCGGACCTGAAAGAGGACCGCGTTCAAACCTGCTTCTTTCGCCGCATCGAGCAGCCGGATCGCCTGAGCCTTCTGCGCCTCGACGCTTTTTGCGCTTTCGCTCGGGAAGTTGATGTTGAAAACGGTGGCGATCCACGCGGCCTGAAACTCCGCACGGGAAGGGGAGGTCATAGAGACCAGGGCGAGCAAACAGAGAAAAACACGGAGGTGCATAATTCAGTAGGTAAAGGACTCTGCGGGAGCTTCGACTTCAGTGATCGAATCCGCAACCACCAAAGCCGATCGCTTCCCGCCCTCGAAGGGAAACGTCGCCTTGCCGCTGATTTTTAACCACGTCATTTCCGGGAACGAGGTGCCTTTCGGGGCTTTCACCATCACGGCGACCGGACGCGCATCCGCCGCGCAGCACATGATGAACATCCGCACGAGGTGGAAGCGGTCGCCGTCGGGATTCGCCGCCTTGGCAGGCATGAACTGCCCGAGGATCTCGATTTCCTTGTTTTCAAAATCCTCCCGCATCGCGGGCTCGGCGGCGGCATAGAGGAGATCGACCGTCTCGGCTTTGATCTGGCCTCTTTCGTTCCGCTGGAGGTAGTCGGCGGCGTCGATCGGGGTGCCCTCGCCCACCGAGCCATCCTCCGTTGGCAGCGCGGGCTCCATCGGCGGGGAAAAGGCCGGCAGGTCGGAGATCGTATCGATAAGCCCGCGGTTCATCACCGCCGTTGCGCCGAATTCGCTCGGAGAGATCACCGTTGCGCCCAGCACCGGCACCAGAAGGACAAGTGCGCCCGCCACATCGCGCCACGACGGAGCGGAGGCTTTCGGCTCTTCCCCGTCGGCCGGGATCCACAGGACCAGCGAGCACGCGAGCAGCAGCAGAACGATGCCGGCCGCGAGGGTGAAGACATGGAACCCGGGATGCAGGTAGGAGGCCACCCGGCCTGAGAAGCAGAAATAAACCAGCAGCACGCCCCAGACGATGAGCACGCCAGCAGAGAGGAAACGTTGAAAGATCGACGTCATAAGCCCAGCACCGAAAGCCGCACGCACAGGAGGCCGATCAGGATGAAGAGCCCGACCGCCAGACCGGCAACGAAGCGCTTTTTAAAGACCGCGCTGTAGATGAAGATCAGCTTGAGATCCATCATCGGCCCGAAGACCAGAAAAGCCAGTTTTGCGATGGCCGGAAAAGCCACAAACGTCGCGGCGATGAACGCATCCGACGTGCTGCAAAGCGCCAGCAGGCCGGCCAGCGTCATCATTGAGCCGACTGCCAGCCAGTCGTTGAGCGCCAGGGGCTGCAGCACCTCCTGGTTCACCGCGGTGCTGAAGATCGATGCCACGCCGACGCCGATCACGAAGTAAACCATCACATCGAGAAAGTCCCTCGCGCCCGTCTCAAGCGCGACCCGGAGCTTTTGCAAAAACGGTCCCGGCCCGCCGCGTTCGGTATCCGCGCCGAACGCGAGCGATTCCATCACGCTCGTTTTCAAAACCGCGCCGATCGGAAGGTTGTGCACGGCCAGCGCGGCGATGACCGCCACAAAAAATCCCAGCCCCAGCCGCAGCGCGGTGAAGGCCTCGGCGTCCTGACCCCGGAAGGCTGCATACGTGCTCACCGCCACGATCGGGTTCACGATCGGCGCTGCAAGCATGTAGGCCACGGCATTCGAAACCGGCAGTCCCTTCGCGATCAACCGCCGGATCACCGGCACCACGCCGCACTCGCACATCGGAAAAACCAGGCCGAGCACCCCGCTCAGGCAGATGCCGAGAAAAGCATTCCGCGGCAGAAACCGCACCATGATCCGCGACGGGAGGAACTGGTCGATCACCCCCGACAGCAGCGTGCCCAGCAGGAGAAACGGCACGCCCTCCAGCAAGACGCTGAGAAAAGCATAGGAGAAATCCTGCGCGCTGAATTGGAAAAACGGCCCGCCCATCGTGGCCGCGCATCATGGCGAAGTGCCTGTTCCGATGCAATGCCTCCCTCCTTGCAGCTTTCGCACCGCCCGGCATTCGTGCTAGTGTGCACACTCCTGTGAGCCCTCCCGATCCAGAGGATGCCCTGCCTCCGCGCCCCCGTGGCGTGTTTTCGACGGATTTGCTCGCTGCTGTTATCGCCGTGCTGGTGCTGATTGCTCTGCTCGTTACGGCACTTTTGGAACGTCCTTCGCGCCTGCCGTGGACGGCGCTGGCAAGGAGCCCTACGCCATCACCGTCCCCGACGCCTCCTCTGCCAGCGGTCGAAACGGATTTTGCTGCCGCCCGCACCTTCCTGCCCCTCCGCGAGTCCGAGGTCGGCCGCATCTACGCCGTCTCGCCCAAAGACCTCAAAGCCCTCCGCCGGGTTGCCAAAATAGGTGGCTACGTTTCCCCCGAGGCAATGGCCTCCGCCTTCGGCTACGACTCGGTCGATCAAATGCTGGATGCGTGGAACGAAGCGCTCGCGGCAGGACGGCCCGCTAGCGGGCTTGAAAATCGATAGCCCGGGTTTGCGGGGGTGGCTCGGCGGTTTTCAGGCAACTCCCCTCGTGCTGTCCTCAAGAAAAGCCCACTGCCGGGATCTTCAAAATGTCTCCCTCAGAGGCCGGGTCTCCGGTCGACCGGGACTCCGGGCTGCAAACTCACCCTCCGGCCGATGGTGAAAGTTACAGTAAACCCTTTGTGGGCAAGGACCTGATACACTCATGACGGTTTCAGTCGGTTCAGTCGTTTTTCTTACAAAAACAAGCAATTGAAAAAGAGGGTTTTAAAAAAAAGCTGTCATTCTAATGGGACAGTCACTTTTTTCTTCCAAAAACGGAAATCTTCAGCCTAGTTTTCCAAAAAATCCAACTTCTCAACCAACCCCACGCCCCCGCTTTGATTATGAAAAACTCCTCCTTTTCCTTCTGGAAAGCCGCAGCGCCCGCTCTGGCGATCGCCGCGATCGCGTTGCTTCCCCTCACTCCGGTATCGGCCCAGGTGACCATGACTTGGAATCCCGGTGGAGCGGGGGTTGGCAGCGGCAACTGGAGTTTGAACCCCGGAGACAACAACTGGAACAACGGCTCGGCCAATGTCACCTGGACGACCACGTCAACTTCCGGTGTAGCGGACAAGGCGGTCTTTGGCGGTGCCGATGGCACTGCGGGCCAGTATGTGGTCACATTGAGCTCGAACGTCAGCGTGGGCACCATTCCTGCCCTGAATTTTCAGAGTTCCGGCTATATCATCCAGGCGTCCAATAATCAGACGATCTCCTTTTCCTCTTCGTATGTGAATGAGACGGTCAACGTGTCGGCAGGAAGAACTGCGGAGATTGGCTCCAAAGTGACTCTGGCGTTTAACCAGACGACGGAGGTGAACGGCGGAGGAACGCTGAATGTCTCGGGCAGGCTTCAGCAGAACACAAACAACGGATTCGTCATCAGTGGAAATTCGACGGTCAATTTTCTCGCCGGCGGCTCCGGGCTTGTGCAGGGCAGTTGGCAGGTCGGAAGCACAACCGACGCAGGGAGGTTCAGCCAGCTCATTGTTTCCGGCGGCAATGTGACCATGAACCAGAACGGATCGAATCTGGTTTTGGCAAACGTCTCAGGGCTGACGTCTGCGGCAAACCTCACGATTTCCTCCGGCTCACTCCTCATGACGGGCACCACCTCGACAGCCGGCATCCGCTTCGCCAGCACGACCGGCAATGCTTCGACCAACATGACCGGCGTGGTGAATCTGGATGGTGGGACGCTCCAAACCAACCGCTTCTTCGAAGGCAGCGCGACCGGGAACATCAGCTCGACCGTCAACTTCAACGGCGGCATCCTCAAGCTCGGCAATAATGCCACGACGACGAACTACCTCGGTGTGGATAATGCCATCGTCAAGGCCGGAGGCGCCCGGATCGACACCAACGGGCAATCCCTCTCGCTGAGCAACAACTTCACCGAAGACCCCCTCTCGACCGGTGGCGGTTTTGAGAAGCGGGGAGCCGGAACTCTCACGCTCACGGCGGTCAACGGCTTTACCGGAAATACCACGGTTACTGAGGGGACCCTCGTCCTCAGCTCCACCGGCAGCGTTGCCAGTTCGACGCTCGGGTTTGGCGTAAAGGATGCCGCCAACGGCCTCCTGACCGTCCAGAACACCGGCTTCTCTTTCAGTGGAAATCTCACGCTGGATCTCGCGACGGTCACCGTGTCCACCGGCTCCTGGACGCTCTTCAACGGAACCGAGTTTGGAGCCGGCGATCTCAACCTTGCAGCCATTACCTCCAACCTCGCGGGGCTCTCGTTTACGAACAGTTCGGGGGTCTGGAGCGGGACCGACCTTTCCACCCGCACGTGGACCTTCACCGAAGATTCCGGCGTGCTGCAGGTTGTTCCCGAACCGACGACATGGGCGCTTGTTGGCCTGGGCCTCGGTGCGACGCTCTTTTTCCGCCGCCGTAAGGACTGAGGTCTCTTCTTCTCCTTCACCAAGGGCCGGCCTCTCGAAAGGGTGGCCGGCCTTTTTGCGATGACGGGCGGGCTTTCCTCCGGCTGGATTGAACGTTTGGGGCGTGCTACTCCGCCACCGCGATCCGGTGGTTTTCCTTCGGCGCGAGCCAGACGAACGCCGCGCGCATGGCGAGGATGCCGACAAAAATGCCAACCCAGCGGTCGCGGATGATGTCGAGCTTCGTGGTCGGATGAGGGTCTTGAAGCGCCGTCATGTAGAAAGCCAGCGCGATCTGCCATCCGGCATACGAGATGCGCTCGCTGCCGAGCGAGACCCAGGCGGCCAGCGCGGTTCCGGCTGCGAGGATGGCGAGGTAGGAGAAGAGCGACTCCATGTGCGGGATGACAAAGATCACCGCGCCCATGCCGAGAATGCCGCCGATGAGCGCGCCCGCCATGCGGAGGTTTTGCTTCCGGGTTCGTTCGTCGGCACCGGCCAGCGCCGTCACGGCGCACGTGATCAGGCAGGTGTGAATGCCATCCCACGCCGTCAGCGACATGAAAAAATAGCAGGCCATCGTGGCGAGGGTCGCGCGGAGAGCGAAGCCGGTATAGACCGGATTCGTCTTCCAGTCCGGTAAGAGAAGCGATGTTGACCGGCGTTCGGGAACCACAGGATTTTCCAACAAGAGAGCCGCATCTCGTAGCTTCGCGCTTGCTTCGCGCAGCGGGGGCTCAAGGCTTTCGATCGGCGGGAAGGGCCCCGGTGGAGGAGCGGCCGGCCCGAGCAAAACCTTCCGGCGCAGACGTCGCGTCCACTGCGCGAGCGAGCGGAGAAGCGGGCCCTGGTTATCATCCGGGCTGTAATGCGAAAGCGTTGAGCGCAGCCCGAAGGCGGCACCAAGCAGGGTCCCGGTGCAGTGGGCCTGGGATGGGGACAGCACGCCGGCGAGGCCGAGTTTTTCAACGCGCTGAGCGGATTCCTCTTCTTCGAAGTTCTCCTGTGCATTCCGCGGCACCCTGCCGAAAGACCTCGCGAGATAATCCCGCTCCACGCCGAGGAAGACTTCGCGGAACTCGCGCCGGAGGAGTTCGAGCGATGTCGGGGCGTGGAACAGCCACTGGGTGAGAAACGTCGCCGCAACGATCAAACCCAGAATGGCCCATAGCCAGCCGACGAGGCTCACGACGCGGTTGGGGTCGGGGGCCTCGTCAAAGGCGAAGGAAAAAAGGGCGACTACCACGAGGGGCCCGAGCACCGCGCGCGGTTCGACCGAGATCCTCATGAAAAAATATCCGCTGAAGAAAATAAGCCCCCAGAGGCTCACGCGGAGCCATCCGGTATCCCACGCCAGCCAGGCCACGAGGTAGATGATCACCGACGCCACGAGCGCGACGACAAGGCCGAGGGCGGCTGCTGCGCGGGTGAGAAAAGTGTCGCGCTGCGAGAGAATGAAAACCAGATACGGCCCGATGTAGAGAAACGGCATCCGGAAAGTGAGCATCACAGCCGTCACGAGCAGCGCGCTGACGGTGATGCGCAAGGTTCCTCCGAGCCGGTCGGGCGCGGGCTGGAGATCCTGCCAGAGGCCGCGCATCCGTTACCTCCGCTCCGCAGGCAGGATGGTGGCCGTGGCGCTGGCCCCGACGCGGAGCAGATCCGGCGGGACATTTTTGTCCACCCGGATCGTCACCGGAAACCTCTGCGAGAGCCGCACCCAGTCCAGTTCCTTCATCACAATCGGGAGCCCGGCGAAGGGATCCTGCGGGAGGTCGGTGACGCCCCATCCGAGGCTCTCGACGCGGCCTTCGAAGGATTTTCCCGGCGCGGTCATCAGCTCCAGCTTTGCACGATCGCCAACGCGGATGCCGCGCAGCTCGCTTTCTCGGAATTCCGCCACGACGTCCCAGCGTCCGGTGTCGATAAACGTCATCACATCCACGGCCACCCGCGCGAACGCTCCGCGGGCGAGATTCATTCCCGCGACGCGGCCTTCGAAAGGCGCACGTACCGTGCAATCGCGCACGGCGAGCTCCGCCTGCGCAAGGGCGGCTTCTGCCGCCGCCAGCCGGGCCTCGATGGCGGAGGTTCCGAGCACAGAGGCCTCGGAGGCGGCGAGCTCGGCCCGCGCCACCTCGACGGCGGCCGCGGCGGATTCCTTGGCACGGCGCGCGGTATCCACCTGTTCCTGGCTCGCATAGCGCTTCGGCAGAAGCGGCGCGAGGCGGTCGTAGGTTTCCGTGGCCTCGGCGAGTGCCGTCTCCGCCTGAACGAGCGCACCGGCGGCCGCCCGGATCTGGAGCCGCTGGGCTTCGATCGCGCGGAGGGCATTTTCGAGTTCGCCCTTGATCGCGTCGCGGTTGGCCCGCGCAAGATCCGCCGCGAACTGGTAGGGCTCGGGATCGATCACGAAAAGAATCCCCCCGGCGGGAACGAGCTCGTTGTCCTGAACCGGTAGCGAGAGGATGGGGCCGCTCACACGCGGTGCGATCCCGATGACGGGGGCCGAGATTTTCCCGTTGTCGGAGCGCGGATGGTGGCTGATCCAGCGGGCCAGAAGCACAGCGGCCAGAACGGCCATTATTACAGCGCACCAGCCGATGAGCCGACCGAGCTTCGCGCGGCGCGCGGAGCCGGGAGCGGTGGTTGCTGGTTTTTCCAGTCCGGTGGGGGAGGGGTTCATCGGGAAAAAAAGATCAGGTAGGTCGCGAGCGTGAAGAAAAGTCCCATCGCCGGATACGCCAGTGCCCTCGGGCGGATCCAGGGATCAAGGCCGGCCCGCACCAGCACGAACCGCGCGAGCATTGCTCCGGCTAGGCCTGCCACCATGCAGATCAGCCAGGCGGGAAAATACGCGCCGCCGACCTCCCAGACCGGGGAGCAGCCGGATGTCGTTCCCGCCATGGCGGCAGCGACGAAGACAGACATGAATCGTCGGGCTTTGATAGCGCCTCCGATCGTAGACCCGTGCTGTTCAACGGGCGAGAAAAAGAAACTCTCCCG
Source organism: uncultured Chthoniobacterales bacterium (assembly GCA_964607615.1). Lineage (GTDB taxonomy): Bacteria > Verrucomicrobiota > Verrucomicrobiia > Chthoniobacterales > Terrimicrobiaceae > CAZSMN01. The sequence continues at coordinate 2,520 of CAZSMN010000014.1, read as the reverse complement.
ATGCCGGGATTCCATGCTCGCCACGTCTGCCGCGATCTTGGCATCTTGGGCGTCAGACCATGCGCCCCCCGCTCCTTGCTGCGTCTTTGTTCCTCCTCGCCGGCTGCACGGCGGTTGATCCCATGAAGCAGGCTCCGCCATCCGCAGACAAACCCTGGCAACCAAAGGGTGCCAGCGCCCTTGTGGCGGATCTTGAGAGGCGAGGCGGGGTGGACGTTGCGCCGCCGGATCCTTCCAAAACCTACACGCTCCCGGCGCTCATCGACCTCGCCCAGTCGCGCAACCGTGCCACCCGGGTGGCGTGGGCTGCCGCGCGCGGCGCGGCGGCAGGCGCCGGGCTCAGCGCGGCGGAGTTTTATCCCATGCTGGCGGTCATGGCCTCCTACGGCGGCGGCCTCTGGAACCTGGATCTGAATTTCAACAACAACCTCACCGGCATCGAGAAGCAGGCCGGGCTTATCGGCGCTCTGCTGGCGGGGGCGCTTCCCACCGAAATCGATCTCGACCAAAGTGCTTCCGGAGCCTACCGCGCGCTCAATGCCGGCGCGGCCCTGCGGTGGATGCTCTTCGATTTCGGCACCCGCGAGGCGCGCTACGACGCGGCGAAGAAGATGCTTCTCGCCTCCAACCTCGCCTTCAATGCGGCCCACCAGACTGTGGCCTTCCGTGTCACCGAGGCCTACTACGCCGTGCAGTCGGCAGGCAGACAGGTCGCCGCCGCTGAGAGTTCGTCGTCCTCGGCCGCCGTGGTTCTGGAAGCCGCCGAGGCCCGCTTCGCTCAAGGCCTCCTTACCGAACCCGACGTCCTTCAGGCCCGGCAGGTCAAAGCTCAGGCGGACTATGGTCTGGAGTCCGCCCGCGCTGCGGCAGGTCTGGCGTGGGTCGATCTCGCCGAGGCGACCGGACTGCCCCCCGGCGTGCGCCTCAAGCTGGCGCCGGCGGATTTTGACAAAATGGGAAGTGCCTTGCAAAAACCGCTCGATCAATTCGTGAAGGCGGCCTTGCAAAACCGCCCCGACCTCCTTGCGAAAGTTGCCGTAGTTCAGGCGAGGGAGGCCGAGCTTCGCGCCTCCCGTGCCGATCGCCTGCCGAAGCTCGCTCTCACCGGCATTGCGGATTACAACCGGTTTGATTCCACCGTTCAGAACACCGGTCCGCTGGACGCGTTCGGCTTCGGATTGCAGAACTACGCGGGCTTTCTCACCGTGCAGTGGCCGGTTTTCACCGGTTTCGCCGACGAGAACCGTAACCGCGCGGCAGCCGAGGCAAAGAATGCGTCGGAAGAGGAATTGGCGCTGCTCAAGGAGCGTACGATCGCGGAGGTTTGGCGGGCGTATACGCAGGCGAAAAATGCACTGGCACGTCGGGAGGCCGCCGCCGCTCTCGAGCGTGCTTCGCGGGCGACTTACGATTCTGCGCTGGCCGGCTTTCAGCAGGGCATCACGCCGATTCAGGAGGTCATGACCGCCCGTTCGGCCGAGTCGCAGGCCCGCGCGCTCGTGGTCGAGGCCGATCAGGCGATGGCCGCAAGTCTCGCCGCGCTGTCCTTCGGCAGCGGCACCCTCCGCTAGGCGGTGCGGCCGGCTTGATCAGACGGCCGGCTGCTGCTGGGTGAGGCAGTGAAAGGCACCCAACCCCCAGATGAGCTCGCGGCAGTCGATCGGAACGATCTTCCGTGTGGGAAACGCCTCGCGAAGGACGGATTCCGCCCAAGCGTCGTTGTTTTCGTTGAAGACCGGAAGGAGCACGACCTCGTTGGCAATGTAGAAATTCGCATAGCTCGCCGGGAGCCGGATGCCCTCGCGGACGATGCGGGACGGCATCGGCAGCGTGAGGACGTGGAGGGGTTCGCCATCGGGCAATTGCACCGCATGCAGGCGGTCGAGGTTGGCCTTCAGTGGCTCGAAGTTCGGATCGTTCTCGTCCTCCTCCGTCACGGTCACGACAGTCGACTTGCCGACGAAGCGCGTGATGTCATCGACATGACCGTCGGTGTCATCGCCCTCAATGCCGTCGCCGAGCCAGAGGACCTGCTGGACTCCGAGCGTTTCGCGCAGCTTTTGCTCGATGGCGGCACGGTCGAGCCGGGAATTGCGGTTCGGGTTGAGAAGACAGCTCTCCGTGGTCAGGACGGATCCGGCGCCGTTCACATCGATCGAGCCGCCCTCGAGGACAAAATCCTCGTAGGTGAAGATCGGGAGATCGAGGGCCGAAGAGACAGCCGCAGGAACGGAGTCGTCTTCATCAAAGGGCGAGAGTTTGTAGCCCCAGGCATTGAAGCTGAAATTCAGTAGCGCAAGCCGGGGAGCATTTTTCCGCTGCACAAAAATCGGGCCGTGATCCCGGCACCACGGCTCGTTTGTGGGGATGTGAAAAAACTCAATCCGCTCCGGGGCGGCCTTCTTCAGAAGGGAGCGGACGGTCTTCTCTTCCGTGGCGGCGAGCACGTTGATGCGGACGATCTCGGATTCCGCCAGGGCTTCGGCCATGCGGACAAAGGTCGGAATAACGCGGTCGTAG
>CAZSMN010000013.1:0-24167 GCA_964607615.1 uncultured Chthoniobacterales bacterium | reverse complement strand
GGCACCACAACCATCCGTGCATTTTTCTTTGGGGCTGCCTGAACGAGTGCGACACAATGACCGATACCGGCGTAAAACGGCACGAGGAGATCATCCGCCTCATCAAGGAAACCGACCGCTCCCGACCCGTGACCTATGCCGGAAACCACCAAAAGAAGGACCGCTGTATGGGCTTGGTGGATGTTGTGAGCCACAACATCTACACCGGTTGGTATGGCGGGAGCCCGGACGAAATGGGCCCCGTGGTCGAAGATTTTCTGCGGTGGGTGGACTCGCCAGCCAGCCACGGGGGAGCCGGCAAGCCATTTCTCGTAAGCGAGTTTGGTGCCGGAGCCATCGCCGGCTTCCATGCTCCTCCGCTCGTCAAGCTCACCGAGGAGTATCAGGCGGAGGTGCTTCAAAAGGGCATCGAGGCTTATGGCGGGCATCCGCGCATCTCTGGAGTCTGCCTCTGGCAATTTGCCGACTGCCGGATCTGCGAGGAGGGGGACTGGTGGATGGCCCGTCCCCGCAACCTCAATGATAAGGGGACCGTGGATCGTGATCGCCGCCGCAAGCTTGCCTATAACGTCGTAAAAACCGCTGTGGCCAGCCTACAAACTTTCCGTCCCTGAATTTTTCAAATGAAAGCCTATCTTCTAACACTTGCACTCCTGAGTGGCACAGCCTTGGCTCGGTCCGCCGAACCGCCACCCGCTTCCCCCCGCGCCGAGCCCTCTCTACGGGAAGTCTTCCGAGAGAACTTTTCCATTGGAATGTCGGCTGATGATCCGCAAGGGGAACGGGCCGTATTGCTTCGGCACCATGTAAATACAATGACCCTCGAAAACGGGATGAAGTTTCACAACTTGCGTCCCGAGCCGGAAGTCTGGCAGTGGGACAAGGCTGATCGCACGGTCGATTTTGCCGTGTCAAGCGGCCTGGAGGTGGTTGGACACACGCTCGTCTGGTGCTACCAAATGCCAACATGGGTCAAAGATCGGATTACCTCGGGCGCGCTTGATAAAGCCGGCGCACTCGCACTGCAGGATGACCACATTCAACGTGTCGCGGGCCGCTACAAGGACCGGGTGAAAACATGGGATGTTGTCAACGAGGCACTGGCAGACGGTCCGGGCCCGGAATTCCTTCGTACAGACCCATGGTCGGATCTTTGCGGGGTGGATTATGTGGTTGAAGCTTTCAAGTCGGCGCGCCGGGCAGACCCGGAGGCCAAGCTGCTCTATAACGACTACAATCTGGAATTTCCCGACAAGCGCGCACGGTTGTTCCGGTTGCTGAAAATCCTCAAAGAACGCGGGGCGACCGTTGACGGCGTCGGAATCCAGGGACACATGCAACTATCCAAACTGCGCCTTGAGGAACTTGAGGCGGCTATCGTTGAAATCCATGCGGCGGGCTATCCCGTGCATCTCACCGAGTTGGATATCGATGTGTATTCCCGGGGTGAAGGAGCCGATGTTCAGCGCATCGAGACAGGAGGAGATACCGGCTATGCCGAACTGCCAGAGGACCTCCAAACGCAGCTGGCGGAGGGCTACGGAGCGCTTTTCCGACTTCTGGTTAAACATGCCGACAAGATCGAGCGGGTCACGTTCTGGAATGTGGACGACGGAAACACCTGGCTTAACAACTGGCCGGTCAAGGGCCGCCGGAATCATCCCCTGCTTTTTGATCGCTCACAGCAGCCGAAGCCCGCCTTCTGGGAAGTCATCCGCGCCGTGTCAGCGCCGGGCTAACCCTTGACCGCTCCCGTAGTGAGTCCGGCGATAAATTCTTTCTGGAGGAGAAGAAACATCAGCAACACAGGAGCAATAGATACCAGCGTTCCGGACATGATCAGCCCGTAGTCGGTGCCATAGAGGCCGCGGAGTTGATTGATCATCACAGAGAGTGGAAACCGCGAGGGATCTTGCAAAACAATCTGCGGGCCGATGAAGTTGTTCCAAGCGCCGAGGAAGGTGATCATCAGATAAGCGCCAACCATCGGGCGAATCAGCGGAAACGCGATAGTGAAAAAGATCCTGAATTCGCCAGCGCCGTCCATGCGGGCACTTTCGATGAGGGTCGAGGGCACGGCATTGAGCGTGGCCTGGCGAAAGAGGAAGACGCCGAAGGCGGGGGTCAGTCCGGGCAAAATCAGACCGGCGAAAGAGTCGAGCAGTCCGAGTTGATAAAGGAGCTTGTAACCCGGAGCGAGGAGCAGGGAGCCGGGAATGACGAGGGCCGCAAGGACAAGCGAAAGGACGATTCCCCTACCGGGAAAGCGGAACTTTGCGAGTGCGTAGCCGGCCATGGAACACGAAAATGTGGCAAGCAGAGCGGACGTCGAGGCCAGGAAAACCGAATTCACAAGCGCACGCCCGACGCTAAGCTCTTGAAAAAGCCGCACGACATTTCCGACGGTCAGTCGGTCCCAAGCGACACCCAGAAAGCCCTCGCCTTGCGGAAGGAAGTTGGACGAGAAGATGTCGGCGTTGGTTTTGAAAGCGGCGCAAACGAGCCAGGCAAAAGGCACCATCGTGAAAATGGCGGCGATCACAAGGGTCGCATAGACCGGGAGGAGCAGGAGGCGACGGCGATCGTTGGCTGGCATGTTTAATGGGCCTCCTGGTGGCGGCTGAGAAGTCGTTGACCGAGTGCAAACGCGCCCATGAAAAACGCGAGCACCCAGCCGATGGCGCTGGCGTAGCCAAGGTCACCAGTGACAAAACCGGTCTGGTAGAGATACATCACGACGCTGAGCCCACGGTTGTCAGGCCCCCCCGAGCCGGCAAGCAGCACGAAGGGCAGTTCAAAAAGCTGAAGCGAGCCGAGCAGCGACATGAGGACAACAAACGTGGCGACGGGCAGAATCTCGGGCAGGACGACGTGGCGGAACCTCTGCCAGTGCCCCGCGCCGTCGAGAGCCGACGCCTCGATCAACTCCTCGGGAACGTTCTGCAGGGCAGCAAGGAAATAGACCATATTGAACCCCATGTAGAGCCAGAGCGCCGCAAGGATGAGAGACGGCATGATGTAGATCTCCAGCCATGGAAATTCGGGGTTGAAGGCGGGAAAAAGTGCGTGCAGCGTGGTGTTCACGAGGCCGGTGCGCGGGGCAAAAATAAGGCTGAAAAGTAGGCCGACAAAGACCAAACCGACGAGCGATGGCGCAAAAAAGATGAGGCGAAAGAAGGCTCGTCCCCGCAGCCCGGGACGGTTGAGAAGAAGCGCGAGGCCCAGCGAAAGCGGGAGTTGCACGCACACAGATCCCGCTGCGAAGACGAAAGTATTGCCCACCGCCTTCCAGAAAAGCGGATCTCTCAGGAGGAAGCGGAAGTTGTCGGCACCTACCCATGCCGCTGTGCGCGGCCCGAAGGTCTGCTGGAAAGCCAGCAGGACGGATTGGGTCAGCGGCCAGACCAAAAACACGCCGAAGGTGAGGATGAAGGGAGCAAGAAATATCCACGGCGTCCAGAGGGGCTCCGCTCGGTATCGAGCGGGCGTTGATAAGAGCCTGAGGGGATTACTCATGAAAAACGTTGTCCTGTTCGGGCTTCGTTTTGCCTGCTGCGGGGCGAAGGAAGACATTGCGATCAATCATGACCTGCACTTGGAATTGAGCCTTGATCAGACGCTCGCGCGCCTCGGCCATAAGCACCGAGGGATCGCTGATTTGCTCGCGATTGACCCGTTCGACCAGCGCGAGAAGCACCTCATTGACGCGGGAAAGTGCGAGCTGGCTGTAGGGCGAACCGGTGCGTGGCGGCACATGTGGAGCTTGATCGATGTAAAGCCGCCCAACCTGCTGTCCACAGAAGTAGGGGTCCGGAGCCGAAAAGACCGGATTATCCCAATCGGCTTTGAAGGGCGGTATGATCAAGGTCTCGGTAAAAAATTGCGCGTTGGCCTCAGGGCTCAGGTAGAGGTGCTTGGCGATGCGCCAAGCAGCGTCGAAGTTTCGGGACGCCTTGGTGATGCCAAGCATCGTGCCGCCCCACACGCTGGTGCGGCGCCCACCTTTTTCCCAAGCGGGTAATGGCATCAGCTTCACTTTTCCTGCGAGGGCAGGAAGGTCAATGCGCCACTGGCCGGCCAGCCAATCCGGCATCAGGCTTGCGAGCACCGTTCCTCGAAGCCTGAGGGCGTTGCCCGGCGCGGTGAACTCCGGCGCGTCGACCACCACGCGCCCAGGCCCTCCGCACCATGTGGCCAGGGTCGAAAGGATTTCGGCGTTACGATCGGTGGCGATCGCCAGCCTCTCGCCTTCGTCAAACAAGGATCCATCGGCCTGCAGAAGAAGGACTTCGAGCAGGGTAAAATTGCTCGCCCAGAAGTTGAGCGGATAGCGATCAGGCCGCCCGTCCCCGTTTTCATCAGTCATGAGGGGACGCAGCGCGGTAAAAAATTCCTTCCATGTTTCAACCTTTTCAAGATCAATTCCCGCCCCCTCGACAATGTCTGCCCGATATCCAAGAAGCACGGGATGCACGTCGTGCGGAATTCCAAAAATCCGGCCCCGTGAGGTCCATGGAACGAGCGATGGAGCATTGATCCCCTCGAGCAATCCCTCCGATCGTAAAATATCAGTCAGATCCACAAAGCCGACATCTTCGAGTGGCCCCGTGAAAGTCTTTGCAGCAACGACACGTTCTGTCTCGACCAAATCGGCCACGGGGGTTCCAGACATAAAGGCCGAAAGAAGCCGGCGCTCCAAGGCAACGAATTCGATCAGGAGAATATCCAACCCAAGCCCGGCCTCGGCATGCTCGGCATTCCATTTTTCGGCGAGCGGGGCAAAAGCCTTTTTATGGCTGGAGGAAAAAACCCAAAGACTGAGACCTGCGGGCTGGTGCGTGGGCCGGGAGAGAACAGCTACCCCTGATCCGACCGCCAGGATGAGCAAGATCCAGACGGCGGGCGTCGTGAGTTTCAAAACGGTTTTCAGCCGGGAGAACATGGGGGGCTTACGGATTATAATCGATTCGCACTCCCTCGGATACATCGACCTCGATGCCGGAGGTGATGGCGAGATGACCCGCCCAGGTGTCGGCCGTGGTTGGGCGCGTGAGTTCGACCCGGATTTGGCCGCGAGGATGTGGCAAGGTTAGCGAAAGTCGGCACAGAGGAATGTCCAACAACGGAGAAAGGACAATTTTAGAAAAGCCGGGGGCCGAGGGGCGCAGACCGACAAGACTGGCCGCGATATGGTAAAGCGGGTGGGCACCCCAGGGATGGCAGTCGCTGCGGGTCGGTTCCGGTTGCTCTGGAGTGGTGGTGAGGCCGAGAGATGGCAGGTCGAACCAAAGCTGCAATCGCTGCCAAAGCAGGGTGCCAGCTCCGATTTTGTAGTAAGCCTCGAAGAGGTAGTGGGTGAAATAGATCGTTGTGCGGGCCAGATCGGACGCGGAAGTAAGTGCCTTGATCACGCGCTCACGTCGCAAGCCGTTCAATCCGGCGAGAATCGCCATCACCTGGGCATGTTCGCTTGCGCCGGGAAGACCCGGACTGTCGAGATAGAGGCCGCGCACATCATCCCAGCAGGATGCATCGATCGCGGCGGTCAACTCGCCTGCCCGCTGGAGTTGAAGGGCTGCGAGGGCTGGCTCACCGAAGGTGGCTTCCAAGTCGGCTGCCTGCCGCAAGGCCGCAACAGTCTGCCAATTCACAATGCTGCAGACTCCATCGTCCGCACCCGGAGGCATGCCCGCCTCCCATTCGGGAACCCAATCGACAAAATTCCAGCCGGGCAGAGACCCGATGAGACCGTCGGCATTGCGGTGCGCCCACACGGCATCCAAAATCCCGCGTGAAACAGGGAGGAGTCTGCGCAGACGCTCCGGCTCGTTTCTCCAAAAAGCGGCATCGTGAAGCATCCCGATCCACCAGAGCGCAAAGGGACCAATGATTTGCGTGCCTCTGGCGGGGTGACGGGCCGGAACGAGGCCGTTGGCCAGCCGTGCTCCCGCAAAGTCTTCCAAGGCCCGCGCGGGAAGCCGGTTGTCGGCAGTCAAGCAATACGTGGCCAGAACCTCCAACCGAGTGTCGCCGAGATATTGCAGGCGCTCGTAATAAGGGCAATCGCAGTAATGTCCGTGGGTGCCGACGCGGAGCGTGTGCGAGCACATCGCCCGAACGGTTTCAAGAGCAGGAAAATCACAGGCAAAAGATCCCTCATCGACAAAGGGAAAGCTCGTATCGCGCAGCGATAGCCGTTCCAGAACAAGCGGTGCCCCGGGTCCGGCGGTCATGGCGATTTCCAGCCACCGACCGCATTCCCACTCGTAGGCTCGAAATATGCGGGTAGTCCGGGCGAGGGAAAAATCCGGCCCCAGCCCGCGCATCCACCCGTTTTTCCACTCCGAGCGGTGGAGCTTTGCATTTTTGGAAAATGGGGTTTCGGGTAGTTCTCGATAAAGACCTTCGGCAAACCGCAGACGCACTTTGCCCTCATGCCCTGCGGCAAGAAGTTCAGGCCAGGCCACCCGGTAGGTTCCGAGATCCACCAGGCAACGGCGGCTCTCGCCAGCGGGAAGCCTCAGAGCCCCTCGCCCCTCCAGCCAGTTCTGCCAGGCCGGGAGTTCGGCAAGCAGGTTCGCGACGGGAAGCACAGGAGGGGACTCGTCCGTTTCGGACACCTGGTCCACGAAGACTGCGGTGCCATTGGGAAGCAAGGCATGCTCCGGACGTGGGATCGTTGCCGGCACCATGCGCGGGAAGCCAAGGTCGGCCCCCATGCGACCCCCATACACTCCCCGGTCATCCGACTCCGCGGAGGCAAAGCCACTTCCTGCTCCGGTCGTCCATCCCCATGGGTATCGGCTGCCATCAACCAGAGCGCGGGGGCCGGTGAAAAATGCCATCGGCTGGGAACGGAACGAGACCGCACTCAGAGGGCAGGCTTCCCACGCGCCATGACCGGTGGACAACGTGGAGCCCCAACGGCCTTCCGCGATAACGAGCAAGCCGGGTAACACGGGAACCTGCCAGCAAGGGGCTTGCAGGCCGAGACACCAAACCTCGAATGCCAACCAATGAGATCCTGCAGCGAGATCGAGCAGGTAGGCGTCCATTCTCCAATGCTCCGCATCACCGCGCTCAGGACCATTGCCCATTTCCATCCCGTCAAGAAAGAACCGGTAGCGTTCCCCTGCGCTCACCTGCAGCAGAACGCTCGTTAAAGCCTTCGTGTCTACCCTCAGACGATAGGCCACAACTCCGGGTGCAACGGTCGGAAAGCGGAGCCAGCAGACCGGCCACCTACCCCGCGAAAAAACCGAAGAGACCGCATCATTCCCGGCGAAGGGAATGGGCGCTTCGAGGAGGCGGGATGCTGACATGGGAATCCTTGCCGGCAGTGATCTCAACGATAGACGGGCAGCTCTCCTGTAAAATCCACCGTATAGCTTTCTTTGCCGTCGGAAACTTTCAAAATGCCGCCCTCCTGCTCGACAAACGGACCGGAATACACCGGACCAGGCCCCGAGACGCGGCCTTCCTCGTCGCCACTGACGATGGCAACTCGCCCGTCGGCATCATGGGCGACAGTGAATTTCCCCAACTTCTTTGCATCCACGGAAACGGCGACTTCCGACTCAAAGCGAGACAGATCGAAGCGGTAGGTTTCCTCCGTCCATTTTGCAAAGGCTTCAGCCGTGGGAAAGTCGGAGGCCTCCGCGGCGATGACGGCAAAGCCGGACGGACGACCGGTGATTTTAATGAGTTGCAACGGACTGGTCGGCGGAACTTTTCCGGCGGCAAGCGCCTTGTCGTAATCTTGCTGCTGCTTTGGCGTGAGTTCCAGCGCTTCAACTGCACTCGCTTTCGTGAAGGGAACGACGGCGATCCAGGCTTTGCCAAGAGGGCAGATCCAACGGTTGCCGATTTTTTCGGGCTGGCTGCCTTGGGGGAACGAAACGAAGGTGAAGTCCACCGGTTCGTCATCGGGGATCCGGCTCAGGTTGATGAACAGCGGGCCGAACTGTGCGGTCTGGTCGTAGCGCCCACCGCCGTCTTGGTAGGTAATTTCATCGAGCTTTTTCCCGGTATGGTCGCTCTTGCGCGGATGACCTCCGGTCAGAGTCACCGGGCCTTCCGGACTATCGGCCACAATTTGAAACCTGGTGATCTGGCTGCCAAAGCCGCGCCAGATCGATCCCATGGTGAACGAAGGGCTGACATGAAGCGTCTCGGGGTGAAAACCGGGGTCTTTCTTTGCGCTGGAGCCGTACCAATAATTCGGTTTGCGATTCTGCAATGTGACGGGAAGCCCCGGAAGGTCTTTGCGGGCAATGTGCGTGAGCACAGCATTCGGCCGCCATCCCGAGGTGGCGGGATGAATGGCAAAGTAAAAATCGCGGAGATTTCGGGGCCGGGCATCGCCCCCCCACCACAGCCAACCGGTCTGGTCGCCGATGGACTGGAAGGCATGAGTGTAGTGGCCGCGTTGGTTCGGTCCCACGTAGATGCCACTCCTGTATTTTAGGGCATAGCCGGCAGCGAACCAGTCGAGAGCCGCTGCCGCAATGAGGCGCATCTCGGGATCCTTTGAGAAGTCATAGACGTTCAACATCCCGTGCAAATCAAACATGAGATAGGTCGGAGAATCCCACTCGCCCTGACCGACCTCATAAAGCCCCTTTACGTAAAGGCGCAGGCGCTCCTTGACATCAGCCAGAGCGGTTTCCCCATCCTTGAACGCGATCCTTCCCCCTTCGAGATAGTGGGGAAGCACAGCGGCAGCGGTGAGGTTCATGATTTTATGATTCTCCGTGCCCGAAGGATTCAGATAAGCGCCATATTTGGCGGCCTCTCCGGCCAGCTTCCGCTTCGTTTCGTCGGTAAGCGCATCGCTGAACATCGGGCGGAAGCGCGCCCAGTTCAGGGCAGCAAAGTGGTAATTCTCCTTCGGACTCCGTTCATCGTTCATGTATTTGCGGGCTTCGGTGTCGTCGGGATTGATGAGCAACCGCGCCATCGCCGGACCGGGCAGGTATTTGCCGGGGTCGCCGCCGGAAAAGTAACCGGTGCGCCATTTGGAAAGATCGTTTGAGGCCAGTGCTTCAAGCAATGCCTCACGGCGTTTGGCAAATCCCTCCGGATCGGGATAGGTTGCCGGATCGGCAGCGGTGCCCGCGCCAGGGGCCTTACCGAGATCCGGAAGAGGCCAGGGGTTGGCTTGTAGGGAACCTGCGAACAGTGCAAGGAGGAGGTATTTTTTCATAAGTGTGTTTTTGTTGCGGCGTTAATGATTGCGTCGGCGATTTGGCTCATGGCCTTGGGATTCGGTTCAGTCCAGTTCCAGGCCATCTCAAACGAACAGCTACTGCGGGTGCAGGCGTTAGGACACGCAGCGGGGGACGCAGCCGCCTCGCGGAGCTGGCGACGCCAAAAGACCTCGGGGACTCCGTCGTCCAATGCGTCCATACGACGGAGGCGATGGATCGGCGTAGGAATATAAACAAAGTTCTCCACGCCACAGGCGCAGAGGTTTTCAAGAAAGGCCGCACGCGGGATTCCGGCGGAATGCTCGTCGAAAAGCAGAGACATCAGGTGATGCACACTTTCGGCTCCGGTGGGCTCGGATGGCATTTGAATGAAGGGAATCCCATCAAGGTATCCACGCAGCGTCTCGGCGTTCTCCCGGCGGGCGGAGTTCTCGCCGTCCAGAAAGGGAAGATTCGCACGCACCAAAGCCGCACTCACCGCACATGGACGCCAGCCAAGCTGGAGGGAGTCGAGCAACCCGGCTTCGGCGAGAGCCGCCGCCCGGGTGGAACCAAGACCACGGGGATGCTTTCCGTTGAGGTAGGCACGTTCGGCCGCGCAAGGGTCTTCAAAGACCGCGTATCCCCCCTCAGTGCCAGCCAGTGGCTTGAGGCCCATGCAGCTGAAAGCCGAAGCGTGTCCGAACCTCCCGACCCGACGCCCGTGCAAGCGCGCGCCATGAGCCTGGCTACCATCTTCAAAGAGGAAAATCCCCGCCTGATCGGCGATTCTTCGCAGTTTGATGGCATCAAATGGCCTCCCGAAAAGGTGCACACCAAGGATCGCCTTGGTGCGGGAGGTGATCAGCATTTCCACACAGTCCGGATCGATCAGGCCGGTCTCCACATTCACATCGGCAAAGACCGGAACCGCGCCGACGGCGAGAACCGCCGATACCGTCGCACCCCACGTATAAGGCACCGTGATCACTTCATCACCGGGGCCGATTCCATGGCCGAGAAGGATGGCCTGCAGGGCAGCCGTTCCCGACACCACAAACCAGATTTCACCGCCACCGTGGAACTCGCGCAATGCAGACTCGGTTTCCGGCGCCCCTTCGAGACGAGCCCACTCACCCTCCTCCAAAGCGCGTATTGCCGCCGCAATGACCTCGGGTCTTCGGCGTGGATGACGGGGAGGGACTTCTGTCAGGATGTTTTTCACGGCAGGGAATCGAGAAGTTCAGTCGCGACGGTCGTCAGGATCTCCGCATCGCCGCGACGGCGGGACGTTGAACAATCGACCTCGTAGCCGCCGAAGAAAAACTCCTCCGCCGGCGGCCAGTAGCCAGACCACCCATTCGATGTTGTGGCAAGAAGCAGCGGCGCATCACACGCAGAGCGGATCGCCGCGCCGGTGGTGCCAAAAAGCTCGCCGGGCACCGCAAGCAACTTGACCGGCCCGAGCCGCCAGGCCGTCAGGGAAATGTTCCCTCCGTCGGTTGAGACCTCGCCAACCGCCGTGCCAATGCCATCGCCAACTCTGCCGCCGGGAACGCCGGCCATTCCGAGCAAAAGAGAAGACGCGGGCGCTGCAACGACTTCGAGATCCGCAAGATCGCTTCCGGTCGCCAGCCAAGGGTGCACGTCACCTCCAGCGCCATGCAGAAAAAGAGAGATAGCTCCCGGATAAGCCTTCTGGATCTGACGTCGTACGGCACCCGGCCAGTCGGCACTGACCATGTTAGAGTGTTTGCCCAGGACCACGGGGTGAGCGGCCGCATTCCAGCAGAAGATGGGAGGCAGTCCCTCACGCGTGATGGAAAGCACGGCAAACGCAGGATCCGCGCAGGGATAGGGTTCAGGTCCGTCCCATTCGCGGAGATTCCATGCCATGCGAATCCCCTCGCCCATCCGCACCCGCCTGGTGTAGCCCATCGTAAGGCATCCCATGCGGGCCGATAGCCTCGCTGGGCGCATCGCTTCGACCGCTTCCCGCACGCACTCCTCAACGAGGGACTCCAGCTGCCCAGCATAGGATTCCGAAGCAGGGCCCAGAAGCGCTCTCCCGACAGGTTCGACCGGATCCGCAGACCATTGCTCCGACCACGGGAAAGGTCCCGAGTGAGTGTGCGTGCAGGAAACGATCACCTCGGAGGGCAGCGTCGCTGCCGCCAAAGCTACTCTTTTGCGGAGCAGGTCAGAGCCGGGCGTTTCGATAATTGCAAGGTCGAGGCTTATCAGAACGCGCCGACCCTCCCGGGAATCAATCACCAATGCCGTGACAAACAGTGGATCAAGAATACCGGCGTTTCCTTCCGGAAAAAACTCCTCCCTTTGCTCATATCCAATGAGAGCACAGTCACGACCCGGGGAAATCTCCTGCATCGCAACTCCCACACGCAGAGCATCCACACTCATGAGTATCTATGCCGCTCCAACCGAACGGCCGCATGAAGCCTGAAGAAAAACTGATGACTTCCGACAAGGGGGAGAAGCTTCGTCATATTTTAATTCGGGATCCAGAAGGTGGTCGTAGTGGTGACAGATTCCGGAGTTCCTTCCACTTCAAGAACGATTGTTGTGACCGGATGGTCAGGAAGCGGAACCGGCAGATTTCGCAGCCAAAGTCGGGGTCCCTCCTGGTAAAATTCCACCTTCTGCTCGCCGTTCAAAAACCGGGCCGAAAGAACGCGGTTTTTCAGTTCTGCCCAACAAAACTCAGTGCCCGGTTGTTGGTGAAAATGCAGATAGACGAACGGCCCTCGCGTGGTGATCTGGCAAGTGTTGTTCCAGCTCAAGGCGTGACGGTCGGAGTTGGGCAGGAACCCGCGATTGCGTGAAAGCCATGCACCGGTTTCACCCAGAATGCGGACGCTTTCCGGGGGAATTGTGCCATCGGGCAGAGGGCCGACATTGAGCAAAAGATTACCCCCCTTCGAGGCGCAGTTGAGCAGAGTTTCGATGACGTCGCCCGCGGTCTTCCAGTGCGTGTCGCCTGCATGCCAACCCCAATTGGAATTGAGCGTCATGCAGGCCTCCCAAGGTCCCGGCTTGGCGTTCACCGTCTGCTCGCTATTGCGAAAATCGAAAGGCTCGCCGTTACGCTCGTTGATAAGGATGTCGGGCTGGAGTTCGCGCACCATGGCGTTGACCTCCGCTCCGTCGAAAGGTTCCGGGATGCATCCGTCATACCAAAGCATGTCAATCTTGCCGTAGTCTGACATCAACTCCCGCAATTGCTCGCGGTAGAAAGCCACGAAACGTAAGCGGGCCGCCTCGCTGGCCCAATCGGACGTTTCCGGCCAATCGCGGAAGAATGCACCTGGATAGTCGGAATGCGTCCAGTCCGCTCCCGAATAATACAAGCCGACACGGAGCCCGGACGCGCGAACCGCTTCTACAAAGGGCCGGATAAGGTCACGCTTCGGGCCGATCTTTACCGAGTTCCATCCGGTGGTCGCCGTATCCCACAGGGCGAACCCATCATGATGTCTAGCCGTCAGGACGACGTATCCCATGCCGGCGCTCTTCGCCAGCGCCACCCAGGCGGCGGGATCGTAGTGCTCAGCGCTCCAGGCGGAAGCGAATCGTTCCCCATACTCCTGCGGCGGAATCCGCTCGCGGTTCATAACCCACTCGCCACGGCCCGCCACAGAATAAGGCCCCCAGTGAACAAACATGCCGAAGCGGGCCTCCGAAAACCAGTCAATCCGGGAAGTCGTGCTATTCATCTTCCGCAGGTTGGACCAACCCGCACGACGGTCAATGCCGTTTGGCTTTTCAACATTTCCGCCGGATGGCGACTCCTTCACAAAAGCCGGAAATCCGGTGGAACTATTTCCGCATTAACGGAATTCCGAAGTCACTTCGCTTTCGACTGCCGGAAGTCCCGGCGCGACAATAAGGCCGATTTTTAACGCACACGATGAACTCCACCACCTACGGCAACTTCACCCCGGACGGCTCCGCCTTTATCCTTACGAACCCCCTCTTGGACAGACCTTGGATGAACGTCCTTTCAAACGGCGCATGGTGCGATGTCTGCTCTCATCTCGGCGGAGGCTACAGCTTCCTCGGTAACCCAACGGTCGGCCGCATCACCCGCTGGCACATCGACGGTGTGCCCCGCGACACGACGGGGAAATTCGTGTATGTCCGCGACGAGGAATCCGGTGAGTGGTGGAGCGCCAACGGGTATCCGCCGGTCAAGCCGCTCGAACAATGGCAATGCGAAATCGGACTCGGCTACAACACCATCCGCGCCAAACAGTCCGGCATCGCCTCGGAGGTCACTTACTTTTGCCCTATGCCGGATGCAGATGCCGCAAACCCGGCACTCGCAGGAGACCCGTGCATGCTCTGGAAAGTGAGGCTCACGAACACGTCGGATCGCCCGCGCACGCTCACCTTGACAAACTACTGTGAGATTGCGCTCGGCAATTGGTATGAAGACACATCATGGCGCGAGTTTTACACGCTTTTTAACCGCCAGGACTTCGCTGACAACGCACTGCTCACCCGCAATGTGCAGTGGATCAAGTATACGGGCGGCTGGCAGGCCTGCAACTCGGACGAAAATAACATTCCATTCGAACACGCAGCGGTTTTCGCCTCGTCAGCGCCGGTCACCGGCTACGAAGGCGACAGGTATGAATTTGTTGGTTCCTACCGCGACCTCGCGAACCCCCAGGTAATGGATACTGGCAAGCTGCGTAACGTCGCAGCCGAGGGTCGCGACGCCTGCATGGCCCTCCAGCACCGGTTCGAACTGGCCTCTGGCGAATCGGCCGAATATGTGGTCATTCTCGGAGCAATACACCACCAGACAGGAAAAGTTGCCGACCTCACATCAAAATACGGCACAGTCGCGCAGGCTGACGCCGCACTCGCAAACACCATCGCCTACTGGAAAAACGTCGTCGCAACACCAACCGTCCGCACCCCCGACCCCGACCTCGATATGATGGTCAATACGTGGTTCAAATACCAAGGTGCGAACCTAAGCTGGTGGAACCGCAACACCGGCTACTGCTACTTCGGTATTTATAACTACGGTGTCCGCGACGCGTGCCAGGACGCCGTCTCGCGCCTCCCGCAGGATCCCGGCTGGGTGCGAAAACTTATCAAGGACCGGATTATGATCTGGCAATTCGACGACGGCGACTACGCGCACGGCGGAAATTTCGTTTCGATGCAGGGCTCGCGCACGTTCCATTCGGACGACCCGCTCAACCCACTTTTCATCCTTGGCCACTATGTGCGCGAAACCGCCGACTTCTCGATCCTCACGGAAAAGACCCCTTGGGTCGATCCTGAGACGCGCATCTCGGGACGGTCAAAAAAGCCGGATGCCACCATCTACGAACACGCGATTGCCGGCATGGAGTTTTTCTGGAGCCAGTTCTCCGAGCGTGGACTGCCGCTCATCCTCAAAGCCGACTGGAATGATGCGCTCGACCAGATGGGCAATGACCGCAAAGGAGAATCGTCCATGCTGGTTGGCTGGGCGGTCATTTGCCTCGAACTGTTTTATCCCTGCATGGAAAAGATGGGCGACTTCGATCGCCTTGCCGACTACAAGCGCCGCGCGGAGGAGCTGAAAGGCAAAATGAATGAACTCTGCTGGGACGGTGACTGGTATTGGCGTGCGACCCACGACTCGGGCTGGATTTTGGGGGCAAAGTCGAACACCGGGGGCGGCATGATCTTTGGCAACCCGAACGCCTTTGCGATTGTCGCGGGAATCGCCAACGAGGAGCAAACCCAAAAGATTCTGACCTCCTTCGACAAATACCTGGACGCTGAACATGGCAGCTACTGCTTTTACCCGCCGTTCCCTGAACCTGACCGCAGAGCCGGCATCATCAGCCGCTTCGCGCCGGGCACGAAGGAAAACGGATCGCTCCAAGGCCACAACTCGCGCTGGCGGATATGGGCGGAATTCAAAGCCGGCAGAGGAGATAAGGGCTACGAGATTCTGAAAAAAATGCTCCCCTGCACACGCCATGAGGCAGATCCTGACCTCTACCGGATCGAACCCTATGTGGCCCCGCAGTTCGTCTATGCCAAGGAGTCCGATCGTCCCGGCGAAGGTTCCCACGCATGGGCCACAGGCACAGCCTGCTGGACGCTACTGAATGTCCAACAGCACATGTTCGGCGTAGAACCCGAAGTGGAAGGTCTGAGGATCGATCCATGCCTTCCCGCTACCTGGGAAGAAGTCTCCATGACCCGCCACTTCCGAGGTACGACCTACGAGATTACAATCCGCAAACCGAAGGGCATTCAGAAGGGTAAAGTGGCCATCACCCTCGACGGCAGAGCCCTCGAAGGCAACCTCGTCCCTGCCCAACCCGTAGGAGGGGAACACCTCGTCTCCGTCGAAATCCAGCGGTAACCGGAATCGACGCGCGGACTTGTGCTGACCCGGAGGGCACTACGGTGCCGCGTAGTGCTTGTCGCCTCCCAGCGCAAGAAACTTCCGATAGACGACGAACAAGGGTAACAGCGATACGACAGCGATAACGAATCCCATCAGGAACGTGAGTTGGTAATTGTGGCCGCTCAGATCAAGAAACAGGCCAACGGAGGGAGGGAGAACCATGAAGGAAATTGAGGCAAGTATCCCTCCCGCTGTGGCAAACTGGGCAAATTGCGATTTCGGAAACAGGCGCTGTCCTAACGACGCCGCACCGGTGAAATAGACGCCGCTGATCACTCCGTGCAGGATAAAGCCGATTGCAAAAGTCTCATGAGTATTCACAAAGATCGCTCCCCACAGTGCAACCGACGCATAAGCAATTATCGCGATAATCCCCATACGGAGCGGATGCAACCGGTCTGCGAGGGATCCAAGCCCATAGGACAGCACCAGCGAGATCGTATAAGTGATGGCTAGATATTTCCCATAGTCGTCCATGCTCACGCCGATGCTTTTAGCGTAGAACACGCTGAACGAATTCACCGGACCAAAGGAGAGCGGGGCCAGCGCCATAGCCACGAAAACCCAGAGATAGTAGGGTTGGGCATAGCACTCCCGCATATAGGTTTTGATACCCACCCACGGGTTTGGTGCGCGCTCCGGCGGCGGCGGATACTCACCCTCCTTCACCTTGAAACACATGAGCGTGAAGCCCACGCCATAGAAGAGCCCGAGTCCAAGGAAGATTTCCATGTAGTGCGACTCTGCCTTTCCCATGAGGAACACGTTGAAAACGATTCCCGCCAGCAGGCTGATTGCGCGGAACAGCCCGAAGAACCGTCCCAACATTTCTTGCGGCACCACGTCATTGATAAGCGCACCGAAGACGACGTTGGCGACCGTCGTGGCTAACTCAAAGATGCACCAGAAGAGGCTGAAAACGATGAGAACACAGGCCTGCGCTCCGGGAGAGGCCGTCCCCAGTAAAGCATCCAACCAGTGACCGATGGCGGGCGTAAACGCCACACCGGCCATGGTGATCACCGCAAACGGCGTCGGCAAAAGCAGGAACGGAATCCGCCGCCCCCACCTGCCGCGGTGACGGTCAGACCACACTCCGATGAACGGCCCGAACAACATGGCAAGCGCCGACGGCACGGATCCGATCAGAATCCCCACGAGCAGGTCCGTGGCGTGGTATTGCTTCAGCATCAACTGCGCGACGGGAAAAACAGCGCGCTCCTTGATGTTCCAGGCAAAGTCACCGAACAACAGCCAAAGAAACAAGGCAGTCAATCCGCCCGCGGTGTATGTTAACGTTCCAGCTGTCCAAATTTTCCTGGCGGGCTGATTCATAGCGTGTTGACGCCCCTCTCAGGCAGAGTCATGGAGATCATCGAGTGCTCTATACGATGCGCGGTTTATGGAAACAAGGGGAACATCGTCACCAGCTTTTCCGCCGCTTAGCGACTTTCGACGTTTGCTTAGGGGAAGCATCCCGACCGGACGCATAACACCCTAAAATGAAGCCGCATTTCTAAGTTATTGGGCTTCGAGCACCATGCCGTTGAAAACGTGGGCAAAGCCCTCGCGCTCCTGGGTACGCACCGCAATGAACATATCCTCCGGTTTCAACATCAACTCGGTCTGGCCATCGCTTTCCTTGGCCGGGCGAATACGCCAACCGGGCGCACCCTCGGGCGAATTGCTGGCCCATCCCACAGTCCAGGCATTGCCGCTGGTTACCTCTACCCTCAGACGGGCATCATCCTCCTCGATGGCCTTCGACAGGGCGTCCTCATTTTCTCCAACATAAATGACAACATTGCGAACGGCCTTCGTATTGCTCGAGCCCCAATTAAGATGAACGCGGTAGAATGCCATCGCATCTCTCTTTGGTGTCATCAATGCCCCCAAATCCCAGGTGGTGAAACATGGTTCCCCACTTTTTGCAGACCATCCCAGTGCCCACGGATTGCCACCGTCCCCCCATGTCCCCTGAATCCGGCGAACGGCTTCTGAACCATGTAAAACCAGATCCGTTGCCTTAGCTTCTGCCGCATAGGGAGCAGCTTCCCCCCATTGGTAGTCGGACAAACCTCCGAACGCAGCACGCGCAAAAACTATCAGAAGCAGGGCGGACCTTGAATGCAGCAGAATAGCGTTCATATCTTCGTTCTTTCACCCGTTCAGACTGACTGTCAAGGAATCTCAGCAATTACACGATCATTAAAAAACATTTGGCATAAAATATAAAAAGTCATGCCGTTGGCTTTGTAGACGAAGGCCCGAGCAAGACATAAAATATAAGCTAATGCTCTTGCTTTTGAGACCATCCGGGCGACTACGCCGTCTTTGTTTTTTAGCTGTCTGCTTTGTCGGCATTATCCGACCCGGTGGAGCTTGGGCGGACAGTCTTTTCTCAGCCTATTTTAACAACGGCAGCGGCAGCTCCGGAGACAAGAACGCCAGCGTTTACAACTGGACGTCCGCGATTGGCGGCGGAGGGATATTAGACAACACCTTGACGGGCGCCCCCGCGCAGGTTGGTGTCAGCCAGGGAGCACCCGCCGGGGTGCCCGTGGTGAGCGGTCAATCGACCAGCGCCGGCTTTCTCTTTGCCCGGCCCGATACCGCGCCGGGCGCGATGCTTTTGCATACGACCCTGCTGACCACTTCCGATATCCTTCAGGATGCGCCCCAAGGAAATTGGTTCCGCTACGGCAGCGACTCCCTCGCCGGTTTGACGGTCGGGAACATCACTCAGCTCTCGGTTTACACTCGGGCAGCGACCGCCACGACCCGAATGCGTTTCGCCATCCGTATTGGAGCGACATGGTATGTCAGTGCCGCATCCTTCCAGCAGGGCAACCTCGCAAATTTCGAACAACACACCCTCAGCGGACTCACCGCCGCGAACGCATGGCATTCCGGGGACTTCAATCCCGGAACCGTCCTTGATGCCGACGCCAGCAATAATCCGACCGTCACTCTCGCCTCAGGGGACGTGGTCACCGGCTACGGCTGGTATGCCGAGACCGGGTTGCAAAGCGGCGACAATGCACGGGTCCGCATGGATAGTTTCCAAATCACAACGAGCACCGCCATCGCCACGAACAATGCGGTGGTGACGCTCGCCGGCAGCACCGGAACCGAGGAGTTCAAGGACGTGATGGAACTTTCCGACGGCACGCTACTCGTGGCAGGTTCGGCCGAGAACCTCGACTGGGTCAGCGCGCCAAAAACCCAGTTGCCACCGCTCAGCATTCCGAACCGTGGCACCGGCCGTACCGCCTTTCTCATGAGGATCTCGGGCGACACCCGTTCGGTCCTCGGCGTTTGGCATCTGCCCGCCGGACAGGCCTACGATTTTCGCTGGATCAAGGGCACCCACAAACCCGGCGCACCCACCGGTGATCTCTATCTTTCAGGAGCTTGCGATGCTACCAGCGGCGAATATTTCATCGCGCGGCTCGATGCCAACTTCATCGCAGCCACGCCTACCGGTTTCTCGTGGGTGAGACTGGCCAAGGCCTCCGGCGCTTATGGCGATAACTTCGGAATGCAGGCATGGGATGTCGGCGGCGACGGCCGCGTAGCCTACGTAAATGAGACCGGAGAAACGATCCGCGTTTTCTTTCTTGATGCCGCAGGCTCGCTGATGAAGCTGCCCGGCCTCCGAGGATCGCATTGGGCCGCCGGTGTCACCCTCAATGATGCCAACCGCCAGCCCGGCATCGGTGCGGATCTAACCACCACCGCTGTGAGCGGCATCAGCTTTCCCGCAGACCTGCGCTCATGGACAGAAGCGGACCAGTTAGCCATCCTGCCCGATGGCAACGGCCAGATCAAACGTGGCACGTGGCCGCTGGACCTGTTTATTCCGGTGAGAGACCTCAACGGGGGCACCACAGGCACCATCGAATACGGCTACACCGGCTACAAGAGCGTCGGAAAGCACCGCATCGGCGGCATCGCCATCAACCGCGATACCAATGACTTCTCCATCGGCTTCAACATCCAGAGCCGCTTCTGGGATGCTGCGGCCAACAAGGAGCAGCCGGACTTTGAGCCCGCCGTCATTTCTTACGCCGCCAGCGGTGCCCTGAAATGGTGGAGCCGTCTCTATCACGAAGTGATCGATGCCAACGCCAACGGGCAGGTTAACACCGGGGAAACCCGCCTTTCATCACCCGACCAATACGTTGACGGTCTCGCTGTCGATTATTCCACCACGCCCAACCGGTTGGTTGTGGCAGCCCGCTGCCACGGCAACAACGCGGTCAACTTTTGGAATGGCAACAGCATCGCAGCGACACCCGGAGCGAATGCGTTTCAGAACCAGTTTACCGGGACGGAGGGCAACATCCACCTCAGTTGGATCGCAAAACTGCGCGACAACGACGGCACTGTCATCAACGCGTCCTTCCTTGCCGGATACCTCCGCGACGTCTCCCTCACCCAAGCGCTCTACGGAGACCCGAACCTCGACGGCTGGCCGAGTCACAACGCGGGTTGGCCAAACCTGACCACGACGATGATCGAACCGGGCTCACCGCGTACCGATTCCGCCGGCCGCGTTTACGTTGTCGGCCTCGGACCGCGCATGGTCACAACCTCTGGTGCCTGGCAAAAATTGCCGAAAATCACGCCGTCGATCAACCAGGGTATCAGCCCATGGGCGCAGTTTGCCCGGGTCATGGAGCCGAACCTCAACACGCTCACCTACTCCACCGCCCTTACCGGCGAGTGGACGTATCCGTCGCCCGGCGCGCAGCCCGTGGGCGCGGCCAACACCGATCTCTATGGCATCTTTCCGGTAAGCGGCGGCCTGATTGCCGTCGGCCGCCAACGCGACTGGGGCAATCCCGTGCCGACAGGCAGCGTGCCATCGTGGGGCACGCCGCTGCCTTCAGGCGTCTCCGCCCTTTTTGCCAAGCTACCCTTCACCGGTGGTGGCAGCGCTCCCTCCACGCTGCCGGTCATTACCCAGCCTCCCGCGGCAAATCCCGCCACAGTCAGCGGAACCACCACCCAGCTGAGCACCCTTGCGGCCGATCCTGTTGATCCCGAAAGCGCTCTTACCTACACATGGTCCGTGCTCAGCACGCCGGCCGGTGGCGGCGCATCATTTTCCCCGAACGGAACGAACGCCGCCAAACAAAGCACAGCGACCTTCACCCGCGCCGGAGCCTACACACTGGGCGTCACCGTAACCGATCTCTCCGGGAAATCTGCAGTTGCCGAGACAACCGTGGTGGTTTCCGCCACCGCTGCCACGCTGAGCGTGACGCCATCGCTGACCACAGTGGATGCCTTTGCCCCGTTCACTTTCCAGGCAAACCTGCTCGACCAATTTTCCCAGCCCATTTCTGGCCAGTCGGCGGCATGGTCGGTGAGCGGCGGCGGCACGATGTCCGCCACGGGCGTGTTCACCGCGGGCTCTGCACCGGGTGGTCCGCACACCGTAACCGCCACCCTCGCTGGATTCACCGCCACCGCTCAGGTCCTCGTGTTGGAATCCACCGCACCTCGCATTTCTCTTCCGGCCACCACTGTCTCGCAGACGATCCAGACCGGCACCACGGCCAACCGGACGCTCACCATCCAGAATCTCGGCAATATGCCGCTCGAATGGGCCGCCAGCGCCAGAATGCCCGGCGCGGGCGGTCAAATCACCACCTTCCAAACCTCTGCCCAAGCAGGAGGGCCAGCCTTCGAGTGGATCGACATCTCTTCCGGATCCACCACCATCTGGGCCCCCACAGGAACCAACGAAAATGACGATTCCGTTGCCTCCATCAGTTTTCCCGCCGGCTTCTCGTTTCCGTTCTACGGAAACACCTTCACGTCGGTGTTCGTTTGCAGCAACGGATTTGTCCACTTCGGCGGAACCATCGGCCAGACCAATTACTTGAATTCCACCCTGCCATCCACAAACGCCCCTGCGAACGTGATCGCCGCGCTGTGGACCGACTGGGTCGTGGATTCCCAGAGCTGGGTGAAATGGAAGGCGGTGGATGCCGACACGATCGTCATCACTTGGAATAATGTCATACGCTACGGGCTAAGCGCGCGCGGCACCTTCCAGCTGATCATCAAACGTTCCGGTGAAATCCGCACGCAGGTCCGGTCGTTCGCGACGGTCAGTCGGAATTATACGATCGGCATCCAGAATGCCACGCGCAACACCGCCGTGCTCGCGAGCTACAATCCAACCAGCAACTTCATCCCTGTCGGCAGTAGCAGCAACTTTGCCGTGCGCTTCCCAGTGCCAGAAATCGTCCCGACCTGGCTTGGCATTTCTCCGCCGTCCGGCACGATCGGAGCGACCTCAGCAGGTGGCCCGCAATTGATCTTCAATGCCTCAGCTCTCGCAATCGGCTCCTATCAGGCACTGGTGGAAATCGAATCCAACGACCCGCAGGAACCGTCTGTGACGGTGCCGGTCTCCCTCGTTGTCAGTGCTACCGCACCATGGACCGACCTCGAGACATGGCGCTACGATCACTTCGGCACCACTGCCAACGAAGGCGACGCCGCCGATAGCGCCGATCCGGACAAAGACGGGTTGGCCAACCTTTTGGAATACGCGTTCGGCAGCGAGCCTGATTCGGCACTGAGCACGTCGCGACCGGAACCGCAGGTTGCTAATTCCCGATTGATGATTTCCTTCCTCCGGGCGCGCGCCGAGCTGACCTACGAAGTCGAGGCCAGTTCGGATCTTGTCACTTGGGATATCGTTGCCACCAACCCAGGCACGGTCAGTTCCTCGACTCCGGTCACGGTAAGCGATACCGCCGACCTGGCCACGAACCCCCGCAGATTCCTCCGCATCGTCATCACCGCACCATAGCCTATGCCCGCGCCCATCCCTGCCCTTGTCGGAACCGGCCGCGTGGCCCGAGGATTCCTACGCGATCTGAAAAACTTTGGTGTGCCCTGTGCGGGCTTTGTCTCTGGGAGTCGTGATCGTCTAGAGGCGTTTTCCAAAGAAACCGGGCTGCCCGGCTTCGAATCCTTACAGGCGCTCATCTCCGCCCGCCCCGAGACCAACACTGCGCTCATCGTCAATGCCAATCACCAGCATTACGGCTCCACGATGGAGGCGCTGGGATGCGGGCTGCATGTCCTCTGCGAGAAGCCCATGGCGGTCACCTATGAGGAATGCGCGGAAATGGTCGCCGCTGCCGAAACCTCGTCCGGCAGCCTCCAAATCAATTTTGAATACATCCACTCCAAGATGCCTCGTCGCCTTCTCGCGCTCCAGCGTGAGGGGTTCTTCGGAGAAATCCTTTCTGCGAGCTGCACCGACTCCCGCGGCCACTGGTGGTCCGATACTCCGGATGCCCCGTTTGACTCCCAAACCCGCCTTCGCCGCGAAAAAGGCGGCGGAATCGTCTTCCACTGCGGCATCCATCAACTCGACATGCTGCGCGCGTATTTCGGAGATTTTGCGCGGGTACAGGCATTCCGCTCCAAGCGCAACGCCCTCCCCTTCTACCCTCCGGATGTACCGGATCACGTCCTCATCGTTTTGGAAACCGCAGACGGCCGCGCTGCCAGCCTTGAGATTTTTCACAACCGCGCCCCCTGCTGGTATCGTCGCCATCCGCAAACGTCTGTCCATTGGGCCAAGACCCCCGGCCATGAATTCCGCCTCTCGCTCGTCGGATCCGAGGCCTCCTGCCTCGCCGATTTCTACGGCGCGCGACTCGACCTGTTCCGCTTCGACCACGCCATCAAGGATACCATCATCGAGCGAACTGAGGATTTTTCGAATGATCCTCAAAACGAACTCCATCACGACATGACGGGATTTCTCGGACGCTATCTCGCCAGCATCGCCTCCGGTTACGGACCGCTCGTGCCTGCCTCCGACGCCCTCGGCACGATGCGCCTCGCGTTCGCGGTTGAGGAATCCATCGCCACCGGCTGTGCGGTGGTCGTGTGAAAGCAATGCGCGTGGCCTGAGGAGCAGAGGCTTTCCTGCCCTTGGCCGACGGATAGGCGGCACGAGCAGTCTCCTGCCTTCGGAAACATCCCGGTTCCGCCGCGGCAGCGTAAAGATGAGAACACTTGTCCCTCGCTCCCCAACGAGCGCAGACTGCCTGTCGCGCTCAGGAGTCCTCGCCAGGCCGCACCACGACATCACACCCTGCGGATAGCATTTGCTGCCACGAACCTTGCCGGCGGCCGCTTGGTCGCTCCACGAAAAGTTCGCATTTTCGCTGCCGCGCAATCATGCGCGGTCTGCCGGCTCGATCCCGCGGTCTGCGCCGTGCTCAAACATCGTGCATCCGGCAGACTGGCAGTGGCAACTTTTGCTCTGCCAGGAGTTGTCATTCGTCGAAATGGGCTTCCACCGACCGCCGACAAACCATCGCCTTCCCGCACCGAGCACCATGCCGAAATGGTTCACGAGTATCTTGCGAAACGGGGCAAACGTAGAGTTCTCCGCCAAGATCTTGCCCATATGCGCAGGGTCATCGAGAACCTCAGGCCCCCAAGATATACACCTGTTACCCTTCACCATCTGGCTTTTGCTTTCCGCT
>CAZSMN010000012.1:0-25593 GCA_964607615.1 uncultured Chthoniobacterales bacterium | reverse complement strand
AGCACAGTGCCCGGATGGCATTCGCACAAGAGGCCGACGCCTGCAGGAAGTCGCGCCGCCAGGCGCTCGACCGCAGTTTCTTCGCCATGCCGCGTGGCAGGGTTGGCGGACAGGTTGAATTTTACGCCTTCGAGGGTTTCGCTAAAGGCCTCGCATGCGCGGAGCAAACGGTCCTCAGCAGCCGTGTCCCCCGGAACGCCGTACCAGTTGAATATTTTCACCGGACACGGCGAAGCGCGCAGCATCGACGCGGTAGGAGCATCCGCGAGATGGAAGTGGTTTTCCCAAAGCTCCAACCCGTCGAAACCCGCATCGCGGGCGGCCGAGAGCAATGGCCCATCGAAACGGGTTAGCGGACTTTCGCTGTTTTTCCAGCGGTGCGGTTCAAGAAGCACGGTGGCGAGGAGCATGGCTAACTATGGCTGGCCCGAGGCTGAAACGCCGAATTCCCGAAGCTTCCTGAAAGCGCACATAATTCAGGGAAAAGGCTTCCTGTAATCATAAGCGAAACACCCTACAAGTTGCATCGACAGACTACTGATGACGTCTCAAGAACATTGACAGGACGCGCACTACGCAGTGGTCTGCAGAAACATGGTTTTGGAAAGAGAACCTCACTCAGCCAAGTCTCACAAAAACGTCACAAAGATCAAGCTCACCCCCAGGGCTCAAGCATCGAAAAGACGGACAAGCGGTGATGGAATACCCTTATACCGCACCATACTGCGCATTGTTGCAATAAAATGCAAAGCGAAGCATCCATCAGCCTGATCACGATTCTCCGGGACCTTGAAAACCCGCACGCGGAGCGCTCGCGGCTGCATAGGTTGGAGGATATCCCGGTCATCGGCCTTTGGGGGGCGGCAATCTTTGAGAAGACGGAACAGTTCGGGGAGGCGAACCAAGAATGCTTTTTGAAGCTTCTGGAGTTGCGGCACGGGATTTCCAGTCACGATACGTTCCCCGGGTCTTCGCGGCGCTGGATCCCGAGAAGTCTCTGGAGGTCTTCATGCGGTGGACACGGGACCTGCGCCGCCGCCCAGGGGAAAGCCCGAAAGGGATCGTAAGCGCTTGGGCAGCGAGCAACAGGCTGGTTCCGGGCCAGCGAATGTGTCCGACAAACTTGGCGTCCCCTCTGCAACCAAAGCGACAAACTCGACTATCGAATCGCTCTGCCCAATAGCCTTCCCATTGGCAGCGTAATGATCGAGGGGGGGCACCTCCTCCCGAAGCGCATCAAACTCTCCGCCTCCTGCCGGCCTCCTCCGAAACTGCATCCCATCGCCTAACTTTGCGGATGCCGCACCAAACCTTTCCGGACCTCCTGCTCGAACATAACCGCCAGGGCCGTGCTACCTTTCGCTATGGCACCCTACTCCACCCAAAGTTCCACGATTGCCGGCACCCATTCCGCAGGTATGCGCTTCCGGAGCGGCAGGGTGCAAATTGCAGGAAAAGGCTCCAACCGTCGAAAAAGAAAACTCACCAGTGCTCGACTCACACAAAACGGAGAATCCAATCCATTTCAGTTGAGCAAATGTGAGCGAGATGATTCTATACGCTCATGTTCGCTCATGAGCGCCATCGCGAGATACTGAAGCTGCTTCGAAAACACCGCCGTCTGGAGGTTGCGGTTCTAACGGAAAAGCTCGGTATCTCGACTGCTACGCTGAGGCGCGACCTCAGCCATCTCGACAAGAGCAACTGCGTCTTGAGGGTTCATGGTGGGGTGATGCTTCCGGGCAACGGGGAGCCCGAAGCCTCCCTCCTCCAGAAGGCTGGTAGTGCGATCCGGGCCAAGCGAAGCATTGCCGAAATCGCAGCAAAGGCGATTCCCTCAGGAGCGACGGTCTTCATTGATGGCGGAACAACCTGCCTGGAGGCAGGATTTCTTCTTCGAAGCCGGTCCGATTTGACGATTATCACTAACTCGCTCCCCCTGATCGCGGGCTACGATCGTTTTGAGGCGAAGCTGATTGTTTTGGGTGGTGAGCGGCGTGCTGTGAGTGGTGCCCTGGTGGGAGAGCTTGCTGTTGATGCTCTCTCCCACCTGCGGGCGGACGTCGCGCTGATTGGAGCCTCCGCGCTGCACCCGGTGGATGGGGCCGGGACCACCGAGTTGCTGGAGATGGCGATCAAGCGGCAATGGATCCGCCGCTCGAGGCGGGCGTGCCTGTTAGCCGACGCCAGCAAATGGCACCAGAATACCTCCATCGGCTTCGGGGGCTGGGACGAGTTCAGCGACTTTTACACGGACAAGGCGCCGCCTGAAAAAATCCGGACCTCCAAACTTAAAATTACCATCACATGAAACGACTTGATCGTAAACTCGCCAACCTGCTGAACGGCTCCAATTCGCCCTCCGACTTCATCATCGCCGATGCGAAAGACGCCGATATGGCGTTTGGCATCACCGCGCCAGGCCCGCAGGGTGGCTCTTGCCGCCACGGATACAACGAGTCTGAAGGCTGCTGGAAAACCCTTGCGCAATACCGTGATCAGATCCGCGCGGTGATCCAACAGGATATTGTGGACATCGTTCTGCTATCGGCGTCGAATGTTGAGCAGCTCTCGATCAAAGAGAAGCTGTTTGAACAATCAGAAATCACTCCCGCGGCGCGCGCGAATGATACCTCGGACGTCTGGGCAGTGCGCGGTGGAAAATATCCGACAGAACACCCGTCGCGATCGTTCCGCTCGGCAACGCTGGACCATATCAAATACGGTCGCCTTACCGAGAATCACAACAGCCCGGTCACTGGCGCGAATCTGGGACTGTATTCCATCACTTTCACCAACGACATCGACTGGGACTACAAGGCGCTTCAGGATTTCCAGGATTTTCGGATCGAGGCTGAACGCAAGGGCTTTCGCTATTTCCTCGAAGTCTTCAACCCCAATGTGAACCCCGGCATTTCCGACAAGAAAATCGCCGCCTTTCTGAACGATCACATCATTCGTACGCTCGCCGGCGTCACAGAGTCCGGGCGTCCGGTGTTTCTGAAAATTCCGTATAACGGCCCTGGGCCGCTGGAAGAACTGGTGTCATATGACCCGCAAATGATCGTTGGCATCCTTGGCGGCAGTGCCGGCACAACGCTCGATGCCTTTCAGCTGATCCACGATGCCCGGAAACACGGAGCCCGAGTCGCTCTGTTCGGTCGTAAAATCAATCTGTCCGAAAGCCCGCTTGCCTTCATCGAGTTACTACGCCGTGTGGTTGATGGGGAAGTATCGCCGATCGATGCGGTGAAAGCCTACCACGAAGTCCTCAAGCGCACGGGAATCAAGCCTCATCGACACCTTCAGCAAGACCTACAGCTCACCACGAACAAAATGAGCTACAGGTGAGCGCCTTTTGCGAAATGCGACCCCCTCCCCCCAAGAAAACAATGAAGACACCCATGACGCAAACCCGAAAGATTCTTGGGCAACCCTCCTGGGAACTGTCATCCAAAACGGTGAGCCTTGCAGTGACTCGCACGGGCGGCCACATGGCCCCTGTGCGGTTCCGGTTGGGGTCGCGTGAGGTCGAGCCTTTCTCTATCGCCCCGTGGGCGGAGGAAAAACTACCGCCCGAAACACCCGCGATGCTCCGCTCGCTGCGTGGAGACTTTTTTTGTGCACCCTTCGGGGGGAACTCCAAACCCTATAGAGGGGAAATGCATCCTCCCCACGGCGAGAGCGCGAATGCCGAGTGGTCCTTCAAGTCTCTGCATACCGAAGGAAGACGTCACACGCTTCACCTCTCAATGCAGACGAATGCCCGCCTTGGGAAGGTTGATAAGCACGTCGAGGTCCGCGATGGCGAAAGCGTAGTCTATTGCCGCCATACCCTCAGCGGAATGTCCGGCCCGATGAGCTTTGGCCATCACGCAATGCTGAAGTTTCCTGACAAGGACGCCAGTGGGTGCGTCAGCACCAGTCGGATTTCATTTGCTCAGGTGGCGCCGCTGCCATTTGAAACTCCCGCAATGCGCGGCTATCAGAGCCTGCGGGTCGGGGCGATCTTCAAGCGGCTCGATCGGGTGCCGTCCGCACTTGGCGGCCATGCGGACCTGAGCCTCTATCCTGCGCGGCGGGGGTATGAAGACCTCGTCACGCTCATCCATTCGAGCCGAAAGGATTTTGCATGGTCGTCCGTGACGTTTCCAGATGAGGAATACCTATGGTTTTCCCTCAAAGATCCCCGAGTCCTCCGGCAGACGATCCTGTGGATTTCGAATGGCGGACGCCACTACCCACCTTGGAATGGCCGTCATGTCAATGTCCTAGGCGTTGAGGACGTCACTTCTTTCTTCCACTACGGTCTGGCGGAATCGGCATGTGATAACTCCTTAAGCCGGCTTGGCTATCCGACCTCCGTTGGTCTCGATAAACGAGTTCCTCTGTCTGTCAGCTACATCATGGGTGTGGCTGCCTTGCCCAAGGGCTTCAGGAAAGTGAAGTCGATCGTGCCGAACGGAGATCACATCGCAATCACCTCTTCGGGCGGACATCGCCTCGAAGTGGCCCTGGATACAACTTTTCTCCAAGAACAAAACATATGAAACGTAGCGAAATTAACTCTCTTGTCAGATCGGCTTCGGCATGTTTCGAAGCCCACGGTTGGACGCTCCCGCCGGAACCGCGTTGGGACGTCACCGACTTCGGTCTGGGCGACTGGCGGTCCCACGGGCTGGTGCTCGTGAACCTCGCCGAATACCCCGAATACTGTGAGAAATTGATGTATGCCCAGCAAGGCATGACGACTCCTGCACATTGCCATCGGAAAAAGATGGAGGATATCATCAGCCGTTGGGGCACCTTGCGTATTCAGGTGTGGCCTGGTCGACCCGATGAGACCACCGGCAAGGAATTCGAATTGATTGTCAACAACCGGTCTTGGCAATTCAAAGGCGGAGACTTCGTGGTGCTGGAGCCGGGCCACCGCGTGACGCTGGTGCCAGGCATCTGGCATGAGTTCGCTCCGGTTTCATCAGAGTGTATCATCGGCGAGGTTTCAACGGCCAACGATGACGCAAATGACAACTTCTTCATCAATCCGGACATCGGCCGCTTTCCGCAGGTGGAGGAGGACGAAGCTGCGATCCTGAAGCTTCTCAGCGACCCATCATGAACATCGATCTCTCTGGAATGGCGGATCGACTCGCTTCTGCGGACTTGCGCGGCTGTCGGGTAGTGACCGGCTTTGACGGCTTTGTTGACGAGATGATCACACTCGTCGGAGAGC
The DNA here is from genome assembly GCA_964607615.1 of uncultured Chthoniobacterales bacterium. GTDB lineage: Bacteria > Verrucomicrobiota > Verrucomicrobiia > Chthoniobacterales > Terrimicrobiaceae > CAZSMN01. Next base: position 20,360 of record CAZSMN010000012.1, on the reverse strand, counting down.
GAAGGTCTCTCGATGAGTTCACTCCGGTGCCGGACATCGGAACCTTCGGCGCGTTGATTTCTACTGCGGCCGGCCACAGCAGCCTGAGGGAGATCATTGTCACCGACGTCCATCCCGGCGGCTGCGCGGTGAATCTTGCCGATGGCCTCGCAAGCCTCGCCGTGGCGGTCGATTGCTTTGCCACACTCGGTCAACCTGTCCACGCGGCCTTTGCGGATATTGCTGCGAAATGCCGGGGCTTCCATTCGTGGGGAAACGAGCCTGGGCGCACCCTGGCCTTCGAGTTCAACGATGGAAAGCTCATGTTCAGTGCCGTGAAGCAGCTTGCTGACTTCACTCCGCATGCAGTGAATGGATTCTTGGCGGATGGAACATTCGATGCCGCCTGCCGCGCTGCACATGTCATCGCATTGACCGATTGGACGCTCTATCCCCATATGACGGAGGTCTGGAAAATGCTCCAGCGCGAAACGTTTTCGAAGCTCAGCCATCGCCCGGACTTTTTTATTGATCTGGTCGATCCGTCGAGCCGCTCTGGAAAAGACATTATCGATGTGGCGTCGATTCTAAAGGATTTCGAGGCAGCGGGGCATGCCACGCTCGGGCTTAATGGTAACGAGGCAAACATACTCTGCCGCTTGCACGATTTGCCTGCCGCAGCGCCCGAGGCCACGCCAGAGGACACCTTGAAACAAGCCTTAGCCTTGCGGGATCGACTCGGCATCAGTCGCGTCGTTGTGCATCGGATTTCTTTTGCCGTGAGCGCTTCAGCGCAGGGCGGCTTCATTCAGTCGGGTCCCTATTGCACCAACCCGAAGAAAAGCACCGGGGCTGGCGACCGCTTCAATGCCGGCTATTGCCTAGGTCTGGCGTTGGGACTCGCCGATACGGATTCGCTCGCGCTGGGATGCGCCGTTTCCGGCTTTTTCGTTCGCAACGCCCGTAGCGCCAGCCTTCCGGAGCTTGTGGATTTTCTCCGGAACTGGGCTGCTGGCAGTCCGGACCTAGCGAACTAAAATGAGCGTGTTTCCGTTCGGCCAGCTCGCCTCGCGCATCGATGGGGAACTCCACACGGGCAGCACGATGCGCCGGCTGTATTCGACCGACGCCTCGGAATATCAGGAAATGCCTGCGGGAGTCGTTTTCCCAAGAAGCGAGAAGGACCTGCGCGAGATCATCCGGTTTGCGCGCCGGAATGGTCTTGCTCTGATTCCACGCACTGCCGGAACCTCGTTGGCCGGGCAATGCGTCGGAGCGGGTCTGGTAGTGGATGTTTCGAAGCATTTTACGAGTATCCTCTCGGTGGACAAATCGTCCCGACGCGTGAGGGTGCAGCCGGGCGTCGTCCGCAACGAACTCAACCATGTCATTGCCAGGGCGGGGCTCTTCTTCGGCCCGGAGACCTCCACGGCCAACCGCGCGATGATCGGTGGGATGATGGGAAACAATTCATGCGGCTCAAACTCGATCGTCTACGGCAGCACACGCGAGCATCTTGTTTCTGTCCGCGGCTTTTTAAGCGACGGATCGGAGGCCGTCTTCTCGCCACTGAGTCGGGAACAGTTTGAGGAAAAATGCGGCGCCCCCGATTCGCTTGAGACCAGAATCTATCGGCGGATCCGGGATCTGTTATCCGATGAAGCGAATCGCCGGCAGATTCGCGACAATTTCCCTCTCACCTCGATTCCGCGGCGCAATACCGGCTATGCGCTGGATTTGCTGATGGATGCCGATGTCTTTGATCCCGCTTCCGACAAGCCGTTTAACCTGTGCAAACTCATCGCCGGCTCGGAAGGCACATTGTTTTTTGCAACAGAAATTGAGCTGGATTGCTCACCTCTCCCGCTACCCCATGCCGCTCTGGTTTGCGGGCATTTTGGTTCGGTTAACGAATCGCTCCACGCAAATTTGCTGGCCCTGCCTCACGGGCCGAGTGCGTGTGAATTGATCGACCGTCACATTCTCGATTGCACCAAGTCGAACCTCGCGCAAATGCGCAACCGCGATTTCGTGGTGGGCGATCCCGGTGCAATTCTCGTGGTGGAGATTCGTCGCGATACCCGTGCCGCGGCCGAGACTGCGGTCGATGCCGTCATCATGGACTGGAAGAATTCCGGCTTCTGCTACGCAGCGCCGGTCCTCTGGAACGAGGAGGGCAACAAAGTGTGGGAACTCCGTCGTGCCGGACAGGGGCTGATGAGCAACGTCGTTGGAGATGCCAAACCACGGGAGGTCGTCGAGGACACCGCTGTGGACGTGCGTGATCTTCCGGCCTATATCGCGGAGTTTGATGAACTGATGCGCACAAAATACGGCATTGGCTGTGTGTATTATGCGCATGCCGGAACCGGCGAACTCCATACGCGTCCGCTCTTCGATCTCAAGACGCCGGAGGGGTTGAAAATGTTCCGGAGCGTGGCCACGGATATTGCGGAGCTGGTGAAGAAATACCGTGGCTCGCTCAGTGGCGAGCATGGTGACGGCCGCCTGCGTGGCGAGTTCATCCCGATGATGGTCGGGGATCACTGCTACAGCCTGATGCGCGAGGTCAAAGCGCTTTTTGATCCCGCAGGAATATTCAATCCCGGAAAGATCGTCGACACGCCGCCGATGGATACCTCGTTGCGGCATGAGCCCGGGCATGCGACGCCGGAATACGAAACGATCTTTGACTTCAGCGACGTGGCGGGCGTGCTCCGAGCGGCGGAGAAGTGCAATGGCTCGGGCGATTGCCGTAAGGGACCCACAGCGGGCGGTACGATGTGCCCGAGTTACATGGCCACCCGCGAGGAGAAACACACCACGCGTGCCCGCGCCAACATCCTTCGCCAGGTTCTGACCAACCCGGCTGATGCCATGCGTCCCTTCAACAGCGAGGAGATCAAGGAGGTGATGGATCTTTGTCTTTCCTGTAAAGGCTGCAAATCCGAATGCCCGTCGAGTGTCGACATTGCGAAGCTCAAGGCCGAGTTTTTGCAGCACTACTACGATTCCAATGGTGTTCCTCTGCGGTCATGGATCGTTGCCCGTTTTGCGGGGAGCGCCCGACTCGCCTCGCTCGCTCCTTGGTTCTACAACGCCGTCCTGCAAACGCCCTCGCTCAGGCGCATCGCCAACAAACTTCTTGGATTTCACCCCGAGCGCTCGATGCCACGGCTCAATCGCACACCGTTGCGGCGCTGGTTCGCCGATCGCACTCCGCGCAAGCCGTTGGATTCCAGGAAAGGAAGGGTTTACTTGTTTTGTGACGAGTTTACGGATTTCAACGACCTCGACGCGGGCATCGCTACCGTCGAGCTTCTCGAGCTTCTGGGATACGAAGTGATCCTTCCAGCCCATGTCGAGAGCGGCCGTGCCTCGCTCTCAAAAGGTCTTGTGCGCCGGGCCAAATCCTTCGCGGAGGAAAATGTTCGTCTCCTTTCTCGCCTGATCACGGCCAGCGAACCGCTCATCGGTGTCGAGCCATCTGCCATCCTTGGTTTTCGCGACGAGTATCCAACGCTCGTCGAGCCGTCTTTGCGAGAGCCCGCCCGCAAGCTCGCGCCGCACTGCCTGATGTTGGAGGAGTTTCTCAGTGCCGAGATCGATGCTGGACGAATTGACCCCTCGCTCTTCACCCTCGAGGCGCGCACCATCCACCTGCACGGCCATTGTCATCAGAAGGCGCTCGCATCTCTCGACGCGACCGTGCGAATGTTGAGTTTGCCAACAAATTTCAGCGTCAAGGTTATTCCTTCCGGCTGCTGCGGCATGGCCGGCTCCTTTGGCTACGAGGCGGAACACTACGAGGTTTCGATGGATATCGGGGAGTTGGTGCTCTTCCCTGCGGTGCGCGCCGTGGCCGAGGATGCCGTCGTCGCAGCACCTGGCACCAGTTGTCGCCACCAGATCCACGATGGCACCGGTCGTTGCGCACTGCATCCTGCGCAGATCCTACGTGACGCACTGCGGAGTTGACCCGGTTGGTTCCGTGGAAGCCGGTTTGATCTGGCCTGGGGAGTGGGACACGGATGCCGCAGGTTTTGGCTCAGTCGGCAAAAACCAGAAGACACGAATGCGGTCTATCGTGGGATACGTAAATCACTTTCGGCTTGCACTACGTCTTCCGGCCCTGCCGAGGCGTCGGTAGCGACGTTCTGATTCGCGACAGCGCACTCGGCCAGAGAGACGGCCTCGCGCGCGGCATCAATCGCTCTCCTGGCCTCGCACCCCAGATTCCTGCCCTCTTCGGCAAGAGTGGCCAGCGCCCGCTGGGCAATTCCGATCTGCTCGAAGGCGAACGTTTTCTGCTCGGCTGTAAGGGACATGCAGAAAGATACGGAATTTGTGCGAGAACCTTTGATCCGTGAAATGCACGGCCGAAGATTTGTCAATGGGTCGGCACTGGGTCCCATCCCGAGAAGTCCGAGCATCAACACCTTGAGGGAGGAGTCGGAATAGAACGCGCATTGATCGGCGAGGAACAGGCAACGACGGAAACAAACCTCTTACGAATCATCGCCCGCGAGGTCTCGCATCATCCAGTTACGCTTCTCTATGCGTCGGACATCTGGTTCGCGGGCGAGGTTTTTGAGAAACCGGGCGAGGCAAAAGAGGACGTCATCCGGCTCTCCGTCAAAAGGCGGAACGCGGACGAGGTTGCCATAATTTCTGGCAAGTTTCTCGGGCGAGTCGTCGATGGTGATGACGTGGGCAAGGTTCCAGCCCTGGCGGCGAACCTTCTTGAGGTCCTTCACGAAGATGATTTCCAATGTCTCAGGATGGAAGCGACGCACGCAACTCTCCCGGCTCCAGAGAAAAATGGGCGGATGCGGAAAGAGTTCGCGAACAATGTCGGACGCGTAGTCGGATGAGGCCGAGGTCCAGACGGCGAGATCGAAGAGAGTGGCCATCTCCTCGATGAATGCGCGCGCTCCTGGGCGAATGAAGACCGGAATTCCCGCAGCGAGGAAGTCACCCTCCCCGGCGTCAGGGCTTCCGTGGATGAGGGTTTCATCCAAGTCGAGGATGAGGAGTTTTCGGGGCGGTTTCACTCAAGTGATTCGTCAGGTCTCTCGGATCGAGAGTTATAGAGCGATGGCTCTGGTGATCGGTATCCTGCCGACGTTCGGTGCCGCGTTCCATGTTGCGGTTTTTCTATCTGTATCGATCCAGATGTGGTTCGGGATCTTGCTCTGGATCGCGCGGCCGAGCACGGGAACGCCGGGATTGAAACACCATGTCCTGCCGATTTGGTCGGCGAAGTTGCCGGCATAGGGCTGGCCATGAAAGTGTCCGGAAAGGACGAAATCGGGCTGGTATTCGCGGATCTTGTACAGCAGCGAAGGGTCTCCCATGCGTCCCCCTACTTTGGTATTGGCCGGAGGTTCGTGATGGAGGACGAGCCAGAGTGCGCCAGAGGTCACACGCAGGCGCAAGCCCTCCTCCCAGAGGGCGTCACAGAACCTCGGTCCGCGGAAAAATGGGATGGTCGTCAGCACGATTTTGCCTCCGGGTGTTTCGATGATCTGTGAGCGGCGGTCGGTGACGACGCCGGGACGCTCCAGGCTATCCATCCAGAATTCCGAAATCAGCAGGCTCTGGATCGCCGTTAGATCGGTCATCTGCCAGACCTCTCCCGCAAACGCGGCCGCTTCGAGGTTCCCGTCATGGTTTCCACTGCAGAGGGCCAGCGGGCGGTGAAAACGATCCACCCAGTGCTTGAGGTCTACCATTTGAGGAACAAGTCCTCTGGGATGGAACCCGTCCAGAAGATCTCCCGAGATGAGGGTAAGATCGGCATTTTGCGTGCCGATCCAACTGAACCAATCCGCGCGATTATGAAGATCACTCAGGAGAAGAAGATTCATCGAGGGGCTTCGTGCCGGGGATGAAGGATGGCGCTGAGGCCAAGCCGGCCCGGTCGCATTGTCAGTCGAGGAAGGGCTCCTCCAACGACTGCCACACGACGATAAGGACGAAGACGGCGGCGAGCACGTAGGGGAGATGGACGAGCCAAGGGTGGAATAGGCCGAGGATGATCCCGCAAAACCACGCCACGATCAGGCAGGCCCCGGCGAGCACGGCGATGTAAACAAGCACCGCGCCAGCGCAAAAGGCAATCGGCAGCCCTGCGATAATAAAGACTCCGCGGGAAAGAACGAAAACCAGCCCGACCCCGCCCTCGCGAGCGTAGCCAGCGGCCTGCGTCGCGGCCTCAAGGGAACCGATCTCCTTCCAGCCCAACCACCAAACCCAGAGCCAGAGGAGGCCGCTGCAGAGGGCCCAGGCATTGTAGAGCCGTCCGTTCATCGCCCAGCTCTTCATCGCATGAAGCAACAGGTAAGGGTTGATCAGCTCCAGAAGAACCACGAAAGAATTCCGGCGCGGGGGCCTGACGGGATACGCGTAGAACCACTGCTGCCGATATGCTCGCTCGGCCCTGGTCGTGCGATAAGCCTCGTCCGCTGCGGCTTGTCGGCGCCTCTCTGCCTCGATTTCCCGTTCCTCATGCTGTTGCCGCTGTTTGATGACCTCAAGGTAGCCTTCGCCAAGCCGGTCGATCTCCTTGAGGGCCTCGAAATCACCTTCCTCGTTCGCCCGGAGGATGTGCCGGCTCACCTCTCCACAAAGCACCTTCATCTTAGGATTGCGGGTGGTGTCAGGATGCCATTTTTTGATCAGCTTCAGGAAGAGCGCTCTGTTCATCGATGACAACAAGGGATGAGGAGTGGAACGTAGTGAATTGACCTAACGTCGGACCGTCCGAATGTCCGATGCGTCACTCGTCGTAGACGGAGGCGTGAAATCGATAACCTTCAAGCGCTCAAGCCACTCCACTGGAAGAGCCTTCTTCAGGTCATCCGGCAACTGTGCACGGAGTGCGTGGAATCTACCTGCCGCTTCGCGGAACGATTTGTTGAGAAGACGAAATCGGGAGAGATCCTCCGAGGCTGTGACGTCCGACTTGCAGACAGCGGCCGATCCGAACTCTGGAAGCCTATCGAGGAGACCGATTTCGTGCGGAATAATGAGAGTGATGGCATCCTCGGCCTCAATCGAACCGGCGCCGAAGTAGAGTTCCGGTTGGCGGCCGATCTGCTTTCCGGAGCGCGTATGGGCAAAGAGCCATTTTACGAGAGCAATCTGATCGCGCCAGCGGAGACGTTGCCGACGCGTGACGATCAGAAATGACATTGCGGAGATCGTATCGTGTGCCCGAAGGCATCGCCGGACAAGATGCTCCCGGTCGGAAGCCTCGTCCCCGATGACCTCCGTTATGGTGCCCCTGGATGGGAGTGTCGTAACGATCTCGAAAAGCATTGATGTCGCCGAGACTAGCCCTGGAACACGACAGTCCCTGAGGATCTCGCAGTATGAAGAGGGCGTCAGCTGTTTCTGCAGAGCGATAAAAAGAATGCCGAGCGACAGTAACCTGTCGACGCATCGCATCGCCTCGTGAAGCTGGTCCCAAGTCATGCCCGCGGCATGGCAATCTGTCATCTCTCCAAACAACTCATTCGTTTGGATCTTGACGCGTGCAAATGAGCCGTCCTCGTGAGGATAAACGCCAGTTAGCGCGATCTCGAGAGGAGAACGGCCGCATAATGTCTGAAACGGAATAAGTACAGAAGGGAGGGATAACATATGCAGGAATCAAGCGTACGAAGATTGCTTTGCTAACCAGTGCAACGCGCGGCCAGGAAGGTCATTAAAGCGGCGCCAAAGAGGACTCATCGGCGGGCCTCCATTCGAGGGATGCAGTTACTGAAGAACTCGGCAACGATATGTCTTCTCATAGCGGCCTGTTGATCATAAATGCGCCTCCCCGGTTCAGTTCTGAGTCGCTCGTATGCCGCCCTTACGCAGCGAAGATATTCTTGTTTGTCCTCCGTCGCTGGCAGCGGGTTAGATGCAATACGGCGGTATGCCTGCTCAACGTCGGCGTCAGTGCAACCCGGGGGTATGCCAAGAATTTGATACGGGTTCATTCAGCGGATGAGTTGAAGATCCGGGGTGCAACCTCTGCCATAACCGGACAAAGCGTGAGAGCGGCGGATGCGGCGACAAGTCCGTGGTTGCGGGCGATCTGATGAATCACTTGCGCAAGATGACTCGCGTTGCCATCGGCATCGAAGAGGTCGCTGCTTGATAGCGCACCGAAGAGCGTGCAGGCCTTGCGATGAACAAAAACGACACGATGTCCGTTCACGGGATCGTCGAATGGAAGCGCAATCCATTCGCTCTTCCTTGCGAGAATATTGAAGGTTGCTGCAATTGCCGCACGTGTCGTCTTTGTCATGAAATAAAAAGGGCCTGACTGCTCGTTGCCGGCCGCGGGTTCTACGCCTGCGGCCCGGTCTTTTGCTTTAAACGTGGGAGTTCCAGATTTTCTGATCGATGACCGGACTCGGCGTCGCGAAATCTGCTGTCAGACGTCGAGGTGGGCACAGGTAACCGAGGGGTTCTCATCCGGCGACGTGTCGTTCGGCTCATCGGCCGCTTCGGCACGACGTAACCGCACTCAGAAGTCAGCAAGGAACGGAGCCGCATCCGCATCTTCCCCTCGCGGACCGTTACCGTGTTCTGCTTCGCGCCAAACGCCTGTGCGATCTCTTTGGCGCTCGGCATACGGATATTGAAAACGATGTAATCCTCGATGGCCGCAAGAATGGCATCATTCAGTGCATCGACAGGACCGAATTCTGCGCGGGCTTTCGTGAGAAGCTCGCGCATTTCTTCGGTCGCCGCGGCGCTCTGCTGGGTCGCTGCGGCGGCAAATTCCTCCCTTGCCAACTGGAGTAGCTCGTCGCCATCGTCTTCGACCGGTGTGAGTGTCGTGACCACCTTCGACCGGTTGGCATACTTCCGAGCGGAGTCTCTGAGAAGATTTGCCGCGGTCCGTTTCGCAAAAGCAATCGCGGCACCGGTGCTCGTGCATGTTTGCAGACAGCTAGAGAGACGCACGATCGTCGTCTGGAAGAGATCCTCGCCGGAGTTCAGGATGCCATCAAACATGATGCCACGGTTGCGCTGCGAAGCGTAGAGGCGGCGCGTTTCTCTCATCAGAAAATCGAGGGCCGATGGCGTCCCGCAAATCACGTCGTAGATTCGCCGTGGCTTTTCAAACGAAACGTTTTGCGTGGAAGCGGATGCTGCGGGAGTTTGGTTGGATTCGGGATTTTTCATACTCCCGCAAGATACGTGGACGCAAACGAAGAACCTCGGAGCGGCGGCCGGCGAGCGGTCCGCTTTCAGAAAACCCCGTCTCCGGTCGTTTAAAGAATCATGAGCAAGAACAAGACACCGATCGACCCTGAAAAGTTTGCCGAGATGATTATGAAGTGGAATCCTGCCGATGATATCGAGTTGACGGAGTCGCAGACAAAAGCCCTTGGCAGCCTGGAAGTGCTCTCCGACATGAAATTCTCCGGTAAAACCGAGGTTGCGGGCATTGCCACGCGGCCGATTCCCCTCCTCGTTGGAGCAAGCGGTTCGGGCAAAACGGCACTCGTCCGTGAGTTCGCTCGACGTTGCCGCTTGCCGCTCTTTTCAGTGAATGTAAATTCGTGGATCCCGATCGGCGCGAAGTTTGATGATTACACGCTCACCGCGATTCGGAAATTCGTTCAGACGAATGGCGTCGGAATCATCTTTATCGATGAGATCAACAAGCTCCGAACGAGCCATACCGAAAGCGGCTGGTTCATGAGCATTCTCAACGAGGTGATTGCACTGCTAGACGGAGACGACCGCCTCCGCCAGGCCGGCTTTGATGCGCAGCAGATTGCGCATCTGAAAAACTTCCTCATCATCGGAGCCGGGGCTTGGCAAGAGGAGTGGGTCGGCTGCCGAAGCCAAGCGACTCTCGGGTTTGCAGGAAGAGAAGAGGGAGAAACGACCGATGCGGCCGCTTTCCTCGAGGCGATCAAACGAAATGACGTAATTCCGCAAGAGTTGCTTTATCGCTTCAATGAACGTCTGATCTTGCTCGAGGCTCCGACCGAAGGAGAACTCGCCGCGCGTATCATCGCGATCCGGGCGGAACTCACACATGATGCACAGTGTGATCTCGACAGCGATGCGGTTCGCTCTCTCGTGCGTGACGCAATCCGGTCCGGCTGCCCGATGCGGTGGCTTGAAGCCTTTGCTGGCGCGTCGATTGCAGCAAGCCCGATCGATGAGATGCAAAAGGAGGCGGAGGAGCAGCGTGAACAGTTGCGAAATAAAGCTGCGGCCGTCAGCTATGGCCGACTCTACAACTCGGGCGTCTCAATCGTGAAAAAGCTGGGCTATGACACATCTCTCGCTGCGTTGGACTTGAAGAACTGTCTTCAATCCGAGCGCGTGCGCGAGGTTGCGCCGCTTTCGAGATATCTCGCAGAGTTCGCCAGAGCTGGCCGCATATTTTCGCTCCCTACGATCAGCGATATCGCGCGTCGCAATTTTTTCCAAAAACTCGAGACTCACTCAGCTGGCGCGTTGAAGCAGTGTGAATCTCTTCTCAAGCATGATGCGGTCGAGTGCCTTCGAGAGACGACGTATGCCGCACTCCGTAAATTCGTCCTCCTGGCTGACCAGCTGAAGTCCGAGTGCGATGTTGTTGCAATGGTTATGGCCGATCCCGGCTCGCTGGCAAAAGACAAAATCAAGGACCATGATGATGATCGGGTCGATTGGTTTTAGCCGGCCGCCGAGGCGCGCTCGCGCAATGCGGATTGTTCGGCCGCTGCAAGCCGGCCAACAAGTTGCGGCCGTGTTACTGATGGACAAACGAAGATCACGCGATAACGGCCGCATCGAGTTCATCGGCAAATTCAAGGTAGCGCAGGGTGTTACCCCAGTTATCGTGTCCCAATAGTCTCGCCATTTTCGCGGGGTCACGGTTCACGATCGGCGAAACCCACATCCGGCGGGCGAAGGTTTTGCGGAGGCTGTGCGTGCCGACACGATCAACGTCAAGGCCGGCCTTCTCAGCAGCTGACACGATGATTTCAAATGCCTGGCGGATGGACAGTCGGGTGCCGCGTCCCTGGGACGGGAAGAGCGGCCTTTCCTGAAAAAGAGGGTGCCACATTCGGGAGGCTTGGAGGTAAGACAGGAGCGCCTCCCGGACCTTTTCGTGGAGGGGCATCGTGCGCGCCTTCTTTTTTCCCTTCATGAATCCTTTCGCGACTCGAACTTCGCCTGCGACCTTGATTCCGTCCCAAACGTCGCTCACTCGAAGCGAAAGGAGTTCGCTGATGCGGAAGCCTGTATGAGTGCCCATCACAATCAGGGCAAAATCACGGGCTCGGTTTCGGCCCTCGCAGGCATCAAGCAGTCGCTTGGTCTCTTCATCGTCGAACGGTCGGCATCCAGTGTAGTTCATACCCACAAGATACGGAGCTTCGTTGAAACCAGCGGAAATCTGGCAAAACGCTTCGCTTTTTGTGCGAAACCGCCGGTTTTGCCGAAACCGGAAGTTTTCCGGAGCGAGTTTTGCAGTTCCTTGCGACGTTCTCCGCGCGGGCTGATGATGTCGCTTGGTTCCCTCAGGGACGTTGATTCGGCCGGCTGTAGAAGACCCCGCCAGATTCATCGAGAATCCGGGCGAGAGTCATGTCCGAGCAAGTGTCCTCGTTCCCGCTGGGGAAAAGTTTGGTGTTCCATTTACCATCGACCTCCGACGTGACGGCCACGATTTCCTTTTTCCCTTTTGGAAGGAGGATGGTGCGATCCCGCCGAAGGATGGCTTTAAGCTTCGGGGGTGCGGCGTGGCGGAGGAACTGGGCGAGCGATTCCTTCCTGGAGTTACCGTTGACGATCTCATGCCGAAGGATGCCTGCTGTCGTTCCCGGCCCGAGGATCTCCTGCAAAAGGAGTTCCTCCTGATTTGAGGGATGCGATTCCACCTTCCTGATGAGACAGACGTAATCGAAGCGTGTGGAGAGTGAGGTCTCGGAAGTCTCATATCCTCCTCGCGGAAGGTTCTCGGGCCTTCCGGGGCCGGACATGCGCTGGTCCCACGCGATCAGTTTCTTGTTCGGTTTGTCATAACCGATCATCGTCAGCGCGTGACCGGGAATCGTGATCAGCACGGGGCGCTTGGCATCGAGAGACGCGTGGATCTTTCCCACCAACTCCTTCCGGTCTGCTTTCGCGGTCTGAATCATTTCGGCTTCAAACCCCATGCTTTCAAGTCCCCCCAAAACCTGCGTGAGACTGGCTCCGGAACGCTCGCCGTTGTAGAGGGCGAAAAGTTCCCTCTGTTCGAGTTCGATGCCGGGATCGATGAACTTGATAACATTCAGGGCCGAAGCGGCCGTGCAGATTCCTCCGCGGGCTTGTTCCTCGAACGGGAGGGCGAGAAAAGCGCACTGGCCCGGCTGGATGTAGGTTTCTTTGAAGGTGAACCCCTCCAGAAAGCTTGAGCCGCCCTCAGTGCCAGACGGGGGAAGCCAGGAAACATCGGCGGTAGCCGAGGCGACGGCGGCAATTTTCAAGTCCGACGCGTCGAGGCGGGCGCGAAGAATCCGAGAGCGGTTGCCGGTTTGGCAAAAGAAGGAATCCGTTGCCGGATCGTATCCGGTCAGGAGCGCGATTCGTGGAGAGGAATTCTTGGAGAGTGCAGTCTCCGGCTCAAACGCTCCGCTCTGCTTGTCGACTCGCCAGTCCCTTCTCATAAGCTGAACGACCGCGAGATGGCCCGGCGTCGCGAGATAGGCCTTGAGGGCATCGAGTTCGGCTGCCGCGAGCCCGGGATTTGCGGAGTGATCCGACTCGGAGAGAATCTCAATCCGGAGCGTTCCCTTTTGCGCGCCGTTTTTCATGGGTCGGCCAGAAAGCCTGGTCAAGACTTCCGCGGGACGCTCCTGACCGCTATCGGGAATGTCGAAAGATTTGATTTCTCTTCTCAGGGCGGCCTGATCTTCCCAATCCGGCGAGAGGGCCAATTCGATCAAGGCTTCGAGCGGGTTGCCGTCTGACTCGGGAGGACTGGACTGTGCCTGAGGGGTTTCCGAAGGTGGCGGCGATGGCGAGGAGGCGGATGGGGGTGGTTCGGTGTCTGCCGCCACGCGTTCCGTCGTGAATTCGTCTTTCAACTCGTTCAACGCGCCCCCTACCTTTGATGCGGCCTCGGCAATTCCAGCCAGGAACCCTTTGGCCGGCGACGGGACGGCGGTTTCTGCAGGAGCCTCCTTGGCCGGCTCGCTCGCGACTTCCGGAGTGCTTGCCATCTGAACGGTTTCGGACGGAATCCAGGCCTGCGCGGTCGAACCGTAGGCCGCGAGGATTCTGCCGTCGCTGACCTGAAGAATTTTTACCTTTGTTCCTGCGGCTACCGTCGTGCTCCCTACCTGCTTCCCATCAATGCAGAGCGGGAAGGAGGTTGCGACTTTGAGCGTGGCCTCGGTTTGTCCGAAGGTGAAGGTAACAGTCGCAAGCCAAAGAGCCGAAAGGAGGAGCAGGGAGCGAACGTCAGGGGAATGCATCGCTTCCGGCTTCTGCTGCTTGATCAGGGATTTTTCGCCGTTACGGATGCCGAAGAACCTGCGGCGTGACGTGCCACCCTGCCGGATTTTCGCTTCTTTCTACGGACCCGCTTCCGGTTGGTGGCGCGACCCGGTTTGGTCTCGCCTTCAGGCGATGATCCCTTCACACCGACCGGAGCGCCGCCGCGCAGGAGGCTGAACATCTCATTTTCGATCTCATTAACACCTTGCAGGAGCTTCTCTTTGCGCTCTGCAAGAATCAGAAGCTTTTTCAGAAAGCGGGTGTCGATCGATGATGGCTCCATAACGTGCAAGGAATTCGTTTCCGCTTCCTCTGGCAACAAGAAATCGAGAGTGCGGAGGTGGCCGGCTGTTCAAAATCAGAATGGAGTAGGCATGTAGATGACCAGTGTCCCCTTGGCCATAGACCCCTAGGGCCTCACCGAAAGCAAGTGCACGCAGCTTCCGAATTGGCGCGTGGCGTCAGATGTTCCCGTTGGCGGGAGTTCGGGAAAAGCGGGTGGCCTCAGAGAAGTCCGGCATCGCGGAACGAATAGTAGGGAGGGAAAGAAAAGCCGGGGCGACCTACGATCACGTGATCTAGAAACGAGATCTGTAGGATCGATGCGCCCTCCCGCAGGTTCTTTGTCAGTGACTGGTCGGCCGGGCTCGGTCGCGGGTCTCCCGAGGGATGGTTGTGCGCGAGAATGAAGGCATAAGCAGCTGAGACGATGACCGGCCGGAAGATCTCGCGGGGATGAGCGATGCATTCGCTGAGTGATCCCAGGGCAACTTGATGGTATGCAAGCGGCCGCAATTTGGCATCCAGCATAACAGCGATCAGAGTTTCCTTGTCGGGCTCAAAATCGGACTTGCTTTCGATGACCTCCTTCCAGAACGAGAACATTGCCTCCGGCCCGTCGAGAACCCGCCTTCTCGCGTCGAAGTCTGCCGGAACAGCCTCGCCAACAGTTCGGAGGACCACTTTAAGGGGGAGGTACCTTGTTGCATCCTCTGAGACCGACCGCACGTCAGTTTTCATTCCAGTCATGGAAAAAGATACGGAGAACAGTTTGATGAAGCCTTTGTGGGACAGCTGTGATTGGTTATATGCCAATCTCCCCGGATTACTCCTGAACCATGGCTTCCAAGTTCTCAGCTAAATGCGTAGTCAATAACGGCTAGAGGCACAGCCCCAGCCGGGCCTTCGTTACAGACTTTTGTTGACAGTTCCCTATAATTCCAAGGAATTCACTTAAAAGACATTGCGCGAGGCACCTCTACAAGCTTCGCAAGAACGCTTTCACGCTGCACTCCGAGATCGACTCTTGCAAATGAGCAATCGGATGTAAATCAAAAGAATAGACTCTCGCAACTTGTCGGCCGCAAAAGCCCATAAGCCTCATTAAATCCAGTCACCTTAGACCGAAATCCTTAAGCCTTGAAGATAAAGAACAAAAACAAGCAGATTTATTTGCAAAGCGTCACTTGTTTCCGTATATTGTCATATGATCTTAAAACAGAGCGCACACGGCATTACCGCAATATTGAATGCATTTTTGCCGAAGCGTTTCACATTAGCGCGGGTTCAAAGCCCTCGCCGGCCAACAACTATGAGCACCCATGAGCACAAAAGCGGCTCCAACAACCATCGCGGACAATGCCGCGGAGACTGCGACTCGCATCGCAGAAGTCAAAACAATACCAACATCAATTTATACGAGAGGGAAGTACGGCCAGATATCTGCGCTCCAACTACCTTCTCCGTTGCG
Organism: uncultured Chthoniobacterales bacterium; assembly: GCA_964607615.1. Lineage (GTDB taxonomy): Bacteria > Verrucomicrobiota > Verrucomicrobiia > Chthoniobacterales > Terrimicrobiaceae > CAZSMN01. The sequence goes on along the minus strand of CAZSMN010000012.1, from coordinate 5,134 downwards.
TGCTCAAGTTGAAAAGCTTGTATCTGAAGCTAGCAATGCGAATCATGTCGATGAGCATGGTTCGTGGGATTTTGGTATAGCATCAGATTCGAAAAGAGGCGAATGCGAGTCTTTGAATTGGGATCTCTACGGGATTGGACATGATTGTCATTCCGGAAGCCTCTTAATCGTTATCCAGGTCCGGCGTTTTTATCGAAAAAAGGCGGGCTATTGGCCTACAATTCAAAAGAATTACTTTTTGGTTGGACGTAACGAAGACGGAACGACGTTCGCGCATAGCGTTTCTTCCGCAGTTATTCACGCTGCAATTCGCCTCGGCCGCGATGTCATTAATTCAGTCCAAAATTGGATTTTTCAGGGCGATTATGCGGCTATGCTGCGGCAAGGCGATCTGGCTTTGATTCCGTGCTCGCGCCGTCCTTCGGCTCCGAAAATAGCGAAACGGACAATTATTTTAGAGTCCAGTCACCGAATGACAGCAAATGTTCTCCGTCAAAACGGTCAGCTATTTGCCAAAAAACCTCGGCTTGTTCACATCCCAGGTACGCACCCGGAAATCGCAGGCGATGACCGTTGGTATCAGGTCGTCGTCGGAAAAAGGGCGGATTTCTGGAAATTTGCCACCCCGACAGTAGACTGAGCAACTGAGTGTGCGTCGCCCCTCCGAGGGGCGGCGCCCACTGGGGGAACCTCTTTCGGTGAGGCTAAAAACTCGCGAAAAGATTCGCTAGCAGCCTGTCGGACTTGAGACCAGACGTGATCTTCAAGTCAAAGTGATCGTGGGTGATTTCGGGAGGCGGCGGGAACGTCGTATCGGAAGGAAGCGGCGGTTGTGTCGACGAAAAGCGGACTCGGGAACGAACGATCTGCGCCGTAGATGCGCTCAGGCCGTTGGCAGCGGCATGCGGAGGGCGAAGAGGCGCTTAAGGTTGTAAGCGAGGGTGACCAGGGTCCACTCCAAGGCGACGTTTTGGAGTCCGCGCAGGTGGAAGCGGCGGAAGCCCATGGCTTCTTTGATGATGCCGAAGACCGGTTCGACGGTTTGCTTGCGCAGGGCGTAAAGCAGGGCTCCCTCCGCCGTGCTCAGGCGGTGGGCCATGCGGGCGGAGAGGCCCGCGCCGACTGGCGGCGCGGGGGGATCGGGACGCTTCTCAAGCTGGGAGATCGTTCGCCCGTGGGGCTGGCGTTTTTGTGCGGCATAAACGGTGGGTCCGGCGGGCGGGTTCTCCACCGCGCACACGGCCTCCTCGCTGTAAAATCCGCTATCGATGAGCACCCGCTTCACCGGGCCGGCGGCCGGACTCACGGCGGCCAGCGCGGGCTGGAGTTGTTCCTTGTCGTTGGCCGCATTGGTAAGGTGGTGGCCGACGATGAGCAGCGAGCCCGTCTCCACCGAGGTTTGCGCGTTATAGCACTGCTGAAAGTTGCCCTTGTCCTTCATGATGCGGCTTTCCGGATCGGTGAAGTTGTATTGGTCCTGCGAGCGCGGGCCTTCCTTCGGAGGTTCCGGCGGCTTGCCTCCGGGCTTGCGCCCCGTGCGTTCCTCGTGCTCGCGCCGGGCGGCCTCCTTTTGCTCATGCGCCGCCTTTCCTCCGCCAAGCGGGCCTCGGCGCGGGCTTCCAGAGCGGCTTGCGCCGCCCGCAGTTTCGCCAGCCGATCTTCCCGGCGACGGATCTCCCCAGGGATGCTCAACCCGTCCTGCAACGGCGTGCTGTCGGCCTCTTCGGCTTTGGCCAAAAGCTCCTTGATCTGCTCGCTGGCCAGCTTCATCTGCTCCTCCATGCGCCCGTGGCTCATGGCGCTGTGCTTGCTCGCGTTGGCCAGAAGCTTGGTCCCATCGATGGCCACCGTGAGTTCTCCCACCCGCAAGATCTCCGCGGCGGCCGCCAGTTCCAGCACCTGATGGAAACTGCTGGAAAGCAACTCCCGGTTCTCGCGCCGGAACTTGCAGATCGAATCGTGATCAGGATGGGTATCCGCGCACAGATAGCGCACCGCCACGTTCTCAAAAGTCAGCGCTTCGATGCGACGGCTCCCAAACGTCCCCGTCGCGTAGCTGTAGATCAATAGCCCCAGCATCATCGCCGGCGGATACTGCGCCGATCCGGTCCCTCGCTCGTTCACCCGCGCCGCCCTCAAATCCAGCGCCGCCACCGCCTCCATGACGAAATGCACCATGTGGTCGGCCGGTAGCCATTCCCTCAAATCCGGCGGCAACAGCATCGGCGTATCGTGGTCGATTATCACAAACTTCGCTGCCATCTCCACACCCTCCCAAATTTTTAACCCCTTGTCCCTCGATTTAAGTCCGACAGGCTGCTAGAGCGATCGCCCCTGCCCTGAACCCGTAAGTGGGTCACTTCAAAACTGACGTTCCAGGGTTTGTTTCGTTGCTTGATTTCTTTGCCACCGAGGTGCGGTAGCATCCAGTCCCCCCCCGAATGGCTGCCGCGGCGAGCGGCGCAGAGTCTGGGGGCAATTTGAACCACTCGCTCACTCACTCCCCCGAGTTTCGGGCATGGCAGCGCCTTCCGCTGCACATGCCCGAACGTTTTACCCTGCCGTAGGGCGTTCGCTTCCGGGAATGATTTCACTTCGGTCGTAGATTAGCGCATGATTATTCCAAAAGTTCTCGGACACCCGCCGTGCTGCAGTTGGGTTTTTTGAGTAAGAAAACGCTCTGGCATCCCATGGCTCAGGAGTTGGTTTGCGGCCAATAAAGCCTGTAATCAGTACGAAGCGGTGCTGCCTTTCTCTCTTGAGAACAACAAACACGCTAGAACACGGCTCCGGATCACGATTTTTGACAAATCGTGTTAACCCTTTACGATTTTGCCGCTGCGCGAAGACAATACAATCACTTTGAGAGGTCTCGACGCATCGAGATACACCCACTACCCCGGGAAAGATGATTTCTTGTTCGATAAAGTTGCGTCCGGCAGGCTCTACTTGATGCAGAGCGGCTAATACCGAAAATACATCCTCACTTCGAAGATGAGAAGGAATTCGATCTGAGACTATTGACTCATCAGCCAGTGAGGCACCGAAAAGAGATGGGTTCTCAGTGTTTTGCGAGAAGGATGGATGATATTTATACTTCCGGCTGAGAAGAAATTGATTAAAGCTCTCCCCTTTGTGCCACCTCCAAGCTTCACGAATGTCGGACATGATCGAGGCGATTATGTGGATCGGGGCCACGGCCAACCTTGCTCTAAGCGAGGGATTGGTGGTAATGTCGTCAGCCAGATGTTTGGCAGTCGTCAAGTCATGATGTAACCCGATGAGACTTTCGGCAATTATCTGCATGTCCCCCCCCTTAATCTCGATAGAAGCATCAGGTCGCAAATGAGCATGAAAATCGCTCAGAGCTGCTTCGCCTTTTGTTCTTTCCATCAAATGTTCGATGGAACCGCGTTTGATTGATGTGTTTATCATAACATTATAAGGATACCGAAAAGCTTATGCTTTTTTTTGGTTTTTTTAATTATTCTTTAACTTGGTAACTTTTGATGGAGGAGGTGGCCGGCAACGTCAGCATCTTGAAGTGTGCATGGCCGAACACGGATTCACCCGAAACTCCCGATTTTTCAGGCATTGCCCGGTCGCAGGTGGCAATCCCGCGAAACCGCCGTTAAGGCGTGACGAAACCGCCTGCGTCTGATAGGGAATACGGGCTTTCATGCGCCTACCCAACCCCTCCGAGCAGAACAAATCCCTCGAGTCCTGGATCTGGGATGCCGCCTGCTCCATCCGCGGGGCCAAGGACGCTCCCAAATACAAGGACTACATCCTCCCGCTCATCTTCACGAAGCGCCTCTGCGACGTCTTCGATGACGAGCTGAACCGCATCGCCAAGGAGGTCGGTTCCCGCAAAAAGGCCTTCCAGCTCGCCAAGGCCGACCACAAGCTCGTTCGTTTCTACCTGCCCCTCGTTCCGGATGACCCCGAACAGCCGGTCTGGTCTGTCATCCGCAAGATCTCCGATAAGATTGGCGAAGGGGTCACCACCCACATGCGGGCCATCGCCCGGGAAAACCCGCTCCTGCAGGGCATCATCGACCGCGTCGATTTCAACGCCACGACCCACGGCCAGCGCGACCTCGACGATGACCGCCTCTCGAACCTCATCGAGGCGATCAGCACGAAGCGCCTCGGCTTGGAAGACGTCGAGGCGGACATCATCGGCAAGAGCTACGAATACCTCATCCGAAAATTCGCTGAAGGCGGTGGCCAGAGCGCCGGCGAGTTCTATACCCCGCCCGAGGTCGGCACCATCATGTCCCGCGTTCTCCAGCCCGAGCCCGGTATGGAAATCTACGACCCGACCTGTGGCTCCGGCGGCCTTCTCATCAAATGCGAGATCGCCATGGAGGAGGCGGCCAAGGGCAAGAAGCGCAACATCGCCCCGTTGAAATTGTTCGGCCAGGAATACATCGCCGATACCTGGGCGATGGCGTGCATGAACATGATCATCCACGACATGGAGGGCACGATCGAGATTGGCGATACCTTCAAGAACCCGAAGTTCCGGGACAAGCGCGGCAAGCTCCGCGCCTTTGATCTGGTCGTCGCCAATCCCATGTGGAACCAAGACTGGTTCACCGAAGCCGACTACGACGCCGACGAACTCGACCGCTTCCCCGCCGGGGCCGGCTTCCCCGGAAAATCCTCCGCCGACTGGGGCTGGACCCAGCACATCTTGGCCTCCCTCAAGCCGGACGGCCGCGCCGCCGTGGTCTGGGACACCGGGGCCGCGTCACGCGGATCGGGAAATGCCGGCACCAACAAGGAAAAGACCGTCCGCCAGTGGTTCGTGGACCGCGACCTCATCGAGAGCGTCCTCTACCTGCCCGAGAATCTCTTCTACAACACCACCGCCCCCGGCATCGTGCTGTTTCTGAACAAGGCCAAGCCGAAGGCGAGGCAGGGTAAGGTCTTCCTCGTCAACGCCAGCCAGGTCTTCGAAAAGGGCGATCCCAAGAACTTCATCCCGAACGAAGGCATCCAGCGCATCGCCGACACCCTCATCGCGTGGAAGGAGGAGGAAAAACTCAGCCGCATCGTCGATCATGCCGAGCTGACGAAGAACGACTACAACATCTCCCCCAGCCGCTACATCCACACCAGCGACGCC
>CAZSMN010000011.1:0-28879 GCA_964607615.1 uncultured Chthoniobacterales bacterium | reverse complement strand
CGGCGAATCCACCGGCAAGAGTACTCTCTCCGCCGCACTCGCCACGCATTTCCAAACGCAGTACGTCGCCGAATACGGCCGCGAACTCTGGGAGGCCCGCCACGGCCTTCTCACCTTTGGTGACATGCTCCACATCGCCGAAACCCAGATCGTCCGCGAAGAAGCCGCCGCGCTCATCTCGAATCGCTTCCTCTTCTGCGACACTTCGCCCCTCACGACCCTCTTTTACAGCCATCATCTTTTTGACCGCGCCGATCCTGCTCTCGAAACCCTCGCCCAGCGCGACTACGCCCGTCATATCCTCTGCGCCCCGGACTTCCCCTTCCATCAAGACGGCACGCGACAAGACGCCGCTTTCCGCGCCGCCCAAGACACCTGGTATCGCCACGAACTCGCACGTCACAGTCTGCTCTGGATGGAAGTCCGTGGCAGCGTGGACGAGCGACTGGTCGCTGTTTCAGAAGCCCTGTGAATACCACGCTATACGTGGCTGCACCCAACGTTTTGATGCCATGCTACGCTCCGTTCTCGAACGCCTCACGTATTTGCACTCCTCCGCCATTGCCATCGGGTAGCCACTTTTCGATGCGATGGTGCCTCTAGGCGCCTCGGAGGGGAAAAATGCAACCAAACCGCCGAAACGCGTGCTACTGGTTAGCAGGCCGCTCGGCATGCAAGCGCCGAACTTTTTCCTGACGGACACAGGTAAGAACTATACGCCCAGCCGCTACCTTGAAGCTGCTGCAAAGCCGCCGCGATAACTTCACCGTCTTCTCCGGCCTGTCGCATCGTTACGGTGCGGGCCATTACGCGGAGGCCGGGCTGAAAGGAAATCGATTTCCGGTCCTCCGGAAAGTTGGCCCGGAGATTGAAGCTCGAACCTGTGATTTCGGTGCCCGGACGCTGCCAGATAGGGCGAATGGAACGAAATGTCCGGTTTTCCGGGGGGGCGGCGACGCAGACTGGGTTCCCATGAATTCGATGTGGCTCACGATGAACTCAATGACAAATATACCCGCCAGTTTCGTGATTCCGAAACCGCACGCTGCATCTTTTTCGAGCATTGATTCGATTGTGAGCCGCGATCACTGATGAAAGTCCGGCTCTCTATTTGAATCTCGCGGGAGGGAGTGCAAGGGGAGCCATCCTCGATGGCGATGCGCGATAGCGCAACAGTAAGAGACGAGAACGCAGTTCGACTGCCAGCGCGATAGCGCTCACCACGAAAGTGCGAAGCACGCAAACTCGCAGAGCCCCGCGCCTGCCGCGGGGATAATCCTACCTCAGGAGCGATCTTCGATGGTGATGCGCGATGGCGGTTCTCCACCACAATTCAGATACCGCGGAACGCCGCTTGGTGAATAATCTGGAACACGAGCCCGAAGGACCGCGAGGTAAGGACGGAAAGAGGTCGAATTCAACGGTCTGGATCAAGGGGACACCGTTAGGCGCATAAAGATTCTTTCGTGACCCTGGATAGGAACACGAAACAGGTGGGAGGTGCCGGATCCGGCGTCGGGTACGGTCAGCCAGCTTCCCGGCGCCAGAGTCGGACTCCACTCCGCACCATAGGTGAGGCCGGTGCCACCCACAGGCTCATCAAAGCTGTAGGTGAGGTTACCACCGCTCAACTCAGCAGCGGGCAACTGATGACCCTTCACGAGCGCAGGATTCTGATCGGGACCAAAGAAGGCGAGGACCAGAAGGTTAGATACCCCTGTCTGGTAGGGATCCTGCCCATCCGCTGCATTCCCCGCATTGTCAATGGTTCCATACCACTGCTGCCTCCAAGACTGAAGAGTTGTCAGGGTTGTGAAGGTGCTGGTTGGACTGTAGGAGGTCCCGAACGCGTTGGTTGCATACGCAGCAAAGGTGTAGCCGGTGCCGGGAGCGAGGCCGCTAACAGGTGCGGTGAACAAGCCTGTCGTTCCGGAGGTTACCACCTTCGTTACTCCGATCCCGCCGATCGCCGGATTGGTGTTCGCTGCGGTTACGGAGAAAACCACTCCGCGCTCCGAAATGATCGCGCCGCCGTCCGAAGTCACGTTTCCACCCAGCGTGGCAGTCTTGGCCGCAGTGCTGGTGATGGTCGGCGTGCTGACGGATGGAGCGTCACCAAACCGGTAGATCCCCGTGCCAGTCGCACTGCCGGAAGGAGTCGTTACCACCACGTCCACCAAACCAGCTCCATGTGCGGGAGTGATCGCTTGGATCGTGGCATTATCGACCACCGTGAAGCTAGTCGCGGCAGTTCCGCCAATGGTCACGGCCGTCGCTCCGGTAAAGTTTGAGCCTGCGATTGAGACTGTCGTGTTTCCCGCTGTAACACCGACTGTCGGCAGGATGCCGGTGATCCTTGCAGGAGCGGCAATTCCGTAAATTGCGAGACAATGGCGCCCCTGAGCACCAACCGAGAGCCTGCTGACCGTGCGGCCGAGCAGAATGCTCGTCCCGCTCTGAGTGCTTACTGCTACCGGAGCAGTGCGCAAATTGGTCGTGTTGTCTCCAAGCTGTCCGTCGGAGTTATCGCCCCACGCTGCGATCATTCCATCCGAGCACAGTGCGTAGCTCTGTGAGATTCCCGCTTCGATATTCTGCACTTTCTTGCCAAAGAGAAAACTTGTCTCGCTCGTGGTATCCACGGCGACTGGGGAATTGCGTCGCGTCGATGTGTTATCCCCGAGCTGCCCTGACGAATTATCTCCCCATGCTGCTAATGTACCGTCTGAGCACAGCGCCAAACTATGAGAGTTTCCTGCCGCAATATTTGTAACCCTCCTATTGAAAAGGATGCTTGTTCCGTTTGTCTGATTGACTTTAACAGGTGCATTGCGCTGCGTCGTGGTATCGTCGCCGAGTTGGCCCCAGCCGTTTTCTCCCCATGCATGAAGGATGCCGTCTGAGCTTAGTGCCATACTATGAGCGCCGCCGGCGGCGATGGATGCGATGGTTTTATTTACAAGAGCGCTTACCCCTTTCGTGGCATTTACTGCAACCGGGGCATTGCGCTGGGTCGTCGTGTTATCCCCAAGCTGTCCCGAGGAATTTCTGCCCCACGCTGCGACAGTGCCGTCCGGACATAACGCCAAGCTGTGATCGGATCCCGCTGCAATCGCCGCAACTGTCTTTCCAAAGAGAGTGCTCGTCCCGCCCACGGTGCTGACAGCGACCGGTACATTGCGCCGAGTCGTCGTGTTATCCCCAAGCTGTCCCGAAGAATTACTGCCCCACGCTGCGACGGTGCCGTCCGAACATAATGCTAAGCTGTGATAGGATCCTGCTGCTATATCCACAACTGTCTTTCCAAAAAGAGCGCTCGTCCCGCTCACGGTGTTGACAGCGACCGGTACATTGCGTTGCGCATACGAATTGTCCCCAAGTTGCCCTTCTGCGTTCCTGCCCCATGCATAGACTTTCCCATCATGGGTCAGGACGAGTGTATGGCTGGAACCTCGAGCTGCTTTCACTATTGTTTTTCCGGCCAAGACACCGGTCTGATCCACTGCGACCGGTGCCTTGCGTTGAGTCGTCGTATTATCTCCAAGCTGTCCCGTGAAATTAAGGCCCCAGACGGCGAGCCCTGTACTTGGCCCCAGCAACACAAGATCGTTGCCATCACCACCATAATACCAGGCGATAAAATCATACGTCGTTCCGTTGTAGCTCAGGCTCACCTTCGATTCGTTTGGCAGGTTACTAAACGGCCTGACGATGAATCCGGGGCCGGTGATCTGCGCGACGGTGAGATTTGTGCCTGCCGGAGGTGCAAAGTTCAGCGCTAGATTCAGGGTTGCGCCATCGCCATCCAAGGCGGGTGCGACCATTGGAAGGTCCGTGGCTGCATGGAACGTTGCGTTCATAGAGTTTGTGCGAATTCCACTTAGCCCGATACCAAATAAGGATTCATTCGTGTCATTGCTGTTAATCTGCAATACTGCATTCTTTGGACCTGAGCTGCCAGATAGCATGGTCACCTGGAACTCTGCAGTCTCCCCTGGAGCAACTGCTGTTGGTGCCTGCCCCACAACAGAAAACGCGGTTGCATCTGGACCAGCTATACTGACTGGTCCGAGCGTCAAAAAGCTATCGCCGGAATTTCGAATGCGGAAAGTCCGTGACTCGGACAAGCCAGTGCCGAAATCTATCACACTTGCATCGTCGATAAGTCCCTTGACTGTTGGCTCCAAAACTTCCACATCGATTTCCGGGGGACGGAGACTGTAAATCGCAAAGCTATGATTTGCCTGTGATCCGGTGGAAAGCGATCTGTAGTCACGGACTGAGTAATCACCCGACCCTGCAACTGAAAGGACAATTGCGGATGGCGAGTTGCGTTGTATCGTAGTGCTACCGCCGAGTTGGCCATAAGAATTCGCGCCCCAAGTTGCTACGAAACCATCTGAGCACAGTGCGAGAGTATGGCGTCGACCCGTAGCGATGGATGTCACCCTCTTGTTAAAGAGGGCGCTGCTTTTGCTCTCCGTGTTGATTGCAACGGGTGCAATACGTTGCGTTGTGCTATTATCGCCGAGTTGACCTTGGTCATTATTGCCCCACGCGGCAACGGTTCCGTCTGAGCACAGCGCGACGCTGTGGTAATAGCCGACAGAGATTGCTGTCACCGTTTTTTGAAAGAGTGCACTGGTTCCGTTGGCAACATTGACGGCAACCGGAGCCAGCCGTTGGGTGGTCGTATTATCGCCTAATTGGCCAAGCCAGTTCGACCCCCAAGCTGCTACCGAACCGTCCGAGCACAGCGCCAGGCTATGTGATTGGCCTGCGGCAATGGCTGTTACCGTCTTTTGAAAGAGTGCACTGGTTCCGTTGGCAACATTGACGGCAACCGGGGTCGGTCGCTGCGTCGTCGTATTATCGCCGAGGCATCCCTCGGTATTCGATCCCCAGGCCGCTACCGTACCATCTGCGCACAGCGCCAAGCTGTATGAGTCGCCGGCTGAAATCGCTGTTACCCGCTTATTGAACAGCGAGCTGATTCCGTCTGCTGCGTTGACGGATACTGGCACTTTACGCTCGGAGTATGTGTTGTCTCCGAGTTGTCCATAGGTATTTTTACCCCATGCCGCCACTGAGCCATCCGAGCACAGAGCCAAGCTGTGACAACCTCCTGCGGAAATCGAAACAACCGTCTTATCGTAGAGTTTGCTAACACCGTTGGACGTATTTACAGCGACCGGCTCCCAGCGATTTACTGTCGTGTCGTCACCAAGTTGACCGGCGAAGTTGGCCCCCCAAGCATAGACTTTCCCCTCGCTCGTCAGAGCCAGTGAGTGCGACTCACCGCGGGATACTTGGACGATCGTTTTACCGGCCAATGCCCCCCTTCGGTCCACAGCAACAGTCGCATTACGTTGGGTGGTTGTATTATCTCCAAGCTGACCGGCATCATTATTGCCAAAGGCGGCTAACCCGGTGTGTTGCCACAGCAGGACAAGATCATTACCATCCTCCCCGTAATACCAAGCCACAAAGCGATAGATCGTGCCATTGTATGCGAGGTCTACCGTATCGCCATTAGCTAAATTGGTGAACTTTCCTGTTATTAACCCGGTGCCAGCGATTCTTGCCACTGTCAGATTTGTTCCGGGTTGGGGCGCAAAGTTAAGCGTCAGATCCAGTCTCGCTCCTTCAACGTTCAATTGAGGCGCGGTGAGAGGTGTGTCGCTGGTCGAATTCAAGGTTGCTGCGAGTGTGTTTGTCTTTGACCCGACTAGTGAAACGTCAAAGGAACTCTCGTCGCTGTCGCTACTGACAATCTGCAATGTGGCATTCTTTGCCCCAAAACTGCCGGGTAGAAACGTCACCTTGATGGCCGCAGATGATCCTGGGGCAATCTCCGTCGGTAGTTGGCCAACTATCGCAAACTCTGATGAGTCCGGCCCGCTCAAACGCGCTGCCACACCGGTTAGAAAGGTCACGCCCGTATTGCTCACTGTCAAAGTCCGCGTTCCGGCAACGGTTGCTCCATAGTCCAAAATGCTTGCATCGTCGGACAAGCTGACAGCGGGTGGCCCGAGCTCGGACACGTCGATTTCTTCCGGGGTTCCTGCAAACATTGCGAGACTATGAAGTGCATCCGAACCAAGCGAGATGTTGCTTAATCGTCTGTTTGTCGCGCCCACTGAAGTCGGTCGACTGAATTGCAGGGTCGTATTGTTCCCCAATTGGCCGTGAGTATTGGAGCCCCAAGCCGCTAGAGTGCCATCCGTGCACAGCGCCATGCTGTGTTCCAATCCCGCCGATATGGAGGTAATCGTTTTACCTGCTAGCGCCGATTGTCCCGTTCGGACTACAGCGACTGGTGCTTTGCGGTAAGTGGTTGTCGCGTCCCCGAGTTGACCAGATGAATTGGCTCCCCAAGCTACTAGCGTTCCGTCTGAGCAAAGGGCCATGCTATGGGAGTTACCCGCCGCAATGGCGATGACCGCCTTGGAAGAAAGCGCGCTGATCCCGCTTGTTGTATTCACAAATACTGGAACTATACGTTTCGTAAGTGTGTTGTCCCCAACCTGTCCCCAGCCGTTGCCGCCCCAAGCCGCTAGAGTGCCATCCGCGCAGAGAGCCATGCTGTGGGCCAAACCTCCAGCGATAGCCACCACTGTCTTTCCAAAAAGCGCACTAACCCCACTCGTCGTGTTTACGGCAGTCGGCACATTGCGCTGTGTTGTCGTGTTGTCTCCAAGCTGGCCATCAATATTAGAGCCCCAGGTTACGATTGTGCCGTCTGCGCAGAGAGCCATGCTGTGATGTTGACCAGTTGCAATGGATACAGCCTTCCTCTGGGAAAGTGAGCTAATCCCGTTTGTGGTATTCACGGCAACAGGCGCATTGCGGTGTATTGTCGTATTGTCCCCAAGCTTTCCGGAAAAATTGGCTCCCCAAGCCGCGACCGTTCCGTCCGAGCAAAGCGCCAAGCTGAACTGACTTCCTGCGGCGATGGAAACCACCTTCTTGCCGTGAAGTACGCTTACGCCACTCTGAGCATTGACGGCCACCGGTGTCGTTCGTCGGATTGTCGAACAGTCTCCAAGCTCACCGAAAGAGTTGCTACCCCAAGCATAAACCTCCCCATCGGTTGTTAGTGCAAGTGTATGGCTTATGCCGCTCACAACCTTTACGATTGTTTTTTTGTAAAGCCCCCCTGTCAGGTCCACGAATACAGGTAAATTGCGTTGGGTCGTTGTATTGTCGCCGATCTGGCCTTCAATGTTTCTACCCCACGCCACCAGCCCGGTATAGGGCCACAGCAGCACGAGGTCATTGCCATCCCCACCGTAATACCATGCGACAAACGGATACGTTGTCCCGTTATAGCTGAGGTTTACCGTCGCCCCGTTGGGCAGGTTGCTGAACTCCCCGTCGATAAACGCGATGCCATTATTTTTGACAACGGTCAGGTTTGTCCCCGGGGGCGGGGCAAAACTCAGGGTCAAATTCGCCGTCCCTGAGGCGGAGTAGCCGTTGGCCGTCGCAGCAACATCGGCCGTGGAATTGAAGGTGAAGGAGATGTCCGCCTTCGCTAGGGCAGACATGCATATGAGTGTGAGTGCAATTCGGCATAAAATCCGTGAAAATCGCCAAGGGCACCTGAGATTCATGAGAAGCGGATTTTGTAGCGTGGAAGTGAGATGTTGTTAAAGGGCGCTCAATTCCCGGAACTGCGGGCGTTTGCACAGTCGTCACAACGGTGCGAACGAGGGAACAGGGTTTTCGTAATGATACACCAGGATGATGTCAACGTTCGAGCGTCTCCGTGCCAATGAAAAGCACATTAAAAGCCGTTATCGGACGTGTGATCGATGAGATCTGGAGCAATGCCCCCCCTAAAGGGAGTTCTAAAAGCAGGAGTTCCGCTTCTGAGAACAACTCTCAATATCATGGACGCCACTCGCATCGCTTTGCTCAAGCGCACCATGCTTGTCGGAAGGATCTCCGGTTGAGCCCCGCGTTTGCCTGCGGGGATGATCCTACCTCAGGAGCCATCCGGCTCTCCACCGAACAATGGGGGCTCTCTTTTTTCCGTTTTTGGGCGCAATCCCTCTACGCGCCGCTCACAACTGGCTTGGCCCGGGTGTGACGCGACGTGACAATTTTGCAGGCAGGGGAGATTCTTTAATCCGATGAAATCTTCCACGCCTCCCCTTCGTGTCGGTTTGTTCGGCATTGGCCTGGACGCCTACTGGCCGCAGTTTCCTGGCCTCAAAGAGCGGTTGGAGGGCTACGTCCATACGGTTGAGACAAAACTGGAGCGCCCGGATGTCGAGATCATCAACCTCGGTCTCATCGATTGCCCGGCCCGCGCGGTGGAGGCCGGGCACCGGTTCCGGAGAGAAGATGTCGATGTGATCTTCCTGTATGTGACCACCTACGCGCTTTCTTCCACCGTTCTTCCCGTTGTCCGCCGGGCCAAGGTGCCGGTCATCGTCTTGAATCTCCAGCCGACGCATTCGATTGACTATGCGGCCTTCAACGCGCTGGGAGACCGGACGCGGATGACCGGCGATTGGCTGGCTTATTGCTCCGCATGCCCGGTTCCTGAAATCGCCAATGTTTTCAAACGCACGGGCATTCCCTTTCACCAGGTCACCGGCGTGCTGGATGGCGATCCGGAGTGCTGGGACGAAATCGGCGCATGGATCGATGCCGCCCGTGTGGTGCAGGGGATGGAGCACAACCGGCTCGGGATCATGGGGCATTACTACAACGGGATGCTCGACATTTACTCCGACCTGACGCTCCAGAGTGCTGTCTTCGGCACACATCTCGAGATCTTCGAAGTGGACGAGCTCAGCGCCGCGAGGCGCCTTGTGAGCGAAGCCGAGGCGGTGGAGCGGGTGGGGGAGTTCCGCCGCGAATTCGATGTCCGCGGAGATTGCTCCGAAGACGAGCTCCTGCGCGCGGCACGAACGTCGGTGGCACTGGAGCGTCTGGTGAGCGAGAAGCAGCTGGGTTCGCTCGCCTACTACCACATGGGAACCGGCATTTCCGAGAACGAGGATGCGATCAGCTCGATCATCCTGGGCAACTCCCTCCTCACGGCGCGCGGGATTCCTGTCGCCGGTGAGTTGGAGATCAAGAATGTCCAGGCGATGAAGATCATGGACCTGCTTGGAGCGGGTGGGTCCTTCACCGAGTATTACGCCGTCGATTGGAATGATGACGTGGTCCTGATGGGGCACGACGGGCCGGGTCATATTGCGATCGCCCAAGGCAAGACGCGCGTGCGTCCGCTCGGGGTCTATCACGGCAAGGTCGGGAGCGGCCTCTCCGTCGAGATGGCCGTAAGGCACGGCCCCGTCACGCTGCTCAGTGTGGTGGAGACGGCGGACAACCGGATCAAGCTTCTCGTCGCGGAAGGGGAATCCGTTCCCGGCCCGATTTTGGAGATTGGCAACACCAACAGCCGCTACCGGTTCTCGATCGGTGCGCGCCGCTTCTTGAACGACTGGAATGCCCAGGGCCCGGCGCATCACTGCGCGGTCGGCGTGGGACATCTCTCCGAAACGATTGAAAAGATCAGCCTGCTGCTCGGCATTGGGATGCATCGGGTCTGCTGACCGCGATTTTTTCCAATCCCCATCGGATTCGTTGACGGGGCTTCGCTGTGGGTCTTGCTCGGATCCCTCACTGCTCGAACCGGGCTTTCGATCCGAACGCTTCGTGATTCGGGGAGGAGGAGCGGCAGGCCTCGCAGCGCGGAGATAAGGGTGCGGGTTCCCGGGGCGTCAGAACTCGACCTCGAGCCCTTTGGCTTTGGCCACCTCAAGAATGGCGTCGAACGTTCCTGCGGAGTCCCATGGCGCATCCGGTGGTTCGCCGCGAAACTCGCGATAGGCCCGCTCGACGTTCATGTAGAGACGGGCCGGAGCACGCCATTCACTGTAAGGGCCGAACTCGATTTTCTTGGAAGCCTCCAGCGAGCTGGCGCCTTCCTCAAACCACTTTTTCGACTCGTTGCGCACGTATTCGAGGTAGGCTTTCAACTCTCCGACTCCTTCGAGGCCGCAGACGGGTCCGTGGCCCGGGACGATCACATCCGGCTGGAGTTGCGTGATCAGGTCGAGCGTTTCAAACCACTTAGCATAGGAGCCGGTCCACCCCATGGGCGTGCAATTGCGGAAAAGAACATCGCCGGCAAAAACCACGCCCTCCTTCGGCACATGGATAATCGTGTCTCCCACCTGATGGCATGGCCCGACATAAATCAGGTGAACCTCTGTTCCATCGAGGTCCAACTCGTAGCGTGTGTCAAAGAGCGTCGTCGGTAGCACCAGCTCGATCCTGTCAAAATTGTAGTCCTCGAGCAGTTGTTCCCCCGCTGCCTCGAGTCCGGGATGCATCGCCTTCAAGAGCAGGCGGGTGAGCACATGTCCCACGCCATGCAGGAGCTTCCGGGTTTCCTTCGGCTCCGCGACGTGCTTCATGCGCTCGGGCACGGACCGGTGGGCGATGATCTCCGCTCCCTCAAAGAGCTGATTGCCCCACACGTGATCCGCGTCCTCGTGGGTGTTGATGACGCGATCCGCCTGCTTCGACCAGACCCGTCCGAACATCTCGATCATCTGCCGCGCGTGGCTGAGGTCCGACTGCGTGTCAATAACGACGCCTCCGCCTTTGTTGATCAGGCCCGAATTGGCATCGCACACCCGGTTCTTTTCGTTAAGAACCGCAAAGCAACTGTCGCTGATTTGTTCAAGCTCCATGGAAGGTGGGGGAGGGCTTACCGATCATTTCAAGACGATCTCATAAGTCACTTTCCGTCCCGCCTGAACTATCAAATCCTTTGATAACTATCACATTTCTTTCTTTGCCTTACAGGCACAAAACCTGCGGGCAACAGGAGCTATCCGCGCTTGCCACGAACAGCGTTGCACCCGGCGTTCCGATTTTGCTGCGTTCGGGAATTTTACGTTTGACAAGGTAATAATGGGAATTCAAAAAGACGTATCATGCAAGCGTCCCTCCCAAAACTTTGCCTGAGGGCCGCCGTCGCAGCGGTTGTGATCTGTCTCTCTGCCGGGCCCGCTCAAGCGACAACGATCTACCTTGATACCAGCAAGTTGCTGAATCTCTCGCAGGGCGCCTCGGGAAACATGACTTTCTCGTTCACGAACGATGACGGCGACATCACGTCCAACTTCCTCGCTTGGACACTCGGCCTTCAGGTTCTGCCGTCCGGTTCGGTCTCGGGTAATATCACCCTAGGCACACTCTCACAGTCGGTTTTCAACCCCATGCCGATCGGCGCGTTCCCTGACACCATCCAGCCGACGCTGCTGACACTCGCCGGCGGTGCCACGATCAACGGATCGACCAGGTTTTATCAGATCGGTATGCAAACCACGGTTGCCTTGGGCACCCTGCTAAGCAGCACGTCTTATGAAATGGGGACACTCGGGTTCACGGCCTCGGCTGGGGCTCTCGGGACGTGGAATGTTTACGCCGTTCAGCAGGGTGGATCCAGCTACCAGAGTTTTTGGACAAACGGAGCACTTACCGACACGGATTTCGGCAACCTGCCCCGCGGTGCCGGCAACTCGTCCCTCCTGCTTGGAACGATCACCGTCGTTCCGGAGCCAGGCTCGCTGGCACTTGCCGCTTTGGGGTTGGGAATTGTCGTATGTTCCGCCCATGCCCGCCGCCGGGTAGCACCACCGGCTGATTAGATCTTACTCGCGACTGGATTTCCTTTGAGTCAGAAGAGCACGTGCGGTGCCGCGGATTTCGAATTCCGGCTCTCTACTCGAAAGGTTTGATGAAATGTGAAGGTAAGTGGAGCCCATCGGCCCCGTGTTGCCCGCGCGATGGCGCTTCTCACAGGTGCGAAGCACACAACCTCGCAGCGCCCGGCGTCCGCTGCAGCCATGTCGGATAAGTAGCTTGGTAGCAGAATTTCTGCGACTCGGGTCTGAGGGGGCACGTCCCACATGGCGATGCGACTTTCTGCTAAAAAGTGGGGATGGGGTCATTTTCTGGGTCTTTGGCAAGCCGCAGTATGCGATGAGGCCGCAGGCCGGGGCAGTTCGCTCCGCAAGGCTCCGGTAGGCAGCTTGACAAGAGAGCCGCTTTTGCTACCTCGTTTCGTCATGCTTCAACCGATTGCACGGGGTTTCCATCGACGTCTTCGATCGGGTTGTTGGTTTTCTTTTTGTCCTGCTTGGATGCTTGTTGTGCTGGTGGCGATCTCGGTTCCCCGGGTTCAGGCTCAAAGCACCCAGACATGGGTTGGCGGCGTCGGTAGCTTTAGTGTGGGAACGAATTGGAGCGGCGGGACGGTGCCGCAGTCCTTCGATTCGATTGTCATCAACAATGGCGGGACCGTGCAATCGGCGAACAGCGTGGACGTGGCGAATGTGAGCATCGGAGGGGGCAGCACCTATGCGGTTCTCGCGGGGATCGCTTCGTATTTCACACCGGACTACATCTACCTGGGGACGTCGGGTGTGGGCACGCTGACGGTCGGATCTGAGGCCCTTGTGGCGGCGGCCAGCGATGTCTATGTCGGCTATGCGTCGGGAGCGAGCGGCGTGGTGAGCATGGATGGGGGATATCTGTCACCGTTCACCACCTACATCGGCTACGAAGGAAATGGCACCATGACCTTGGAGAATGGCTCCACGTTGCAAAGCACCACCGGGTATGTGGGATATCTCGCGGGTTCGACGGGTTTTGTTCAACTCGGCAACAGCACATGGAAAGCAGAGGATCAGGGGTTGCCGGTCGACATCACGGTTGGGGTGCAGGGAAACGGGAGGGTTCAAGCCATCAATTCAGTGATCTCGTCGCAGAATCTGATTCTCGGCGACAGCGCGGGCATCACTGGCACGGTGTCGGCGAGTGGGGGAACAATTACCGTGCAGGACGCGATCCGGATCGGCAACGCCGGAACCGGCAACCTTTCGCTTTCGAGTTCCGCGAATGCCACGTCGTCCGGAATCACCGTCGGCGTCGCCTCGAATTCCACCGGCGTGCTCTCGATCACTGACAGTTCGTTGGAAAGTTCCGCGAATGTTTTCGTCGGACTCTCGGGAAATGGAGCGCTCACAGCGAGTGGCTCGCGGTTCAAGGCTCCCGAGCTGTTCATTGCCCGGAACAGCGGCACGACCGGGACAGCCAGTTTTTCCGGCGGGCTCCTTGAACTGACGGGGGAACTCCACGTCGGAGCCGAGGGGAACGGCTCCTTTACGCTTGAGGGAAATGGGACGATCGCCTCGGACAAAGGGAACATGGGCTTCGCCTCTGGTTCGTCGGGCGTCGCGAACATTCTCAGCGGAAACTGGACGAACAGGCAGGCCATCTTTGTCGGCGTCTCGGGCGAGGGGACGTTGAACATCGGCGCGCAGGGAGCGATCGTCAGCGAGAGCGGCTACATCTCGCAAAACGCGGCCGGCAAGGGTTCGGTCAATGTCTCCGGCGGCTCGTGGACGATGAACAACACCCTGGCGGTCGGGGTCAACGGAAGCGGAAATCTTTCCATCACGGGCGGCGGCGAGGTCTCGTCGGTCTGGTCGCAGCTCGGGCTCAACACGGGTTCCTCAGGATCGGCTTTGCTCGATGGAGGATCATGGACCACATCCCAAACGCTAACGATCGGAGTCAATGGCAACGGCGCGGTGCAGGCGACCAACAACTCGACCCTTTCGGCCGACGCGGTCGAACTCGGGGCCAGCGCCGGCGTCAATGGTTCGCTTTCCATGACCAACTCCACCCTCTCGACCGAAAATCTCATCAGGGGGTCCGGCGGTGGGTCGGTCGAATTTTCCTCGGTGGTGTTCCAGTTGCGCGGCGGGACGTCGGTCGTTGACACCCTCCTCATCGACGGCTTTGCCGCCGGGGATGTCATCATCAATGCGGGCGGTCTGACGGTGGACACGCAGGGGGGCAACGCGCAGATCGGGAGCGTGCTGACCGGCAACGGTTCGCTCACCAAAACCGGCGAGGGCCGCCTCCGTCTCAACACCGCTAATACCTACAGCGGCGGAACGATCGTCGAAGGTGGGGCCCTCGAACTTACCGGGAACTCGAACGTCGGGGCCGGCGATATCACCCTCCGCACCGGTGAGCTCCGCGCCCATACCAACAGCACACTTTCCGGGGATCTGAATGGAGGGATCCAGCTGATCTCGGTGGCGGCGGGAGAGACCGGGACTTTCTCCGCCGCAACCGGCCAGACCCTCACGCTCGCGCCCCTCGACTTCCTGCTGGTAGCCGGTTCGACGATGCAGGTGGGTAGCCCGGGCCACACCGGAAATGTTGTTTTCTCCCCGACCGGGGCCGCGGCCCTCGCTGGCGACACCGCGATCAACGTCGCGGCCGGCACGCTGACCGCCGGGAGCAACGAACTGGCGTTCATGACGTCCATCGCCGCCAGCACGACCGTTGCCGCCGGGGCCACTCTGGATTTCCAAGACAACCTTTCCAGCGGCGGCATCAGGGCCTTGTTCGGCGCGGGCACGGTTCACACCGGCAACCAGTCCACCACCACCCTCACGGTGAACTCCGGTAACTTCAGCGGCAACATCGCAGGCTGGGGAGCTCTCTTGAAAGAGTCTGCCGGAACTCTCACCCTCTCCGGCCAGAATGCCTTCACCGGCGGAACGACCGTTAATGCGGGAACTTTGATCGTGAATGGGGACCTTTCCTTCGGTCTCGGGGAAGTAACCGTCAACAGCGGCGGCACGCTCGGCGGCAACGGAATCGTCGGCACCATCACGCTCAACGGGGGCTTTGTCGCGCCGGGCAACTCCCCTGGCACGCTGACCGCGCAGAATCTCTTCTGGCAGGATGGCGACCTCGTCTTTGATCTCGGCCCGTCGCCCGCCTCCTCTGATCTTCTCAACCTCTCAGCCACGCTCGATGGCTTCGGGACGACTTACGGTTTCACGTTCGTCGATGCGGGCTGGTCGGTCGGGTCCACCTATGATCTGGTCAGCTTTTTCAACACGACAATCGCGATCGACGATTTCTATTTCACCAATGGGGGCGGATTCGACGGCGACTTTGCCTACGACGGAAGCAAGCTTCAGTTCACTCTCACGGCGGTGCCGGAGCCCGGAACGGTTATCCTCCTCGCCGGTGCTGCCTTTGTTTTTGCGATCCTTCGCATGAGGAAAGGCCGGCGGGCGGGTCCAGCATCACCTTAGCAACCGATCGGTTCGTCAGCAAAATTTCTAGATCCCGAACAAGGAGGCGCCGGCGGAATCATTCGTGGACACCGGAGCTCTTTCTTTAGGGTTGGATCCGCACCCTGTGGGAGGTCATTCTGCGCAAATGGATTCGTTCAATAACCGAAGGGCGCCTGTCTATGCCAGGCATGGTATCGCTTGTTCGAGCCAGCCTCTGGCAGCCGTGGTCGGGCGGGATGTTCTCAAGGCCGGGGGCAATGCCATCGACGCGGCCGTTGCGATGGCGGCCATGGTCAATGTCACGGAGCCGATGATGAATGGCCTCGGGGGCGATTCGTTCATGCTGGTGCACTGGCAGGGGAAATTTCACGGCCTGAATGCGAGCGGCCGCTCAGGCTCGCGTTTCACGATGGCGGCGCTCCAAGCGGAAGGCTGCGATACGATGCCTGCCGCCGGAGGTGCTACGGTTACCGTGCCGGGTGCGCTGGATGGCTATCTGGCGTTGCACGGGAAATTCGGTTCCATGGACCTCAAGGACTTGCTGGCGCCCGCTGTGCAGCATGCCGCCGAAGGGTTTCCGGTCGGCCTGAAAATCAGCATGGCCTGGGCTTGGGGCGCTTCCAAGCTCCGCCGGTTTTCGCCCGGCGACGCGTCGTATCTTCCGGGGGGGCAGCCACCAGCCGCGGGCCAGATTTTCGCGAATCCCGATCTCGCCGGAACCTGGCGGAAAATCGGGGAATCCGGGCGGTCGGCATTCTACGAAGGCGAGGTCCGCGATAGGATCCTTGAGGTTCTCTCCGCGCACGGAGGATATCTCGATGCAGCCGATCTCCTGCCCGTGCAAGCGGAGTGGGTTGAGCCGATTGCCTCCCATTATCGCGGCTATCCGGTGCTGGAACTCCCGCCGAACGGACAGGGGATCGTGGTTCTCTCTGCGCTGCGCATTCTGGAGAAGTTTAACATGCAGAGCCTGTTCGAGTCTGATCCGGCACGGGCGTCCCATGTTGTTCTCGAAGCGCTCAAGCTGGCTTTTGCCGACGCGTCGACGGCGATTGGAGATCCGCGCTTCCATCCCGTGCCCGTGGATCGCCTGCTCTCCAGCGCCTATGTGCACGATCGTTTCCAGCTCATCGATCCGGAGCGGGCCCTGGATAATCCCACCGCCGGCCGCATCTACGGGGATACGACGTATCTTACGGTCATGGATAAGGATCACAACGCCGTCTCTCTCATCACCAGCATCTCCGATGTCTTCGGATCCGGTATCATCGTTCCGGGAACGGGCGTTATCCTCCACAATCGCGGTGCGGATTTCGTGATGAGCGAGGGGCATCCGAATGCCGTCGCTCCTGGCAAACGCGTGCGGCATACCATCCTGCCTGCGATGCTCCTGAATAGGGACGGTTCGTTGCGCATGAGCTTCGGCTGCATGGGCGCAAACATGCAGCCCCAGGGGCAGGTGCAAATCCTTCTCAACCTGATTGATCGTGGAATGAACCTCCAAGAGGCTCTCGATGCACCCCGTGTGCGGGTGCTCGACGGTCGCCGGATCCGCGTGGAGCCTCATCCGGAAATCCCCGACCTCGCCGAACGTCTGGCGGCCATGGGACATGTTCCGGTCCGAGGGGAGGAAGTCCCGGCCGACTGGATGATCCCTCACGACTTCATGCGGACGTTCGAAGGCAGCGCTCAGGCGATCCAGATCGAGCCCGGCGGACACTCCATGTGCGGAGCCTCCGATCCCCGGCTCGACGGCATCGCCTGTCCGGTCTGATCGGTTCCGCGCGGGGCTTCGTCTTCGTCGGATCGTTTGAGCGGATTTCCCCGCCGTCCGGCGGATTCCGGTTGACGGTTTTCTTGGTCGGGCGAATGGTCGCCGCATGAAGTGCGGTGCTATCCTTTTTGCGATGATGGCCCTCGCGGCGCCGCGCCTGATCGGCGGCATTGAGGTGCTGGCGGACCTCGGGGGACTGGCCGGTGCGACTCCGAAGGGATCAATGATCCTGAGCGGATCGACGTTGTACGGATTCACCGCGGAGGGGGGCTCGGGCGGGAACGGGGTCATTTTTTCCATCGGAACGGATGGGTCGGGTTTTCAGGTTCTGCAGAACTTTGCAAGCGGGCCGGATCCCTTCGGCCATCAGCCGCATCACGGGTTTCTTACTCTCGAGGGGAACACGATCCTCCGTCCGATTCTTCGGGGCGGAGCGGACGGGCAGGGGACGGTTTTTTCGATCCAGACTGACGGAAGTAATCCGACGCTGAACCACACGTTTACCGGCAGTCCGACGACCCCGGCGCCGCTTGGTGATGGTGCGCAGCCTCACAGCGGCCTCCTGCGTGGCGGCGGGACGACGTACTACGGAATGACGGCGCTCGGCGGAGCCTCCAACGGCGGGGTAATCTTCTCTTACGAATCCGCAACGCAAGCGGTGACGACGCTTTATGATTTTTCCATGAGCACCGGAGCGCAGCCGCACGGGCAGCTTGTTTGGGACAGCACCGGGACGTTTCTCCTCGGCATGACGCGTTTCGGAGGTTCGGGGGTGGCGAATGCCAAGTCGGACAACCTCGCGCCCGGGGTGGTCTTCCGCTTCGATCCGATTTCGTCAACGAAGGAGGTTCTTGCCGACTTTTCAGCGGCCGGAGGAGGACCTTATCTCAGCAAGCATGGCATCCTCACGCCGGGATCCGGCACGAAGGCGACGACGGTCTTCGGCCTCACAGCGTTCGGCGGAGCCTACGACAAGGGGGCGATTTTTGCCATGGATGAGACGGGCGGAACGCCTTTGCTCCTGCACTCCTTCGGTAATGGAACGGATGGTGCGGAACCGTATGGCTCGCTGGTGATGGGACTGGACGGCCTATTCTATGGAACGACCCGGAAGGGCGGTGCACACGACGACGGCACGATCTTTCGCATCGCGCAGGATGGGTCATCTTACGAAATTCTCGATTCCTTTCATGCGCTCACGACCGGCAGCGAGCCCATCGACAACGTTACCTTCTCGCCCGACGGGCAAACGCTGTACGGTCTCGCGCAGTTCGGCGGCCCGAACGGCGGCGGTACAATTTTCGCTCTCGCCATACCCGAGCCTTCCACCTGGGCGCTTGTCGGTAGCACCCTTGCAATGGCTCTCCTCGCGGTAGTGCGTCGCTGCCGCCCGCGCCGCCAAAGCCCCTGGGCCATCGGCGATTCTCTGACCCCGGCGCGTGCGGAGATCCGTGTCGACCACGGTGCGCCAACCCCGTTTGACAAAAAGGAGCCAGAGGCTAATGCTTTGGGATGTTCAACCGGTTGTCTTTCCCGAGGAGTTCCGTTTCGACGGCATTGAAAGGATGTTCTCCCGGCCGTGTGATGGGATCTTCCGGTGGTGGACGCGTCGGGGCGATGCTGATCGTTGTGCTGATCAGCTTCCTGCAGTTCACCGTCATTCCCGGGCCCCCGACATGGGCACTGCTCGCTCTGGCCTTCGTCCTGCTCGCGGTCCGATCAACCAAGCCCGTTCGCTCCCGCAAACCATGCTAGAACTTCTGTCCCGGCTCCGCCTCCATCAACAGCGTTCGCAGAACGATCGCTCCCGCCGTCACGGGCGAACGGTTGGCGTCAGCCTCTGCCTCACCACACTGCTCCTCCTCAATTCTCCGGCGCGGGCGGATTCGATTTCCCCGACTTTTTCTTCCGGGCAGTTGCAGATTGGTCTCGGCACGTCGGCTAATAACTTTGCGGTCGCAACGACGAGCAATCAGGTCGGAGACATATTTGTCGAAGGCACCGGAGTAGGGCCAACAGTTTTTGGGCCTGTCACCTCGATGGCCGTCACCTTTCAGGGCTCCGGCCAGCTCTTCGCGCTCGCAGAGAGCGTGCTACCCTTCTCAGCCAGCCTCACCGGGCCGATCGTGATCAACAGCAGCGGCCCCTTTGCGTCCAACGAGGTGCGCGACAATACCAGCTCCGGTGGAAACGCGTTCGATTTCTCCGGTTTCTTGGGCTTTGGCCGACTGGGGATCGGCGGGAGTCCGGGGCAGGCCCCGCTGACGATCGTGGCCAACACGGGGGCCAATTTCGTGCTCAGCAACGCTCAGCTCTCCATCGGCACCTCAACCATCGAGCTCGACCAGGTGGGCACGGCACTCATTACCCACACCGCCGGATTCCATGAGTTCAACTCCGCCGGTTGGACCGGTAACCTCTCGCTCACCAACAACGCTGGAGCCACCCTCACGATTACCAACGCGCTCGACTACAGCAACGTCACAAACTCAGGCGCTCTGGTGTTCGACTACGCCAACATCGCCATCACCAACGTCGGCGGCACCGGCGTCGGCGGCGCGAACCCGAACTTCGGCCCCGCCGGCGCGGGCGGCGCGGCCCTTACCTTCGCCGCCGCGGGGAGCCTCACCACCGTAGCCGCAAAATCCATCACCGGCGGCCTTGGCGGGACACCCGCCATTCAGGGCGACGGCGGCACCGGCGGCGACGGCGTGGTTTTCTCCGCGACCGGCTCGCTGGTGAACGCTTCCGATGCCACAATCTCCGGCGGCCAGGGCGGTGCGGCGTTGGCCAACGGGCTCGGCGGCGGCGGCGGACGAGGCGTCGTGTTCAACGGAGCCGGGACGCTGACCAACGCAGCAGGCGCAAGCATCAGCGGCGGCCAAGGCGGCGAAAACGCGATCAGCAGCGGCGGGGTCGGACCCACCGGCGTGGCTGTGGCCTTCCTCGGAGGAACCGGCAACCTCACGAACGCCGGCACGATCAACGGCGACGTCACCATGGGCAACTTTGCCAACAACGTTACGCTCATCGCCGGCGGCGTCATCAACGGAGCCCTCAACATGAGCTTCAATTCCAGTTCCACCCTCACCCTGGCAGGGACAGGCAACCAAAACCTCTCCGCTGCCGTCACCGGCGACCTCACCTTCAACGGCTCCCTCATCAAGCAGGGCAGCGGCACCTGGACGCTGGACTACATTCTTGGTTACTCGGGCGGAACGACCCTCGAGGGGGGAGCTCTCCAGATTTTCAGCGCGTCAGTGCTCGGAGTCGGCGACGTGCGCTTCTCCGGGGGAACTCTGAAATACGGGTCCGGAATGACAGACGATCTCTCGGCCCAGTTCAGTACCGCGGCCGACCAGCTCTATTCGCTGGATACCAACGGAAACAACGTCACCTTCGCCACGGCGCTGACAAGCGTAGGCGGGAGCTTGACCAAAAGCGGCGCCGGAACCCTCACGCTCTCGGCGGCAAACACCTACTCTGCAGGCACCACCTTGCAGGGTGGCATCCTCCAGGCCGCGAATGCGGGCGCCCTCGGCGCGGGTCCGATCACCTTCTCCGGCGGCACCCTGCAATACGGACCGGGCATCACGCAGGATTTTTCTTCGCAATTCAGCGGTGCCGCCGGGCAGCTCTACCGCATCGACACGAACGGCAACAACGTGACGTTCGCCAGTTCGTTGACCAGCAGCGGGGCCACTCTCGAAAAACTCGGCGCGGGCACGCTCACCCTCACCGGATTTGAACCCCTCACCGGGAGCACCACGGTTTCCGGCGGCACTCTCCAACTCGGCTCGGTGGTCGGCAGCTTCGACTCGGTCGTGCTCATTGGATCGAACGGAACATCCGGCGGCAACACGGGAGGCACGGGCGGGGACGGGGTGCTCGTCGCCCCGGGCGCAGCGCTGAGTTTCATCAACGGCTCGATCACCGGCGGAGATGGAGGAGCCGGATTGGAGCAAGGCGGTAATGGCGGGGCCGGCGTGAGTTTCCTTGGTGCTGCGGATTTTGTAAACCCGGCCTTCGGAACGATCCGAGGCGGGGTCGGCAATACGGGATTTTCCTTCGGCGGAACTGGCATCGTCTTCAAGGCGGGCGGGTCTTTAACGAATCAAACCAACGCCCAAATCACCGGCGGGGCTACCCTCGATGGCTATGGCGGCTCCGGCGTGGCCTTCGAGGCTGGTGGCTCCCTCATTAATGAAACCGGCGCCCAAATCACCGGCGGGGCTACCCCCGATGGCTATGGCGGCTCCGGCGTGGCCTTCGAGACTGGTGGCTCCCTCATCAATGAAACCGGCGCCCAGATCACCGGCGGAGCTGCCTCGGAGGGCTTCGGCGGCTCCGGCGTGACCTTCACCGGTGGCCCCGGCACCCTGGTGAACGCAGGCACGATCACCGGCGGCTACAACTCTGCTCCCAGCTACAGCGGCGTCGGAGTGGTCTTCAACGGCGTGGCGGGCAACCTCACAAACTCCGGCACGATCACCGGCGGCGTGACCATGGCCAACCTCGCCAACGCGGTTACTCTGATTTCGGGTGGCGTCATTACCGGCGACCTTGATATCGGCGGCAACCTCAGTTCCACCCTTACCCTCGCGGGCTCCGGCAGCCAAAGTCTCTCCGCCGCGGTGAGCGGCACGACGACCTTTGCCGGCTCGCTCTTCAAGCAGGGCACTGGCACGTGGACGCTCGATCAGGCGTTGAGTTTTGGTGGTGGAACGACGCTCGAGGGCGGTGTTCTTACGGTGGCAAATTCCGGCGCGTTGGGCTCGGGGGCCATCCGCTTCGCCGGCGGCACGCTGCGTTATGGGCCCGGCCTCACGCAGGACTTTTCCTCCCAGTTCAGCACCGCTGCCGGCCAGAACTTTGTTATTGATACCAACTCCAACAACGTGAGTTTCAACACGGCGCTCAACAGCACTGGCGGATCTCTCACAAAGCTGGGTGAAGGTTTGCTCGTCCTGACGGGAAACAACACCTTTGGTGGAGCCAGCATCTCTGGGGGACAACTGCAAATCGGCACGATCACGACGGCCTCCACCGTTACAGGCGCGGTGGGCACGGGACCGGGAGGAGCGGCAGGAACGGGCGTCGAGGCCGCCTCGGGGACGGTGGTGAATTTGAGCAATGGCTCGATCACGGGAGGGGCCGGATGGTCGTCATCTGATGATACCAGCAATGGAGGCGCTGGAGGCACCGGCATGGTCCTCAGCCCTGGCGCGAGTTTTGTCGGCTCCGCCGGCGTGTCCATCTCGGGCGGAGCAGGGGGGGAATCGGGCAGCCTCGGTCTCACCACGGGAGGCCAAGGGGGCGCAGGGGTCATCGTCGGAGCGGGGGCCACTTTCACGAGCGCGACCGACGCACAGATCACCGGCGGAGCAGGCGGGCAATCGGTCGTCACCGGCGGAAACGGTGGCGTGGGCGTGAGCTTCCTTGGCAACTCGACATTCGTGAATCCCTTCGGCGCGACGATTCAAGGCGGGGCCACCCTCGACGGATTTGCCAATGGCGGGGCGGGCGTCGTGTTCCAAGTCGGCGGATCTCTGACGAACCAGACCGACGCACTCATCGCGGGCGGTTCCACGCCCTTCGGCCTGGGCGGCAATGGCGTTGCTTTTCTCGGCGGCGGGACGCTGATCAACGAAACCGGCGCCACCATCTCGGGAGGATTAGGCTCGGGGGTCGGCGGTGGCAATGGCTTCGGGGTTTCCTTCAGTGGCGGCAACGCCACCTTCACCAACGCGGGCACGATCAATGGCGGTGTCTCAATGGGGAGCGCCGCCAATTCGGTCAAGCTCCTCTCCGGCAGCACCATCAACGGCGAGCTGAACATGAGCAACAACTCCGGGACGACCCTCATCCTCGATGGCGCCGGGAACCAGACCTACTCCGCCGCCGTCACCGGCGCGACAACCTTCTCTGGTTCGCTCGTCAAGCAGGGCACGGGGACATGGACGCTCGACCGGGCTCTGACCGCAGCGGGCGGTGCCACGGTGAGCAGCGGCCGACTCAACCTCGATAGCGCTCTCGATGGAAATGCCATCGTCGAAGCCGGTGCCATGCTTGGTGGCAGCGGGCCGATCATCGGCGACCTCACCGTGATAGGCAGCCACTCCCCGGGCAGCAGCCCGGGCCTGCAGAATGTGGGCGGGAACCTCACTTATTCCGGAGGAATCTCATCCATCGAGTGGGAACTCGAAACCAACAACATCGGGGTTCGTGGCATCAACTATGACGGCGTTAACGTGGGGGGCGATTTGATTTTTAGCGGGACGACGGTCGTTGCACTTGATTTTTCCGTCAATGTCGATTGGACGAATTCCTTCTGGAACACGGATAAGCTGGGCACGAACGGGTGGCTGGTCTATGATGTGGATGGCACTACGACGTCGTTCGCAAACCTTGAGCTGAGCTCACCCTCCACCTGGCTCGACGAAAACGGTGTCCTTCTCTCCTCCGGACGCCCCGGAGCCTCCTTCGCGCTCTACCAAGACGGCAGTGACATTTTTCTCAACTACACTGCCGTTCCCGAGCCATCGACCATGGCTTTGATTCTCCTCGGCTTGGCGGCCTTCGGGATCTGCCAGAGGCGGAGGAAGGCAGCCGGTAGGGGATAGCGGGTCCCGCATGCGAAGCGTCGCATCAGTGTTGCTTCGCGGCGAAGGTCCCACCGCACGGAAAAAATTTCTCGTCGTGTCTGAGGCTCTCAGGCTTTCGGCCGAACGAGGAGGCGTATGAAGAGGCGTCCGGCCGGGGTGGGAATGGGAACCCGGACGCGCTTCTTGATGTAGCTGCCCATGTCCACGCCGCCTGCCGCGATGGCATTCGAGGCAACTGTCCAGGTCTGGAGATCGGTGGAGGTCTGGACGAGAAACTCGACGCGTTTGACATTCGCTGCCTGGCGGTAGCTGAAGAAGGCGAAAACCTGGCCGCCTTCTGTTTCTACCTGCAACTCGGTGAGCGGGGTCGAACCCGCCTGACCGGAGGTGATCGCAAACGAGTAGTCCTCGAAATTCGTAGCGCCATCACCATCGGGATCTGCATCGGGCTCGCGCGCCGCCAGCGGCAGGTGGCCTTTCACCGAGTCGATGTAACCTTCATACGAAGTGATCGTAAACCGCGCCGCGTAGGCAGAGGATTGGAGGATGTTGAAAATACAATCTATGGCTCCGATGGGGCCGAGATTCGCGGGAAGCACGTAGCCGCCGATGAATTCTGGCATCGTGAGCTGCACGCGCATGAGCCCGGCGAGCAGGACGCCAAAAACGACCTTGTTGCGGTTTGTGCTGGTCAGATCGAAGGAGGTCATACCCGCGACGGGCGGCGGATCAAACGACTCGGTGCTGAGTCGGGCCAGCATGAGGTTGCGGGACTGTTCGCGCGCAGCGGGGCTGGCATTGGAGAGCTGGCCGCTCCAGTAATCAAAATCAGCCTGAGTCGGAAACTCTGTTGGTGACAATACGACGGTCTTGTAGATCGTCAGGATGAAGAGGTCGTTGTCGGTGGAGAAGCCCGGCACCTTTGAGTCGACAAGAGCGAGCACGTTGAGGTTGTAAGCCTGGCTAACCGCGGTCTTCGAAGCGGTAGTGTCGGGGAGTTGCTGGTCGTAAAGCGAGAGGCCGTTTTGCAGGTCGGCGAAGCTTGGCGGCTCGGCTTGGCTGGCAATGAACTCCGCCGTCGAGAGATTCAGCAGAGTGTAGATCTGGGAAACCGTCCAGACGGGCTCGGTGGTGAAGGTCGTGTTGACGAGGGAGTAGATCCAATTGGCCCGCTCGAGCCACGTGTCGAGCACGCCGATCGCCTGCTGTGCAGCGGTAATTTCCGAAGGGGTGGCAGGGCGCTGAAAAAGGTCTTCGTAGGTCTGCTCGATGAAGAGGAGCTGGTTGTTGATCGGAGTGTCAGCCGTGTCGACCAGGATCACCGTGGCAACGCTGAAAAAGCCGAGCGTCCCGCTGCTGGGATTGGTGAGCAACACCGAGAAGAGAAGCGATTCCCAGGGCACCTGCCCGGGGGTAAAAATCGGGACGCTATTGATCGCGATGGGGATCGTCGCTGTGGCCTCGCCCGGCTCGAAGCGAAGCGTGCCGCTGGTGGCTGTGTAGTTGACGCCCGCCACCGCCGTGCCGTCCATGGTCGAATACCCGACGTCGAGGGCCTGCGAGAGGTTGCCGAGACGCTGCACCGGGATTTGGATGATGCCGCCCACTGCCGGCACCGCGAACTCGCGCCCCCCGAATTCCACCTGCGGCGCTCCGGCCGCGTTGTTGGCGTAGATCGTGCGCACATCGCGCAGGACGCCATTGATGTCGAAGTAGAGAAAATTGATCGAATTGTCATCGGCGGTGACCAATTGCGCTCCATACTCCGAAACGCGGACCTTGCTGCCGGGAACGACGAAGCTGGGATCAAACCCGTTCTCCGGGATGAATCCGCCAGCGCCATTCACGATGTAAGGGATCACCGGCTTGGAGAAATCCGGCTCATTGTTCGGGCCGAGGTCGGGCATTTCCAGACGCTCATAGTTGTGAACATGCCCGGTGATGACGGCCGTCGCCCCCCATTCCTGAAAGGGCCAGCGCACGTAAGTGTATTGGCTGTCCTGCGCTCCGGGTGCGGAGTTGTACGGCGGGTGATGGAAGATGACGATTTTCCACCGCGCGGTGCTGGCGGCCAGTTTCGCCTTGAGCCATTTGGCTTGGACAGCGACCTCCACATAAGGGCTCGGTGAGCCATCGCGGTTGGGGATCTGCCGGTCGTTGGCAAAGCCGCTGTAGGGCGTGCCGGGATCGCTGTCGAAGACGAACAGATGCACCGAGGAGGGCCCTGTCGGAGTTCCAAGCCGGACGTCGAAGAACCGCAGGTTCTCGCTCTCCTGGTAGGTGGAGAAATTCTCGACTTCGCCCGAGAGAAAGCCGATGTCGTAAGTCTGGCCCACCGCGTTGTCAGAAAACGTGATCGCGGTATGCGGCGCGGCTGCCGTGCCGGTGCGGAGCGCCCTGCGAAAATACTGAAAATAGGGAGTCGGAGCCGCAACATTCGCAACGGTCGGCACCATGTCGTTGAAGACATCGCCGTAGTCGTGATTTCCGAGACAGGGGATGAAACGGTTGTAGAGCGGGGCGCCAGAAGGGTAGGGGTACTGGACCGGTATCTCGGTCGTCTTCGGATAAATGAAGGACGTGAAATTCTTGCCGATATTTGTATCGATGGTCTCCGCCTGGCCGAGGATGTAATTGTTATCCCCCAGACTGACAACCCACTCGGGGTTCCAACTGCGGATCATTGCCCCCACCCGGTCGACCGGGTAGATCTGGTCCGCAAGCGTTTCCCCATAATCGCCGATGATCGCAAATCGAATAGCACCCGGTCCGGTCGGGTTTGTCTGCGCCATCAGCTGCGAAAACCTCGCTGAGGCCAGGCCGGCGCCGCCGAGGGCGGATAGCTGGAGGAAGCGGCGGCGGCTGACACCGTGGTGATGGGAATGCGGATCGGCGGGCGCGGGGCACTCAGACATGGCAGGAATTTATGGGTGTTAAGCGGCGAGACAAGGGGTTTCCATTGCGAAGCCGTTCAAGGGTTCTTG
This sequence comes from uncultured Chthoniobacterales bacterium, assembly GCA_964607615.1. Classification (GTDB taxonomy): domain Bacteria; phylum Verrucomicrobiota; class Verrucomicrobiia; order Chthoniobacterales; family Terrimicrobiaceae; genus CAZSMN01. The sequence goes on along the minus strand of CAZSMN010000011.1, from coordinate 2,373 downwards.
CGGGAATAAAGGTCAACGGGAGGCTTTTCTACGCCTTATGAACCAATAGGCGCCGCCGGCGATCAGCATCAGTGCCGCCGTTGACGGTTCTGGGATGCTGGCCAGTCGGAAGCCCACGCTGCTGCTCTCGCTCGAGGAGTCGAAGCTTCCGCGATAGGAGGACTCCATGTAGCTGCCGATGTCGACCCAGGAGCCTCCACGGATGCCGGGAGACGAACCGCTTATCGGATCGTGCCACTCCCACACGTTCCCAGCTTGATCATAGGTCCCGTAGAAACTCGCCGACCCCCCAAAGGCTCCTCCCTCTGTCAGATAATTCTGGCCGCTGCTGTAGCTTGAGCTCTGCGTCACGGAAAAATCTCCTGCATAATAATTCGCCTGGTTTGTGCCTGCCCCGATTGCGTTTCCGGGTGCGGTGTCACTCCGTGTCGGATAAAGCCAGTAATCATCACCCGGAGGCCCCCCGGCACTTGGGTCGTAATAGGCCGCCTTGTACCACTCGTTCTCATCCGGAAGCCAAAACGTTGTTGTCGCTCCGGTGTTTGGATTGATGGCGTTTTTGGTCGGAGTCGCTCCGCTCGTTGCTCCGCTCAGCGTGTAGGCTCCATTCTCTGTCGTCGCATTCCCTTGCGCCCCCATCGGCTGTCCATTGGCCACCCAGTTGGCGAACCGCGCAGCATCGAACCAGTTCACAAACGTCACCGGACGCGCTCCCGTTCCGCTCACCGAATACGTGTAGCTCCCGCTGATGCCGTTCCGCGTGATCCCCTCAATGTTCGCATTGCTCCCCATGTTTGAGTTGTAGAGATTGTAGGTATCTGTCGCTGCAACCGCTTGCAGAAAAGCCGTGTAGTGAAACAGGCTCACCTCCGTCGTCTGGATCCGGTAATCGTAGGCGACGGCTCCGTAGCCGGTCGAATCATTCGCATTCCCGGGATTCCCCACGATCGCCATGTCGAAGGTGATCTGCGCGCTGGCCAGAGGCAACCCGAAGGCGAGGAGCGCAATCATGCGCAAAATGGAGTGAAGTAGTTTCAAGGTGGTCTGGTTCTTGTTTTGTTCGGTATCCCGGCCGTTGGAGCAGCAACCGTTCCAACTTCTCCCATTGATACCCTCCGTTTCTGACGCTGTGGGCGGGCTATCCGGGGATTGGGAAACGTTGGTTCACCATATTCAGACCGAGTTGGTAGTTGTTGTCACCGACGGAAACGATGAAGTCCGGATTCCAGCGCCGCATCATCGCCGCCACGCGGTCGAACGGGAAAATCCGGTCGGGAAAGTTCTGGCCGAATTCCCCGATCGCTGCGAACCGGATGGCCGCTGGACTGGTCGGCGTCGTCTGGGCGAGAAGCCTGGTTCCGGCCAAGGACATCACCGAGCCGGTCGCCCCGGTGAGACGAAGAAAACCCCGGCGGTTCATGACGGGCTGGGCGGAGGCCGGATCTTTGGTTCGAAGGGACATGGGTCAGCAACTGTCTTAGTTCGCAAGGGCAAAGGTGGGCGATTTTAAGAGGCGGTTGGCGAGGAGAACGAGTTAGCGCATGAGGACGGTGAGGGCGAGTTTTTTGGGTTTGCCGGCGGCGAGGATACGAAGGTAGAGGGCTCTGAGGATGGGGTTGTGACGGGAAGCGACGAGAGCGGCCATGTAGAGGGCATTGCGGATCTTGGAGCGACCACCCCGGATGTGCCTTTGGCCACGGTATTGACCACTGTCGTGATTGAAAGGAGCCACGCCAGCGAGGGAGGCGGCCTGAGTGTCGGAGAGGGATCCGAGTTCGGGCATGAAGGAGACGAGGGAGAAGGCGGTAACGAAGCCGATGCCACGGACTTCCTGGAGGCGGGCGACTCGTGAGGTCAACGCGGGAGAGAGTTTAATATTTGCAGCGATAAGGGCTTGGATTTTGGCTTCCTGTTTTTTGAGGGATGCGGTGCTGCTAGTGAGGATGGCCAGAAGGGCTTTGTCTGAGATGGTCTCTTTGAGGTTATTGTTCTGGGTGATTTGGGTGAGAAGGTGGCTGCGAACCTTGACGAGGCCGGCGAGCTCGTGCTGGAGCGGGTCGGGAAGAGACAACGGGCTGGGATGAAAGACCTGGGTGAAGTCCGTTATGACTGCTGCATCAAGGGTGTCGGTCTTGGCAAGACGGCCTTTGGCTTTGGCGACGTCGCGGATTTGCCGGGCGTTGACGCGAGCGATGGGTCGCTTGGCGGCATGAGCCTGAGTGATGAGAAGGGCTTCGTAACCACCGCTGGATTCGCAGACAAGCATGGCGTCAGCAGGGAGAGATTTGAGAAAATGGCCAATGGCTTTGTCGGTGTTGGGGATCTGCGAGGCTTGGCCGTCGCGGTGGATGTCGAGGAAGAGCTTGGAGACGT
>CAZSMN010000010.1:0-28977 GCA_964607615.1 uncultured Chthoniobacterales bacterium | reverse complement strand
GTTTTTTTATCCGTCCGTTGATGGTCGGAATCCGCGACCCGGCGGTTGCCGGTGAGCCCGCAACGTTACATGTGGGCGATGATGTTATCGCCGAACTCGCTGCATTTGATCTGCGTGGCACCGTCCATGAGGCGGGCGAAGTCGTAGGTGACGCGCTTGCTGGCGATGGCACCGTTGAGGCCTTTGAGGATGAGGTCAGCGGCCTCGTTCCATCCCATGTAGCGGAGCATCATCTCGCCCGAGAGAACGACCGAACCGGGATTGACGAGATCCTGGTCGGCATATTTCGGCGCGGTGCCGTGGGTGGCCTCGAAGATCGCATGGCCGGAGAGGTAGTTGATATTGCCTCCGGGGGCGATGCCGATGCCGCCGACCTGTGCGGCGAGGGCGTCGCTGAGGTAGTCGCCATTGAGGTTGAGCGTGGCGATGACGTCAAAGTCGGACGGGCGGGTGAGCACCTGCTGGAGCGTGATGTCGGCGATGGCATCTTTGATCACGAGGCCAGCACCGCGCTTGCCTTCGGGGATCTTGCACCACGGGCCGCCATCGATCTCGACCGCACCGTATTCGGCCTTGGCGGTCTCGTAGCCCCAGTCGCGGAACGCGCCCGAGGTGTATTTCATGATGTTGCCCTTGTGGACGATGGTGACGCTCTTGCGGCCGTTGATGATGGCGTATTCGATGGCGGAGCGGATGAGCCGCTCGGTGCCGGGCTTGGAAACCGGCTTGATGCCCACGCCGACGAGGTCGATCGCCTCTTCGCCGAAGCGGATTTTTTTGAACTGGTTCGGGTAGTTCGATTTCAGCCAGTTGAGAAGGCCGAGGGCCTGCTCGGAGCCGGCGGGGAAGTCGATGCCGGCGTAGATGTCCTCGGTGTTCTCACGGAAGATGACCATGTCGACCTTCTCGGGATGCTTCACAGGGCTCGGCACGCCGGTGAAATACTGGACCGGACGAAGGCAGACATAGAGATCGAGCATCTGGCGCAGGGCGACGTTGAGCGAGCTGATGCCGCCGCCGACGGGCGTGGTGAGCGGGCCCTTGATGCCGACGAGGAATTCTTTGAAAGCGTTGACGGTGTCGTCCGGGAGCCAGGTATCGAACTTGTTCTTCGAGGCCTCGCCGGCAAAAACCTCGAACCACGAGATCTTGCGGCTGTCTCCGTAGGCCTTGGCTACAGCGGCATCGAAGACGCGTTCGCTGGCAGCCCAGATGTCGCGGCCGGTTCCGTCGCCACGGATGAAGGGGATGATCGGGTTGTTCGGTACGGTGAGGTTGCCTCCGCTGATGGTGATTTTTTCGCCGGCGGGAGGTGTGACGTTTTCGTAAGACATGGGGACTGGTTTAGGGTTGAGAGGTCCGGAGGAAAAGAAAATATCGAGGTTCGCGCTTGCCGGAGGCTTCGAGGACCGGGGCCGGCATTTCCGGGAGGTTGGGGAGGGCCCGTTCCGGCGCGAGCAGTGCATCGATCTTGCCCGCCTTCCAGAGCTCGGCCGCCTCGCGCGGTTTGAGAAACTCCGGCGCATCGGTGTAAAGGACCATTCCCTCGTCGCGGGAGTCGACCATGGCGAAGGTTCGGGAGCCCGCGATGTCGCGAACGGAGGATCCGAGGTTCACGAGCCGGTCGTCATGGGCCAGCGTGCCGATCCAAACGATGCCTGCGAAGTAGCATCCGGCAAAAAGCACGGCTGCCAGCACGCAGGCGCCCGTCCAGGCTCTGACCTTGGCACCGCACTGGCAGGCCGCGACGAACGAAACGAGCAGCAGGCAGAGAGGCGGGACGACCGGGTAGATGCGGTCGACGCGTTTCGAAGGCACGAACGTCATCAGGAGCAGGCCACCCAAGGCCCAGCAGACGAGCCAGAGGACCTCCGGGCGCTCGCGGATGGCCTTGCGCACATTTTGCGAGGCTACGGGCAGGGCAATGAGGAGCAGGCTCCAGGGAAGGAATTTGTGCAGGAGGTGCGGGAAGTAGAACCAAAGCGGTTGCTGGCGCTCGTGGGACTTCAGGCTCTGGTCGAAGCGGCTGAAAAACTCGCGGACCACGACGTCTTCGTAAAACTCGCGATTGTTAACGAGCCCGTTGACACCCCAGATGACAAACACGGCGAGCGGCAGGACCCACGTCCACCAGCCGCTCCAGACGAGCGCCTTTCTGCCCTTCGGTGCCAGAAAAAGAAACGCTGCCATCCCCGGCAGCAAAAACGCGTAAATGATCGGTCCCTTCGTGAGGAGCGCCGCGAGCATGGCAGCGCCAAAGACGATTCGCTCGCCCGTTTTCCAAGCCGTGCCGTCACGGATTTTGCGATGGATCATCCATCCGCAGACGAAGATGAAAAACGTCAGCATCATGTCCGTGCGGACGAGCGTGGCGAGGCGCGGGGTGAGGAGATTCAGGGAAAAAGCCGCCGCAGCCAGAGTGGCTCCGCCGTCGGGGAGAATCTCGCGGCCCGCGCGCAGAAGCATGGCGAGGAGCACCAGCGCGATGACAAACCCCGGCAGCCGCCATGCGAGGTCCCAAGGAACGCCGATGGCCCGCAGCGCGAGCGAGATCCAGCCTGCCAGTGGGGGCTTGGTCGCGGTATCGCCGCGGGGCGTGTGCTGGTAGAGCCAATCTCCGCCTTTGGAGATCTCGTAGGCGACATAAGCCTGTTTGGCCTGATCGTATTCGTCGAGGTGCCACGGGAGATTCGCGCCGGCAAAAAGCGCAACCGCCAGGAGAAGCGTCGCCCACAGGATCGCACGCGATGATAGGACCGGCGCAAAGCTGCGCTGCAGAAAATCCACCGCAGAGTGGCTCATACGGCGGGAAACCGCAAAAGCCTCTCGACACGCTCTCCGCCACGTCCCTGCATCCATCGCCAGACGAACCATGCGACGGCGGCCGAGAGGAAGATCGAAACCGTGATATCCGAGGGATGGTGCGCCCCCAGCGCGATGCTTGCCCAGGCGACGAGACCGGCACCGATGACGACCAGCACGCCCGGAAGCGGGGCAGCGATCAGGAAAACGAGTGCAAAGCCAAAGGCGGTCGCGGTGTGGCCGGACGGGAAGGAGTTGTATCCCGGCTGGCCGATCAGGATTTTCCCCTCATGCACTGGACCGTAAAACCCCTGCTCGATCTTCGGGCTCTCGCGCGGGCGGGTCCGTCCCGTCGTAAGCCGTGAGGCATTGGCGAGGATGCCTGCCAGCGTCGAGGCCACCATGGCTGCGACGAGGATGCGCGACCAGCGGCGGCTGCCGGACAACCTCACCAGAACGAGCGCCACTCCCGCGGCGGCCATGAGCGGCGGCCAGTCGCCATATTTGCGCACGGCGGAATAGAAACGGAATTCCCCGGTCTTCCTCCAGTTCTTGCCTTGCGCTTCAACAAGGGCGTCGCGGACGGGCTGATCGACCCGGAAGGCAGCCCAGGTTGCGATGCCCGCCAGCAGGAGAAAAAGAACGATCCACTTTGAAGACATCCGACCTCTGTAGCGGATGAATCCCCCGCTTGCCAGTGAGATCCCGCGGGGCGGATTCCGGCTTGAACTCAGCCCGGCCCTGCGTAGGGTCCGCCGGGTCATGATGTCGCCGGTTCATTTGCTGCGGGTGACGGCCCTCACCGAGGCCGTCTCATTTCTCATCCTGCTCGGGGTCGCCATGCCGCTGAAATACGCCGCCGGGCTGCCGATGGCCGTGCAGATCGTGGGGTGGATCCATGGCATTCTGTTCATGGCGTTCTGCCTTGCGCTCGCCAACGTCTTTTTCCGCGACCGCTGGCCCGTCCTGCGTGCCGCGATTGTCTTCATCGCAGCGCTCATCCCCTTCGGCCCGTTTCTGATCGACCGCCGGATGAAGGAACTCGAGCGGGCGGAGTAACCCGCGCGACAGAATTGTCACGATTCCCTCCTTGTGTCCTGCGGGGAGGCGGGCATTTTTGCGCGACCATGTGGCGCATTCTCTTCTCTCTCCTCCTCGTCGTCCCGGCGGTCTCTGCCTCGAATGTGATCTTTATTCATCCCGACGGTGCCGGGATTTCGCACTGGCAGGCAGCGCGTTTTTATTGGGCGGGGCCGGATGCCGACCTGAACTGGGACCGCCTGCCGAATGTCGCGGTTTACCGCGGCCATATGGAAGACTCGGTGACTGCGACTTCGAATGGCGGCGCGACGACGCATGCTTACGGGATCAAGGTGCCGGTGAAGGCCTTCGGCACAGATGGCAAGAGCGACGAACGTCCGGTTTCCGCCTCCGGCCGCAAGGGCAGCCTCATGCACGAGGCGATCGAGCGAGGGGTGAAGGTCGGCATTGTGAATTCCGGCAGTGTGATCGAGCCCGGCACGGCTTGCTTCCTGGCGAGCGTGAACAAGCGCGAGGGTTATGAGGAGATCACGAAGCAGCTTGTCGAGTCCGGGGCCGACGTGATCCTGAGCGGTGGGGAGGAGTGGTTTTTGCCCGAGGGGGCCGCGGGAAAATTCGCCAAAGCCGGCAAGCGCACCGATGGTCGCGACCTCATCGCCGAGGCAAAGAAGCTGGGCTACACAGTCGTTTTTACAAAAGAGGAACTCGCGGCCGTGCCGGCGGGAACCAAGCGGCTGCTCGGGATCTTTGCCGAGGAGGATACCTTCAACGACATGGGTGAGGCGCAGATGGAGGCGCTCAAGCTTCCGCCGTTCAAGCCCGAGACTCCCACGCTCGCGGAGATGACTGCCGCCGCGCTGAAGGTGCTCGCTCCGGGGCCGTTTTTCCTCGTTGTGGAGGAGGAAGGGGCGGACAATTTCGGCAACGCCAACAACGCCCTCGGCACCTTGCACGCGCTCAAGCGGGCCGACGATGCATTCGGCGTGGCATTGGACTTCGTGGAAAAAAATCCGGAGACTCTTCTCATCACCGCGGCCGACAGCGCGGCGGGCTCGATGGATACGGTGGGCGTCACCCCCACGCCGGAGAAGCTCGCGCTGATCGCCAACGGTCGCGACCAAAATGGCGCTCCCTACAGCACGGCGCCCGGTGGCAAGCCGTTCCTGGCGAAGCCGGACAAATCCGGCCGCGAGCTGCCTTTCATCATCACCTGGAGCACGCTCCTTGATGCCAGCGGTGGCATCGTGGTCCGCGCGGCGGGCAAGAATGCCGGACAGGTGAACGGGAGCTTCGACAATACCCGCATTTATTCGCTTATGCGGGAAACGCTCTTTGGCAAGGGCGATTAGGCGACGCAGCCAACAGAGTTGAACCGGCGCGCCAGGTGGGGCAGAGTGTCCGCCTGATGAGCAAGCGAGTTCTGATTTTGTCCGCCTCGGTCGGGTCCGGTCACGTGAAGGCGGCGGATGCGCTCGCTAAGGCGTTCCGCGACCGGCCGGATGTTGAGGAGGTTCTTTCCGACGACTCGCTCGATCACACGAACGTCCTCCACAAGCAGCTCTACTCCACGCTCTACGCAAAGCTCTCGGCACTGCTGCCGGATTTTCTGGGCTGGTGGTATGAGTCAAGCGACTCCCCGTGGGTGTCAGACAAAGGCCGTCTTGCACTCGATCTGCCGCAGGCCCTGCCGCTTATCAATCTCGTGAAAGAGTTCCGTCCCGACATCATTATCTGCACGCACTTCATGCCGGCCGGAGTTCTTTCGTGGCTCATCGGCAACCGCAAGCTGGATGCCCGCCTCGGTATCGTGGTGACGGATTTTCATTTTCACGCCTTCTGGATCACACGGGCTTTCAACTGGTACTTCGTCGCGCAGGACGAGGACAAATTCCACATGGAAGCGCTGGGCCTGCCGGGCGATCGCATCGAGGTGACGGGCATTCCGGTGGAGCCGGATTTCGAACGGGAGGTCGATCGTGTGGCGGTCTTGAAACGTCACGGTCTCCGGACGGACCGTCCGACCCTGCTGGTGGCTGGCGGAACGCTGGGGCTGAGCCCTGCGACGGCTGTTGTCCGGCGTCTCCTGCAACTCGACAGGGATTTTCAGGCGATCATTGTCTGCGGAAAAAACGAGGAGCTCCGTGCCGAGGTGGCCGAGCTGGTAAAGGACCGGCCGGACGATTTCCGCGTTTACGGTTATACATCGGAAATGCCCGATCTGATGGGGGCGGCAACGCTCTTGCTGAGCAAGCCAGGCGGAATGACAACGGCCGAGGCGCTCGCGCGCGGGTTGCCGATGGTGATCCTGGATCCGATCGGTGGTCAGGAAGAGAGGAACTCCGACGTTCTCCTCGAGGCAGGCGCCGCGGTGAAATGCACAGAGGTCACGGTCGTGGTCCACAAGCTCCGCCGCCTGCTCGATGACCCTGAGCGCATACGCCTCATGTCGAAGAATGCCAGAGCCCTCGGGCGTCCCCAGGCCGCGAAGGACATCGCATCGATTGTGTTGGACTCGCCGGAGCGCAAGCCAGCGGTTATTTCCAAGCTCCGCGAAAAGGCCCTGCGCAAGCGCATTGCGACCGAAACCGGAAGCTGACGATCACGCGCATGGGCACACTTCCAATCCGCGCACCCTTCCTCGCCGGCGTCGCCACGTCGGGCTACCAAAGCGAGGGCGGCTACAACGGTCCGGGCCAACCCCGGAACAATTGGGGTGCCCACGAGGCGGCCGGCAAGGTCGAGCGCACCGGCCGTGCGGTGGATTTCTGGAACCGCTACCGGTCGGACTTTGATCTAGCGGCGGGCATGGGACTTAACGCCTTCCGCCTGAGCATCGAGTGGTCACGGGTGCAGCCCTCGTCGTCGCCGGGGCCGTGCCATGCGCCGGATTTTGACGAGGTGGCGATCGATGCCTATGCGGACCGTATCGCCGCCTGCCGTGCAGCCGGGATGGAACCGGTGGTCACGATGCACCACTTCACGCACCCCGCTTGGCTGGGTGTCGATGCGTGGTTGGACGATGCCACGCCCGAAGTTTTCGCAACCTTTGTTCGCGTTTCTCTGACCCGTATTAACGACCGTCTCACCGGTCCGCTCGGGCAGGCGCCGGTGGCGTGGTATGTGACGCTCAACGAGCCGAATATGCTCGTTCTGAATACGTATTTTAACCGCCATTTTCCGGGCGGCAGCGAGGCGGGCATTACGGTTGGGGTCCGGGCCTACAACCGGCTCCTTTCCGCCCACCTGAGGGCTTACAATGCCATCCATGATCTCTATGAGGAGCGGGGCTGGAGTCGTCCGATGGTGACGATGAATACGTTTTGCAGCGACGTTTACTGGTCGGAGAATCTTCTGCTCGACCTCCTCTGCCTGCGTGAGACCGGTGTGCGCGAAGGCGAGCTCAACGATTATCTCGCCTCGCGGGAGAAAGCGCTCCGCAAGGGTCTCGGTGAAGCCAGCCTGATCGGGCGCACGGATCTCCTGGCGCAGGTCGGCAAGGCCATTCACATCGTTGCGGACTTCTTTGCTGCACGGGCGGCGACGGAGAAAACCTTTTCGTATTTCCTCGGCGAGCTCGCGCGGTCGAAGCGACCGGGGAGCCTGGATTTTCTCGGGCTCGATTATTACGACCCGTTTCTTGGCCACATTTTCCGGCCGCCGGTTTTTGAGGATTTGGAGTTTCCCAGCGGCAGCCTCCACGGGCATCTGATGGACGGTCTCTCGAGCAAGTGGTGGGATTGGCATGTGCTGTCGGGCGGCCTGCATGCCTTCTGCAAGTATTACTCGAGCGCATTTGCCGGCCGGGGCATCCTCATTGCCGAGAATGGGATGGCGCAGCGTTGCAAATACGACAACTCCGAGTGCCGTGGCCGCCGCGACCGTGTGACGCGGAGCGACTTTCTCCGACAGCACTTCGGGGAAGTCCGCCGTCTCCTCGATGAGGGCGTTCCGATTCTCGGCTACTTGCACTGGTCGTTGACCGATAACTACGAGTGGGGATCGTTCACGCCGCGCTTCGGACTGTTCCGCGTCGACTACACGAACGACCTCAAACGTCTTGCCGTCGACCCCTTGGGCGATAATCCCTCGGCGACCTACGCGGCGCTCTTGGCGGAGTTCCGCTCGGCCGGGGGATTTGATCGCGTGGCCTGATAAAGAGCGACGATCCCGGCACAATAGGCCTTCGGCCGTGCACACGTGAAGCCTCCCGCATCGAGGAGCGCATTCATCCGCTCCCAGCGGGGGAACGATTCGATGGACTCGCCGAGATACTCGTAGGCTTCCGGACGGCCGGTCGTCCAACCGGCTATGCGCGGCAGCACGTGATGGAGATAGATCCGGTAGATCGAGCGAAAGACAGGACTCCGAGGCAGGGCGAAATCGAGCACGAGAAGCAATCCGCCGGGGCGAAGAACGCGGGCGCATTCCGCCGCCGCTTTTTCCCAGGAGGCCATATTGCGCAGGCCGAAAGCGATCGTCACAACATCGAAGCTTTCGACCGCAAACGGCAGCGCCAGGGCGTCGGCCTGGACGAGCAGGGGAAAGTGCTTTTTCCGCGCCTCTTCCAGCATCGGCAGGCAAAAATCGGCCCCGATGACCGTGGCCTCCGGGCAGCGGGATTGCAGGGCGATGGCCAGGTCGCCGCTGCCGGTGGCAAGGTCGAGAACGGCGGATGGTTTCCGCGCGGCGACGATCTTCGCGACATCCCGCCGCCAGAGAAAATCCATCCCTCCGCTGAGCAGGTGGTTGGCGAAATCGTAACGCCTCGAAATCGACGAGAACGTCCGCCGGACAAATTCGGGATCTTGTTGAGGCAGCACGGAAAGAAGGTTTTCCCTGCGGGAAAAATGCTCACGAGAGGATTCGAACCTCCAAGGGTTACCCCATACGGTCCTGAGCCGTACGCGTCTGCCAGTTCCGCCACGTGAGCGACAGGGAGGGCACTATCTTCCGCTTCCGTCCGTCTGTAAATCGGAAAAATCCAGTCACCTCACCGCGGAAGGCGCAAAAATTTTCACCCGCACGCCGGGCGAGAAGGCCGCGTGAACGGGTGGCCGGTCCCCGGTCGGGAATCCGGCCTGGCGGAGCGGTTCCTGGGCATCTCCCGAGAAGGCCGCCTTGGCGATCCCGTAGGGCGGATGCCAGACGCACCCGGTGAAGAGGCGGCCGCGGCGTGCGGAGAAGAGCCGGTAGCGTTCGACAAGAAATTCCTCAAGGGACCCGCTTTCGGCAGGCGCGGCGATGCCGGTCGGGCCGTATTCGAGCGAGCATCCGGCAACGGCTCCCGAGCGCTTGCAAGCGTAATGGATTTTCTCCCCTGAGCGCCGGGCGCTCATCGTTGCATCGAAGTAAGGAAGCGCAAAAAAAGTCCGTGCAATGCGCACGGCGACGGGTTGATCGCAGTCGAGCGAGTAAAACCAGACCCCCGGCCGGCCGGAGGCATCGCGCACATAGGTGCGGACGTTGAGCTCGAGAAAATCCGAAAGCCAGGGAACGGCCGGCAACCCTCGCGGCCGCACGCCGCACATGAAAAACGGCACGACGCCCACGTAGGCCCGATCTTCGAACGTGTCGACGGTGAGCCCCGGCGGCAGTGTTGCCTGGACGGCCGCCGGATCGTAGTCCCAGTGCAGAAAAAGCAGGCGTTCCCACCGCTGCCACATGACCTGGAGGCTCGAGGGAAGAGGTTGTGTCGGCACGGGTGGCACGCGGGCACGTTCGCATGCGGTCCGGCCTCCCGCAAGACGCTGGCGGTGTGCCGGCTGCGGTGTTAGGGTGTTCCGCTATGAAACGCTTGGACACGCGTCGTCTGGCGAGCCCCCGGTTCTGTATGCAGTCGCTCCTGCCCGCCTTCGGCGACAACTACAAGCCCGGCTACGTTGGATTCACCTACACTGGTTCGCCCCTCCTCTCGCGGGGCATCTCCTATTTCACGCGCTGGTCGAGGCTGAGCGATATCCACGTCACGGGCGTGCTGGTGGTCACGGGCGAGAATGAAGGCGTTGAGCTCACTGGCGGCCGCGACGTGGCGAAGGTCGATCTGGCAAAGATTTTTAACGATCCGAAAACCCAGATCTTTTTCCGCAAGCCGCGCAAGTGCACGTCGGCCGCCGGTGAAGCGATCGCGGCGACGGCCATCGCACAGGTCGGGACGCGTTTTGATCAACTCGTCGTCGCCGCGCAGATTCTGGAAGGAAGTTTTCTCAAACGCTGGATCTCCTCGCAGTTTGCTCCGGCGCGTTTCCTGTCGCGTCTCGCGCAGCGGGACGGCCGTTGGCTCGGGGCCGAACTGGCCGCCTATTGCCTTGACTGTCAGCAGGCCTATGCCGGTCGTGGTCTGCTCGGCCGGCCGTCTTGCGAGATCCATCCGCAGGATCTTTTCGAGGATGAGGAGCTCTTTTCCGCATGGAGCCAGGAACCGGTCGAGGGCCTGAAGCGGCCGACGTGAGGCCGGCCTACCGGGGACGTTTGGCTCCGACGCCGACAGGTTATCTGCATGCCGGCCACGCGGCAACGTTCGGCCTGGCGGCGGAGCGCGCCATAGCGTCCGGCGGATCGCTCCTCCTCCGCATCGAAGACCTCGATCCCGCCCGCTGCCGGAAGGAATTTGTCGACGCAGCGATCGAAGACCTCGAGTGGCTTGGACTTCGCTGGGACGAGGGACCGGTTTTCCAGAGCCGGCGCCGGGAGCGCTACCTCGCCGCCTGGCGTCGGCTCCGGGACGGAGGCTGGATTTATCCGTGCTCCCGCTCGCGCAAAGACGTGGCGGCTGCGGTCAGCGCGCCACATGTCGAAGAACCGGTTTTTCCTGTGGAGTGGCGCATGCCCGTCGAGCGGGCGGGCGACTGGGCGGAGCCGGCAGGTATCAATTGGAGGTTCCGCGTTCCCGATGGTCCGCCCATCGTCTTTACCGACGGCCGTTGCGGGTTGATTGAACGAACGCCACTCAGGGACTTCGGCGACTTTGTGGTTTGGAACCGCGATGATGTGCCCGCCTATGAACTTGCGGTGGTGGTCGACGATCTGGCGGATGGCATTACCGAGATCGTCCGGGGAGAGGATCTCCTCACATCGACTGCACGTCAGATCCTGCTCGCCCGGGCGCTTGACGGCACGCTGCCGGCGACCTGGCATGGCCCGCTGATCAAGGGGCCGGATGGACAACGGCTGGCCAAGCGCTCGGGAGGCTTTGAACTTCGGACACTGCGGGCGAGGGGACTCACGGCTGCGGATGTTTTCGCAGCCGTCAGAAACGGAAGATTGCCATAACCAAAAGGCATGCTTTGCCAAAGAACTCGCTATTGGCGCCGGCTTGCGCGCCGTGGTCTTTTCTTTCCATGAAAAAACTCACCAAACGACCCGCCTCGGAGCGCGGGCACAGCGACTTCGGCTGGTTGGACAGCCGGCATACGTTTTCCTTCGGGGAATACTACGATCCTGCCCATCGCGGATTTCACACCTTGCGCGTGATCAACGACGACCGCGTGGCGGGCGGACGCGGCTTCGGCACGCACCCTCATCGTGACATGGAGATTCTGTCCTATGTGGTCGAGGGAGGACTCACTCACCGCGACAGCATCGGAAACACGCGGACCGTTGAGGCCGGCGGCGTGCAATACATGAGCGCCGGCAGCGGCGTGGCCCACAGTGAGTTCAATGCCTCGCCGACTGAGCCCGTTCATTTTCTGCAAATCTGGATCCATCCGGACGAGCGCGGTACGGAGCCGGTCTACGGCGAGTGGAAGCCGTCCACTACCGTGTCCGGGCTTGCGCTTGCCGCTTCGCCGGACGGTGCCGAGGGAAGTCTCAAGATCCGCCAGAATGCGATGTTATCGATCGGGCGTCTTGAGTCCGGAGCGACGCTCGAATGGGCGTTGAGGCCCGGTAGTGCGGGGTGGCTGCAGGTCATTGGCGGAACCCTTGATGCCGGCGGTGAGGTGCTTGACGCCGGCGATGGATTGTCAGTCGAAGGAACGGAGCTGGTCATTCTGCGTGCCGGCGAGGCTGCGCACTTCCTTGCCTTTGATCTTGCCCCGGCGGGAGCTTAATCGGCAAGGCCAAGGAGCTTCTCGAGCCGGGCTACTTTGAAGACGTTCCGCACGTTGGCCGAGGTATTGAGCAGCTCCATCCGGCCGCCTTCCCGCTCGGCCACCATGCGGTGGCAGCGAAGGATGAATCCAAGGCCCGAACTGTCCATGAGCTGGGTGGCTCCGAGGTCGAGCCGGAGCGTGCGCAGTGCCGGGCGTTCCGACCATTCCTTCTGGACAGCCGCTGCACATTCGGAGGCGTTGTCGTTCATCACGCGCTGCGGAAGAACGAGGAGGAGCGATCCCTCGGTGGAGTCAACCACCGGCCGGAGAACCGCTCCGATCCGTTCTTTTTCCAGAAGGTCGTAGGCTTCGGCCATTCCCCGAGCGAGCGGAATCACCCGGTCCAGCCGGGTCAACTGGAGCACGGAGGTCACCTTCTCCGAAGGCGAGGAGTAACATCCCACAATGCCGGCGGCCCAACCCTTGCGGAGAGTGCGCAGGAGGTGGCCCATGCCGCTGCTATCCAGCATGGTCACCATTGAGAGATCGATGATGAAGGGCTTGGTCAGAGAGGGAGCTCCCAGCCGGTCGATCGTTCCGGCGACCACCGGACCTTTCCAGAACATGACTTCGGCATCCGAGTCGCTCCGGTCGCCCCTCTGGGTCTTCGCGGTCTCCGTGCTTTCGACGGTCCGGAGAATTGCTTTCCGTTCGCGAAGAACCTGACGGAACAAAAAAACCAGATCCTTGGAATACCGGCCCACCAATCGTCCGGGTTCCTGCGCCATGCGGAAGACCCATTCGAGCCCGAGCTTGCCGAGCCAGCCCGGTGCGCGCTGGACCTTGCCGGCAAGAAAATCGATCGTGGCGCCCACGCCGATGGAGCAGGGAACGCCAACCGACCGGTAGTGCGCGTAGATCCACTTCTCCTGTTTCGGGCAGCCGAAGGCGACCAGGAGAACGTCCGGCTTGGCAGCGCGGACCCGCGCCGCGATATCCGCGTGGTCGAATTCGTGCAGAGCGGCAAAAGGTGGAGAGTAGGTGCCGGCGATGGTGAGACCAGGGTAACGCTCGGCGAGGTTTTTGGCCGCGCCTTCGAGGGATTTCGGATCTCCGCCGAGAAGAAAAATCCGCCAGCCTTCGCGGGCGCCGCGTTCGGCGATGCGCGGAACGAGATCCGACCCCGCCACGCGCTCGCGCAGCGGCCGGCCGGTGAGCCGGGAGGTCCAGACGAGCGGTGTGCCATCACAGAGCACAAGCTCCGCCTCGATAAGAATGCGCTGCAACTCGACGTCGGACGCCGCCTGCGTGGCGAAGTCGAGATTGGCTGTTACGATGTAGGATGGCGCCCGTCGCTGGATCATCCGGGCGATCGCATCCAGCGTTTCGTCCATGGTCACGTCGTGAAACGGCGTGCCCAGCATGACAATCGTCCGGGGTTCCGCAGAGGGGCTGGTCAAGGCAGTGGGTGGGGTTGGCGGTTGATGAGAAACGCCGGAGGCGCGGGGCTGCGAAGGGCCGCCGGGATGGGGAGAGCGTAGGGGCATGACGATCCCGAGGCGAGCGAAAAGGCGGTTTTCATGCTGGCAAGAGGTGGAGCCGGCCGGTAGTTCTCTCGGGGAGATGGATGCCGATCCAAAAGAGCTTATTGATTGGGATATTGCGGACGAACTTTTTGCGCCGCAGGAGGATCCGGATGGAACGGCCATGCAATTGGAAATCTGGGCCAGCCTTCGCTCCGACCTGTCAACCGATCTGGAGAAGGCCGGGCGGGAAAAAAATCCCGAGGCGCTGAAGTCTCACCTCCACCGCATCCGGGGCTACTGCTCGACCTGCGCGCTTTCGCGCCTTGGCGCGCTTCTTCGCGAGTGGGAGGATTGTGGAGACCCGGTGGCTGCGGCGGCGGACCTTGGCCCGAGGGCTCTCGCAATGGTACCGTCCTCGATCGCGAGCTTAGAGACGAGGTTTCCTCATCTCCGCACGACGGCCTGAGCTCCAGCCGAAGGGCGGTGCCGGTAAAAGTTGACGGCGTTCGATTTGCAGGGATTCTTTCCGGCTGATGATTGCCGATATTCTCTTCGTCATTGCCGGCCTCGCCTTGCTTTACCTCGGAGCCGAAGGTCTCGTGAGGGGAAGTTCTGCGCTTGCGTTAAAGCTGGGGCTCACTCCTCTCGTCGTAGGGCTCACAGTGGTGGCTTACGGCACAAGCACACCGGAATTGCTCGTGAGTGTGAAATCCGCGCTGGCCGGTCAGAGCGGAATCGCGGTAGGCAATGTTGTCGGGTCGAACATTTTCAATATTGCCGTCATTCTGGGAATTGCGGCGATCATTTTTCCCATCAAGGTGAACTTCCAGCTCATCCGCATGGACGTGCCGATCATGCTGGGTGCGACGTTGCTGGTGATGTTTTTCTTCCGCGACGGGAATCTTTCGCGGCTTGAGGCGGGGATTCTCTTTGCCGGTATCGTGACCTACACCGCGTGGAGTATTTATTACGCAAAGAAGACGGCCACACCGGAGATTGCCGCCGAGTATGACGAGTCGGTTGGACACAGGAAGTCCGCTGCCTGGCTTGATCTTCTCTTTGTTTTTGCAGGGTTGGGACTGCTGGTCTTCGGTTCGCGGTTTCTTGTCGATGGGTCGGTTTCCCTTGCCCGCGCCTGGGGTATCAGTGAGGCAGTGATCGGGTTGACGATCGTGGCGGCCGGCACGAGCACGCCAGAACTGGCGGCATCGATTGTCGCGGCTCTGAAGAAGGAGCCGGATATCGCGATCGGCAATATTGTCGGATCAAACATCTACAACCTCCTCTGCATCCTCGGCGCGGCCGGGCTCATCACGCCCATCAGCAGTGGCGGCGTGGCATGGGTCGATATGTATGTCATGCTGGGCGTCTCGGCTTTGCTCGTTCCGATTCTCTGGACGAATTACCTGATCAAGAGGTGGGAGGGCGCGGTGCTGCTGGCCGTCTACGTTGGATATCTCGCCTGGCTTTGGCCGAAATAAGGGTTTGAATTCCCTCCGGCCGGCGCGTGCAGGGGAGAAGATTAGCCGCGTATGATCGAAGTCTCCTACCAGCGGGCGGTTTACTTGCCGGGGATCGATCTTTGGCTGGATCCCCGGGAAAAAAAGGAGCGCGCTTTTGTCTCCCACGCACACAGCGACCATACCGGAATCCATGACGTCACGCTGGCGAGTCCGGTGACGTTGCGATTGATGGAGGCGCGGATGGGGCCGCTTCCGGGCGAGACGATAGCTCTTCCGTTCGGTGAAACCCGCTCGTTCGACCGCTTCTCAATCCGCCTGCTGCCGGCCGGGCATGTGTTGGGATCTGCCCAGTGTTTCATTGAATGCGCGGAGGGATCGCTTCTGTACACGGGGGATTTCAAACTCCGGCGCGGAGCGAGTGCGGAGGCGGCGGAATCCTGCGCGGCGGAGACGCTGATCATGGAAACAACGTTCGGGCTTCCGCGCTATGTGTTTCCTCCGGTCGAGGAGGTGCTTGGGGGAATCCGTCGCTTCTGTATCGAGTCACTGGAGGACGGGGCCGTTCCGGTGCTGGCCTGCTACTCGCTCGGCAAGTCGCAGGAGATCATGTCGCTGCTCCGGGGGGAGGGGTTTCCGATGATGGTTCATCGCTCGGTGGCTGCGCTGCTGGAGATTTATTCTTCCGAGGGGATTGCGCTTCCGGAGTTTGTGCCCTGGTCACTGGAGGCCTCGGCCGGACATGTGCTGATCTGCCCGCCAGCCGTGGCGGCCTCTGCGACGGTGGCGAAGGGAGGCAGGTGCCGCGTGGCGGCCGTTACGGGCTGGGCGATGGATCCCGGAGCGATCCACCGGCTGCGCTGCGACGCGGCGTTTCCGTTATCGGACCATGCGGGGTATGACGACCTCCTCCGGCATGTCGGGAATGTCCGCCCGCGCCGTGTGCTGACCCTGCACGGATTCGCCGTTGAGTTTGCCAGAGATTTACGGGAGCGGGGCATTGAGGCGTGGGCACTGACAGCTCCCAACCAGCTGGAACTTTCGCTGCCGGGAGTGAAGGTGGATGCGGTGCTTAGGCCATCCGGGGCATCTGCCGCGAAGGAGCCTCTCCTTTTCCTCCGATGGGCGGCGACGGCGGCATCGCTTGCGGGGCTTACCGGTCGCAACGCCAAAATCGCCCGCCTTGCGGAGTATTTTGAAACGCTGACGTCCGACGAACTCGCGGATGCGGTCCGGTGGTTTTCCGGCCGGGTTTTTCCTGCTGCGGAGAATGCGGCCCACGGTGCGGGCTGGGCGGTGATCAAGCGCGCATTGAAGGCCGCCAGCGGGATGGCGGAGGCTGATTTGCGGGCAGTCAGCCGGAGGTTCCGCGATGCCGGGTTGACGACCGGTGAGGTCATGGCGGGGACTGCGGGAACAGACGATCCGCCGCTGGCGGAGGTGATGGAGTCTTTCCGTTCCCTTCGCGATGCGCGGGGGCCGCTCCGGAAGACGGATCTGCTCACGGCGATGTTCCGCCGTCTGCCTGCGGCAGGGAGTGTGGCGCTTGTAAAAATCCTTTCCGGAGATCTGCGCATCGGGCTCAAGGAAGGTCTCGTTGAAGAGGCGGTGGCTGTTGCGACCGGGCAGGAACCTGCCGCCGTGCGTGATGCGAACATGCTCCTAGGCGACCTCGGCGCAACGGCGCGCCTCGCCCGGGAGGGTCGGCTCGCAGAGGCCGGGTTGCGGATTTTCCATCCGGTCCGGAGCATGCTCGCATCGCCCCTGCCGACGGCGGACGCAGTGGTGGCCCATTTCGGGGGGAACTTTTGGGTCGAGGAGAAATTCGACGGAATCCGGGCGCAGGTCCATGCCGCCGGGGGACGGGTGGAAATTTTTTCGCGCGAATTGAAGGCCCTGACGCCGGTCTTCCCCGAGTTGGTCGCCGCTGGCGGGCGGCTCGCTGAAGAGATCGTGCTGGATGGCGAGGTTCTCGCATGGGCAGGTGAGCGTCCGGCGAGTTTTTTCGAACTCCAGAAGCGGCTCGGGCGTGAGGGCGGAGATCTTTTTCTTGGCGCGGAGATTCCGGTGGTTTTCGTGGCGTTCGATCTTCTTCATCTCAATGGCCGCACGCTTGTGGGCGAGCCGCTCCGCGAGAGAAGGAAGGCGTTGGAGGCGCTCGCCTGGCAGGATCCCTTCCGGCTGGCACGCGTCTTCAAACCGGATTCCGCCGCCGCGGTGGATGCGGCCTTTGATGCAGCGCGGGAGGCAGGTTTTGAGGGGCTGCTCGCGAAGGATCCCGAAAGCCGCTACCAGCCGGGGCGGCGTGGCGGTGCCTGGGTGAAGCTCAAGAAACGCTTTGCCACGCTGGATGTCGTGGTAACGGCCGTCCAATACGGCCACGGAAGGCGGCGTGACGTTCTGAGCGATTATACGTTCGCGGTGCGGGATCCGGCAACAGGAGCGCTGGCAAACATCGGCAAGGCGTATTCCGGACTCACGGATGCGGAGATTGCCGAGCGGACCGGATACTTCCTCACGCGCGTGACAAAGCAGACGGGGAGCCTTCTTGAGGTCGTGCCCGAGCTGGTCCTCGAGGTGGCTTTTGATGCGATCCGAAGGAGCCCGAGGCATGCCAGCGGACTGGCACTCCGGTTTCCGCGGATTGTCCGGATCCGCTCGGACAAGACGGTGGCGGACATCGATACGATCGACTCGGCCGCGCGTCTCGTCGGGGACTAAAACACGTCGTCAAAAAGGTGCAAGGGGCGCTGCTTCTGCTACGGTGGAGATGGAATGACTTCATTGGAACGGCCCGGGCGCCGGCGGATTTTCGACTTCGGGGTATGGGCGGCGGTGGCTCTTGTGTTCGGGCCAAGCCTGATGGGGCTTGCCCGGCTCACGGTCTCCAGCCAACAGCTCCGTGACGCGGGGCTCGTGCTGGTTTTCGCGCTGCTCTATCTGCTCCGCGGCGATATTCTCGACAACCGGCCCTCGCTCTCTTTCAGCCGCCGAACGGTGGGTTTTCTGGCGGGCGCTTGCCTCGTTGCGGTGGCGTCTTCTGTGTTCCGTCTCCCGGTCCTGATGGTTGTCGCGCTCGGCCTGTTGGCGGGCGGGGTTCTGCTCTACGTGATGGGCGACCGCTTCGCCAGCGCGGCGACCGGCCTTGCGACGGCCTTCGGGGCATTCATTCTTCTGGCGCTGACCTTCCCGCTTTTCGATGTGCCGCTCCGGTTGTTCGCGGCGAATTCCGCGCTCCGCTTTCTCCAGTTCGTCGGAGCAACGCCCGGCCTGGGATTGTTGGAGAATCCGCCCCGGCTGATTCTCGAGCTGAATGGCCGGCTTTTCGAAGTCGCGCCGGAGTGTAACGGCTTCGGCATCATGAGCAGCTGTGTGCTTGTTGCGCTGCTGCTGGTTTTCAGCCGCCGGCTCTCCTGGGTGGATAAGGCGCTCGTGCTGCTGCTTGCTCCGCTGGTCGGGCTTTTCTCCAATACCCTCCGCATTCTTCTGATCGTCACTCTCGCGCCGGTTTTCGGCGAGAAGGCCTACGGCTTTCTGCATGAGGCCGTCGGCATAGGGCTCTTCCTCGGAACGCTGTGCTTCCTCTGGTGGATGGCAAACGGGTTGCCCGAGCGCCGCAGCGGACGTCAGATAAAGTCGGCCATCTCGTAGAGCTTGGGATCCCGCGAAGGGCGGCGCAGGGTCTTCCGGATACTCTGTGCGGCTTCCTGGGTCTCGGGCATGTCGCCTTCCGGTAGATCCATTTTCTCCAAAACGTCGCCAAATTCCTCTTCGAGGCGTTCCGGATCGTCACCTGCTTCGAGGCGGCGGATCATATGCTCCATCTCGGCGGGGAGGGGCTGACCGGTGGCCTCGGTCATCTTGCGCATCATGCGGCCGATGGTCTTCGGATCGGGATTGGCATCATCCATCGTGGCCAGTTCGCGCTCCATCTCGGCCATAACGCGCTCCATGCGGGGGTCATCCGGGGGCAGGCCGGCATCCGGCTTTTCTTTGGCCCGCCCGGTGACGGCAAACGAGGAGACCATCCGCTCCATGCGGGCCCCGTCGCGATCGGGACATTTCGGGGTCTTCTGCCCCATCGAGAGCGAGCGGGCAAAGAACGAGTAAATGCGGTGTGTGTCCGGTGAGTAGAATTCGTAGATCGGCATCTTCGGAAACAGGTTATCTCAAGCGGTTCCAACAAGGGGGTGGAAGACATCCGGCAGCACGGCCTTTTCGCTGACCTCAATTTCCCGCTCCATGCCGAGCAGCTCCAGCAGAATGTGAACCCTCGCACGGGCAGGAACGACACGGGTCACGATGGCGCGCAGTCCCTTAAACGGACCTTCGATCACCGAGACTTCCTCTCCCGGGTTGATGACGGTTGGAATCTCCACGGTCTCCTCGCAGGAGACGGAAGCCCGCAACTCATCGATGATCTCGCTGCTGACGACGGCCGGAAGCCCGCCGAAGGAAACAATCGTCGCAACCCCGTTGGAGGAGGCGATCTGCCGGTGCTGGAGGGCGTAGCGGAAGTTCGCAAAAATATAGCCTGGGAACATGGCCTCGGTCACGCGGGCCCGGCCGCTCCGGCGCGCGCGTTCGAACCGCAGCATGGGACAAAAAACCTCCACCCCGATCTCGCTGCGCAAGCGCTGCTTGGCCATCATTTCCTGCCGGGGGCGCGTCTTCAGGCAATACCAGAGATTCTCGTCGCTGAACGTCATTTTCGTCGCAGCAAGTTGCCTCATCCGCGCTCCGGTAGCAAGCCCGTGACAATGTGTCAAAAATGTCACAATTCGCAGGTGTTCGACCGCGGGCGGATTGTGAATAACTCCGTTGGAATCGCCATGAATCACTACAGGACCGGCTGGATCTCCGACGTTCACCTCGGCACCCGCGGCAGTCAGGCCGCAGCGCTTTTGGACTTCCTCAAGGATGCCGAATTCGAAACGCTTTACCTTGTCGGCGACCTTGTCGATGTCTGGTCGCTCCGCCGCGGGATCTTCTGGCCTCAGGAGCACAACGACGTCATTCAGAAGATTCTCCGCAAAGGCCGTAAGGGCACTGAGATCATTTACATCCCCGGCAATCACGATGAGTTCATGGCCGGATTTTTCGGGAGCTACGCCAGTGTCACGTTGCAGAAAAATGCCATCCACCATACGGCGGACGGCCGGCGCCTGCTCGTGATGCACGGGCATGAGTTGGACTCCGTCGTGCAGAATATGGGCTGGCTCGCGCATGCGGGCGACATTGGTTACACGCTCCTCATGCGCTGCAACGGCCTTGTGAATTTTGTCCGCCGGGTGCTCGGCTACGGACCGTGGTCGCTGAGTGCTTACGTGAAGGCCGAGGTGAAGAACGTCGTCAGCTTTATCGGGAAGTTCGAGGAGTCCATCGTCCGCTATGCCCGGGATTACGACGTTGACGGGGTTCTCTGCGGGCACATCCACACGGCTTCTGTGCGGGTGATCAACGGGACGGAATACTATAATACCGGCGACTGGGTGGAGTCGTGCACGGCGATCGTCGAGCATTATGACGGGCGGATGGAACTGCTCCATCCCGTGGCGGAGGCGACGCCTGCCAACGCCACCGTTCGTCTCGAGCCGGCAGTCGGCTGAAGAAAAGCGATTGCCCGCGATCTTGTTGATGCCGGTCAAAGACGGTTGAGGAGTCCCCGTGCAGACTCCCGACCGCCATGAACGATTTCCTCCGCCCCTGTAACTGCGTTCACCCGTCCGACGAGGAGTGCGACAACTGTGTGGCGGAGGCGGCAACGGATGCTCCCCCGAAGGATCGGTGCGAAGCCTGTGAAGAAGCGAAACAGCCGGACGTCAGCAATCCGCAGGCCTGACTTCCGGGTTTCCTCCTGCTTCACGCCATGAACGACACCCGGACGCACGGACACGATATCCTCGCGATTGTTGACAGTTGGCCGGAGGGGATCAGCACCGCGGCGCTTGCCGAACGGGCGGCGCGGGACTTCGGGGCCGGAACGCGGTTTTTCACCTGCTCAGCCGAGGGGTTGAGCCTCGACGAACTTCTTTTGTTTCTTTTCGAGCGGGAAAAAATCCAATACCGCGACGGCTTAATTTTTCCGGGAACCTCGCCGGCTTGCCACCACGATTGAAAGGGGGCTCTTACCGCGCGAGGAAGGGGATTTCCTGCGGTCGGGGAGGCATCGCACAGGTTCTTCAGGGCAAACCATGGTCCTTGGTTCGTTTGCGGAGCCGCCGCAGGAATGCGATGCGGTCCGGCGCCGGGATCTCTGAGAGGAAATACACGATGGCCTTCCGGTGGCGGCGCTCTTCGAGATCGAGAAGCTCCTCGGCGCTCAGCCGCAGGTCCAATCCGCGGGTGGCGTAGCGGCTGAGTTGTCCGACATGGCCTGCGGCAGCTGTGAGGAAAGTCTGCCACTTGCCGCCCTGCCCATCTCCGATGTGGAAGCAGGCTTTCGTTCCGACGGGAACCAGCGGCGTCAGGCGGCCCAATGTGGCTCTGACCCAGGCGACGTCGGATTTGGAGAATGGAAAAAACCGATGATCGGAACGTCCGGCGTCCCTCTCGAAAGATGCTCCGCTATCGAGAAGTCGCATGGCAAGAGCCTCCCAGCCGTGGGCTACGGCTTCGAAAAGCGGCCGGTTGAGCGAGGAGAATTCCGTTCCCACCGGGCTCGCACCGGCCTCAAGAAGCGCGGTGACAGAAGCCCGCTGGCGGGTATTGATTGCATAGCTCAAGGCACAATGGCGGGAATTGCACGACCGTTCCAGGAGCCACAAAGGAAGATCCGGCTTGGCGCCCCTCTTCAGGGCGAGTCGCACGGCCGGCGCATTCTCGAAGAGGAGCGCCGCTTCCAGAATGAGGTCCACGCAACGGTCGCTAAGCAGGTTGATCGTATCCGCAAATCGTCCGACTTTCCGCAGCGGTCCCTCGTAACGGGGCACGCTGCCGGCAAGATCCGGGCACGCTCCGAGGATGGAGGCAAGAAGACCGGTCTGATGTTTTCTAACCGCCTGACAGGCGATCTGGCAGGCCGAGACGGCGTCGAAGGAGGCGCCGGCGAGGTGAAGAGAAATCCACCCGTCGGAGTCGTCCCGTTCGGAAAGCCCCGCGAGCGCGGAGCCCTGCTGGCGGGCGCTCAAGCCGGACCAGAATTGCTCGAGCACACCGGTGCGACCGGATCGCCCGAGCGCCCAACTGAAGAGCCCGGCGCTTTCAGCAGTCCATGCAATCTCCCTGAGATCGAAGTCTTCGGCGAGACTTGCGAATCGCGAAGGGTTCCTTACGGCCGATTGATTATGGAGCCAGCGGAACCATCCGCGGGGTTCAGGCGGTGGGGGAAATTTCATGGCGGGCATCTAGCGAGGGCGTTGTTCGGTGCGGGGAGGCGTCGAGTTTTGGCCGCAAGCGAAGAGCACGCTGTCGCGGAGAAACCTCGCGATCGTGCGGTCGCTGGTGCCGAGGCTGCGGCGCACGCGGCGCTTGGTGTAGTCCGGAAGATGTTCGGTGTAGTGGCACCACCACGTGCCGTTGTTGTTCCAGAGGTGGTGGTCGGGATTTTTCTCCCGTATGCGGATGGCGAGCTTGGTGTTCATTGGTGGTTTTCGTGTCGAGGTTTCCACCAGGAATTGCGGGCACAAAAAAACCACCGTTCCGTCTCAGGAGCGGTGGTCTATCGGATCCGCGGAGAACTTGTTGTTCGGGCCTGAGCCCGCACATCGTCCCGCTTTCGCGGAACAGCCACCGTAAGATTTTCTCCGTTCTTCGGTTGGCACCCTGCTCCGCCCGTGCGGCTGCAGGAATTCCTGATGCTTTTACTTTGATACCACAAATCGCCCTCCGGGACGAGACGAAAATCCGGGAACGTGTGTCATACGTTCTCTTTGCCGAGCAGGATCGGAAGATGGCGGAGGAGATCCGGCCGGGTGCCTGCCCAGGGGAAACAGGCGTCGATTTCCTCCGCGACGGCGGATTCCGGCAAAGGTTCGAGGCGGTCGAGCACGGCGAGCAGGACAGGCATCGGGAGCCGCACATCATGACCGAGGCAGAAGTCCATGACGGACGGCGGGCGCCCGGACCTTCCCATCCGGAGCCGGGTGCCACTCTGGTAACTGCTGAGGCCGAGCTCCCACCGTCCGCCATCGCTGAGAAAGCGGAGGATCCGGTAGTCGGGGGAGGGATCGACCCGCTGGAATCGCATGCGCTCTACGACTTGCGATCGGGGTGGCCCCACCAACTGTTTTTGCGCGAGCCGTCGTAGTGGGCCTCGAACGCGCGAACGGCGTCCTCCATCGTTCCGTCGGCGGGCGCCCATTTTGCGACATCCGGGAAGTCGGTGGAGATGTTCTGATTCTTGGTATCGCTGCGGAAGCGGATCGGGCACCAGAACGATTCGATATTGCGGAGCATCTCGCTGCCGAGGGCCCAGACGCCCGTCATCCAGTCACAATACCAGCACCAGAGGAGATCATAGCCGATGAGGCCGTCGTATTTGTGCCGCGAGAGGTTGATCCATTCCGACGATTTGTAGGTCGGCAGCTTCCCCAGCCAGGCGACGGGCGGATAGAGGAGCATGGTCGCGAGACGGACCTGGGCAAAGACGAGGATGGCCGGCGTCTGCATCAGGAGACAGAGCTGGTTGCGCACGGGGCCGAGAAGTTTCGCCTGGGCATCGGTCAGCGTGCGGCCCGTGCGTCCGCGAAGGGCGCGGTGGACGAGGCAGAACGCATGCAGGAAAAGGACCTGCGCGAGAACCGCTCCGACCAGGCCTCGCCAACCCGCGAGGTAAAGCCCGGCGGCCCATGGCACCCAGGTGAAAAGGCTCACAAAAATGTCCAGAAGCGGGGCGAGCGTGATTTTTTCCGAAATGCCGTAGGCGAAGCGGGTGAAAACGGCGGCGATCGCCAGGGCGAGGAAGATGAGAATGGCGGTGACGATGATGGAGAACACCCCGGCGTTTTCCCACATGTCGATAGGGAACGGAATGTCTTTCTTGCGGCCCGGGGAAAAACAGGAAATTCAGCGCTGGAGACCGAACCGCAGGGCAAACGCCTCCAAGGCGTGGCGGTTTCTTGTTTCGACCTCCCCGTCGCCGGACATGCTGGTCTCGAGATCGCGGAGGATGCCGTCGCGCAGGTCGTAGATGCAGCCGTGGACACTAAGTTCCTGACCGCGGCTCCATGCGTTTTTTACCAGGGCGTTCTCGCAAAGAATGCGCACCTGCTCGAGGACATTCAGCTCGCAGAGGCGGTCCACGCGCTCGTCTTCGGGTGCGCTTGGCGGGAGAAGATCTTCATGCTTCCTGGCCAGCACGCTGATCGAGTGGAGCCAGTTGTCCACGAGGCCCATATTGGTCGGGTGGAGCGCGGCCCGGACGCCGCCGCAGCCGTAGTGGCCGGTGATGAGAATGTGGCGGACTTTCAGCACCTCGATCGCATACTGGACAACCGAAAGGCAGTTAAAGTCCGTGTGCATCACGAGATTGCCGACATTGCGGTGGACGAAAACCTCGCCCGGCTTGAGGCCGATGATCTCATTCGCCGGCACCCTGCTGTCGGAGCATCCGATCCAGAGGTAGCGTGGCGTCTGCTGGTGGAGGAGCGAGTCGAAGAAGCCGGGGTCCTCGTTGCGAACGCGTTCGGACCAAAGCCGGTTGTTTTGAAAAAGCCTGTCCATGGGAACCGGGCCGTTTCTACCGCCGACGGTCGACGACCAAAAGCGAATTCTTGCCGGACAATCCCGGAACTACCTCGCGTCGCCGAACGCAACGTTTTTGCACACAGGCGTTGCGTGAAGTTGCTGAAGGGTATACTGTAACAGATCTCCGCCCCCGGATTCCGTTTTATTCGTTCATGTTGAGCTCACCGTCTGCTGCCTATTTTGCGATCATCAGCGATATCCATGCGAACATCGATGCCCTTACCGCCGTTTTGAAGGATATCGAGAACTGGCCGGTGAGGGGGATTTTCTGTCTTGGTGACGTTGTCGGCTATGGCGCGGAACCCAAGCGGTGCGTCGAAATGATTATGGAAACCTGTGCACTGACGGTGCAGGGGAACCATGAGGCCCTGGCTTCTTTGACCGAGGGCGAAGTGGCCGCCGGATGCCGGAAGGCGGTCTCGGCACCGATCGCGCTCGCTCGGCGGCAGCTCGACGACCAACAGATGAGTTGGATGACACAGCTTCCGCTGGCGGCGAATATCGACCCGGTGATGCTTTCGCATGCGGCACTGAACAATCCCGAGTATTTCCATTACATCGACGAAGCGCACGAGGCAGAGGCGCACTTTGCGGCGCAGGAGACGTTTGTCAATTTTCACGGGCACACCCATGTTCCAGCAATCTGGGAGGACGATGGAATCGGGATAACCTGCTACATCCCGAGCGACATGCCGGTCCGTCTCGACGAGCGGCATCGCTATGCGGTGAATGTCGGCAGCGTTGGGCAACCGAGGGACAACGATCCCCGCGCGAGCTATACGCTTTACGACTTCGAGGAGCGCATGCTCGTCCACCGGAGGGTGGAGTATGACATCGCCCGCGCCCAAGCGAGAATCCGGAAGGCGGGGTTGCCGGCTCACAACGCACAGCGGCTCAAGCGAGGCGAGTAGCGCAGCAAACCGGAAAGGGACCCCTCAGTGAGAGGGGCCGGCGGCCTGCGGCCTGGTCCGGCTTTTGAGGAGGTGGGCGCAGCCGAGCACCGCAAAGAAGGTGAGCCCGGAGAAAACGGCCATCATGCCGGCTGAACTGACGGCACCCATCTGGGAAAATCCGGTCCAGCGGGCCAGCAGGGAGGGGACGAGTGTGATCGCCGAAAGGTGGCCGGCAACCGCTGCGAACGCGGCTGAGATGAGAGCGAGCCCGAGCACATGGCTGAGGCGGTGGCTGAGCAGGAGTGCCGTCGCTCCCGGCACAATCAGCATCGCAATCACGAGGATGCTGCCCACGCTTTCAAAGGCAATCACTGTGGTCACGGCGGTCACAACGGTGAGGCCGTGCCGGATCCAACGGGCGGGAATGCCCGCGGCCGTCGCGAGCGCGGGGTCGAACGCTGCAATTCTCAGCTCTTTGTAGAAAAGACCGGCCAGCAGCAGATTCGCGACCAGAATGCCGCCGGACATCCACGTGATCATCGGAACCGGGCCGGTATCGATGACCGAGGTTTCCAGCGATCCATAGAGGACGCAGCCCGGATCGAGGTCGACGCGGTCGGCGGCGAGCCGGATCAGGACAAGCCCTAGGGCGAAAAGGCTGCAGAAAACCACGCCGAGCGCAGCCCCGGCTTCCACGCGGCCCTTCTGCTGGATGATCTCGGTTAGAATACCGGTCAGCAGGCCGGCAAGGACCGCTCCGATGAGCATGGGCAGGGGATCCCGCGAGCCGGAGAAAAGGAAGGCGATGGCGATACCCGGCAGGACCGCATGGCTGATGGCATCGCCCATCATGCTCTGCTTGTTCAGGAGCAGGAAAACGCCGGGCACCGCACACGCCATCGAGATGAGGGCGCCGGTAATGACGATCCAGGTATCGAGCTCGGTCCAGATCATGGCGTGTCAGGAACGGGATCACCGGGAACAAACGAGTTCCGGCGCTCGCCGTCGAGGAGCGCTTCGAGCTCATCAACGATGCGGGGGTCGACGGCATGCTCGATGAGGTCGGCATCGCGGTCGACGCGTCCGGGGGCGACTTCCGCGTGGTGAAGGAGGTAGAGCTCCCAGAGGCGGTGATTGCGCACCAGGCGACGGGCTTCGATGACGCCACGGCCTGAGAGCTGGATCGTGTCGTCTTTGGCAACGAGGAGGGCATTCTCGGCCGCTTTGGCGATTTCGTGCCGGAGATCGCGGATTTTCCATGGTCGCTTGGCCAGAAGGGCATCGAGGGAGACGATATTCGACGCCGAACTCTCGGCGCATTCATAGATCGCCCGGAGGAGATGCTCCCGATGGAGACGGCTTCTGGCTCGCCAGCTCTCGCGGAGTCGTACCAGAAGACCCCGCCGGCTGCCGAAGACCATGCTGACGCCGAAAAAGACCGCAGCGGAGAGGACGATCAACGCCCCGGCGGGAAGCCTCGGGAACAGGGCGCTGGCGGCCACGCCGAGAAACGCGCTGGCGCTCCCGAGCACGGCAGCCGTGCCGGCCATGACGCCAAGCCGGTCGCTCCAGAAGCGGGCTGCGGCAGGCGGGATCACGAGGAGCGCAACCACGAGGAGGAGCCCGACCGCCTGAAGCCCGACGACGGTAATCAGGACGACCAGACCCATCAGAAGAATGTCGAGCAGCCGGACGGGCCATCCCGCGGCGCCTGCAAAAGCCTCATCGAAGCAGACGAGGCCGATTTCTTTGAAGAACGCGGTGCAGAGCAGAACAACGGCCACCGAGGAGACGAGAATAAACCAGGCATCCGCCGACGTCATCGAGGCGGTCTTCCCGTAAATAAAATGGTCGAGCCCGGCCGCGTTGCCGCCGGGGAGTTGCTGGACGGCGGTGACCAGTGTCACCCCGGCACCGAAGAAAACGCTGAGCACGATGGCAAGCGCCGCATCGTCCTTGATGTGGCTGAAGCGCCGGATAACCAGCACGGCTGCCATGCCCGCGATTCCGGAAAGCGCCGCACCGGCGAGGAGAACCGGGAGGCTTTTTCCCGACAGCCCGAGGCTGTGCGCGATGAGGAAGGCGGCAGCAACGCCAGGCAGGGTGGCATGCCCGATGGTATCGCCGAGGAGCGACCGCTTCCGCAGGAGGAGAAACGTCCCGACAAGCCCGGCAGCGGCACCCAGAAGACAGGTGCCGGAGAGAATGATGCGGGTATTATGGTCCTGCAGCAGGAGGAGACGCCAGAGGGTATCCATTCAGCGTGCGGAGGGATCCGGCCGCGACAGGCTCACCACGGCCTCGTCGAGGAGGGCGAGCCGTGCGCCGTAGGTCTTGCGCAGGTTTTCTTTGTTGAAAATCCCGGCGACCGGCCCGGCGGCGACGACCCGCATATTCAGCAGGACGACATCGTCGAAGTAGTCTGCCACGGTGTCGAGATCGTGATGAACGCAGACGACCGTGCGGCCTTCGTCTTTGAGGCGGCGGAGGACTTCCAGAATCGCCTGCTCGGTGGCGGCGTCGACGCTGGCGAAAGGTTCGTCCATCAGGTAGAGATCGGCCTTCTGGGCCAGGGCCCGTGCCAGGAAAACCCGCTGCTGCTGTCCGCCGGAAAGCTGGCTGATCTGGCGTCCGGCGAAATCTCCGAGGCCCACATCGGTGAGCGCAGCCTCAGCCAGGCGGCGGTGGCGGGAACGAACGGGCCGGCACCAGCCGATCTGCCGGTAGAGGCCCATGGCAACCACGTCGCGCGCGCTGACGGGGAAATCCCAATCCACGCTCTCCCGCTGGGGGACATAGGCCACGCGGGAGCGGACCGCTGCGTAGGGTTCGCCAAAGAAACGGACCTCTCCAGACGCGATGGGCAGCAATCCAAGGGCGGCTTTGATGAGCGTGCTCTTGCCGGCTCCGTTCGGGCCGACGATCGCGGTCGAGCGTCCCGGGCGGATGGCCAGGTCGGCATCCCAGAGCACGAGCTTTCTCTGGTAGGCGACATTCAACGAGCGGATCTGCAAGGGAGAGTCGGTCATGGCGTTTTGAGGCGGCCGGACATACCTGACTCCGGCGCCGTGCCGCCCAGGGCACGGGTGATCAACGTTGCATTGTGATCCATCATCCCGATGTAGGTGCCTTCGTAGGTTCCGGAAGACCCCATGGCATCAGAAAAAAGCTCGCCGCCCCGTGCCAGCGTGTGTCCCCGGGAGGCTGCCCCCTCGATGACGGCGCGAACGTTTTTGTCCGGCACGCTCGATTCAACG
The DNA here is from genome assembly GCA_964607615.1 of uncultured Chthoniobacterales bacterium. Classification (GTDB taxonomy): domain Bacteria; phylum Verrucomicrobiota; class Verrucomicrobiia; order Chthoniobacterales; family Terrimicrobiaceae; genus CAZSMN01. The sequence continues at coordinate 281 of CAZSMN010000010.1, read as the reverse complement.
AAGATGGCAGGGATTTTCCGCTCAACGACGCTATCGACGAGACGGTTGATGTCGGCAACGCCGGCTTCGGATTCCGTGCTGATGCCTTGGATGCCGAGCACGGTGAGTCCGGTGGCGCGGCCGAGATAGTGGAAGGCGTCGTGCGCCGTGATGAGCACGCGTTGTTCGGCAGGAATCGAGGCGATTGATGTCTTGACGTAAGCGTCCAGCGCCGCGAGCTCCGCATCGTAGCGCGCGGCATTGGCGGCGAAGGCAGCCTTCCCTTCAGGATCCTTTGCCGA
>CAZSMN010000009.1:0-29250 GCA_964607615.1 uncultured Chthoniobacterales bacterium | reverse complement strand
GACATGAAGCCCCTCCGGCTCCGGCTTCTTTCGGCCGCTCCGTGCTACTTCGACACCTCGCTCTCCCGCTTCGCTGGGAACCTCCGTTTTCCCCAGGTCGTCCAGGTTGAAGGAATCGCGCAGGACGGTCTGCTCCGCATCCGCGGCAATGCCCAGCAAGGCGGCGTTGCGGCCTGGGTTGAGCAAAAAAACCTCGAGCCCCTCCCGGAGGGATTTGAGTCCAATCTCCGCAAGGCCGAGAAACGCCGGCTCGAAGTCGAGGATCTCATAGCCCGCAACGAGGTCGCTCTCGGAATGACCCCCGACGAAGTCAGCCGCAGCCTCGGCCGGCCGCAGAAACGCACCCAGCGCGCCAACAAGGAAGGCACCGAGCAGGTGTGGGAATACGTCAAATACGAGCTCATCCCGCAGACGACTTACGTGCCCGTGAACAACCAGACCGTCGTTCAGTTCAGGCCGGGTGACAAGCTGCCCGGCGGCGCGCTCATTCAGAATTCCCCCGGCATTGCCGCCGCGACGATCTACATCAAAGTCCCCGTCGGCAAGCTCTCGGTCGCCTTCCGCGACGGCGTCGTCGAGGCTCTCGACCAGTCCGAGGGAACCACGACCGGCGGACAAGTATCGGTTGTCATCCCGCCGATCAACGTGTATTAGTCCAGCCAGTTTCTGTGATGGCGGGGTAGCCAAGTGGTAAGGCACGGCTCTGCAAAAGCTGTATTCGCCGGTTCGATTCCGGCCCTCGCCTCTCCTTTCATTATCAACAAGTTACGAAAGGAGAGGGTCTAAAGTGTGCCGAAAACTGTGCCCTTTCGTTTCAAAATCTCCCGAGATTTCAGGACGTTTCCCGACGTCAAAATGGGGTAAAATCGGCCTTTGTAAAAATTGGCGGGGGAGAGAACCGGTTGAATTGCTTTGAAAAAAAAGAGAGAGGGTAATCTCTCTCTCCCTCTCTCTTTATTCTCCAAGCGTTTTCCCTGCCAGCCCTGCCTCTGGCCTGTTCTCTTACCCCTCCTCATGCTGGCAATGATCGAAGGGCAGGCTTTTTCCCCCGCTCTATAGCATTCCGATGCCATCCGACCCCGCCCGGTTCCTGCGATCATCGCCCGGCGTGCCCCTTCCCTGAGCCTCTGGACGGTCACCAAGGGCCGATTGTGCCCCCGGTAATACCTCTCCCCCGGTTGCCCTATGATTCATTGCCTGCGGTCTTCCCCCTCATCCCTCTCAAAAAATTTCTACCGCGCGGGAATCTCCCTCTTCGCCCCTTATGGCAATCGCTCTTCCTCGCTATCCCGCCAAGCGTTTCAAGCGTTTCGACTCTTTGAGACATCGGGAAACGTGACGGAATGCGGAGGGGCACAATCAAAACGCTTGGGAAAGCCACAAGCGTTTTCCAAGCGTTTCAAGCGTTTCGATCCATGGCCAAGGAAGGAACCATTCCCCTTGCGCCACAAGGGCAGCATGCGCCAGATTAAAAACAAGAACCCGCCGGAATACTGGTGAGAGTCAGGGCTGTCCCTGCTCCCCAGTCTCCCGGCGGGTTTCTCGCTTGGTGGCGGAGCCTCAGCCTTTGGCAAACACCGGGGCCAGCTTGTAGCGGATCACCTTCCGGCCCGGCGTGCCCGCTTTTGGCACGATGGCGATCACGCGCCCTTCTTCTGCCCACCCGGCCAGCATGGCGTCAGCCTCGGCCTTGTTCTGAGCGATGATACGCCCGCTGTAGATGTCCCGCGCTGTAATGCCGTCCGGTCGGGTCAGCATGAGCTTGCGGGCCTTCTCCCATCCGGCTTCCTTCGCCTGCTCCCGCTGAGGCCCAAGGAATTCAGCCTGCCGCCGCTCAAACCAATCCCGGACCTTGAGCCCGGCCTTGGCCGCGCCCAGACTCAGGGGATGCTCATGCCCTACGAGATCCGCGCCGAAGGTTCCCGGCCCGCGCTTCTCGATCTCGCAATGCTCGTAAAGATGGCAAAGCAATGCCAAGCGGATTGCCTGCTCCGTAAGCCTCGATTGGAAGGGGTCCGGTTTGAAGTCGGACTGCCGGAGGATGTTGTTGTAATCCCTCGCAAATGCCCGCCGGGCCTCGGGCTGCATCTCGATCAAATGGGGATCGGCATTCGCATCAAGGCGATACTCCCGGAGGGATGCAAAGATTGCCGCCTCATACGGTTGGCCGACATCGGCGGGGATCGCCCGCGCCTCTCCTGCGCGATCCTCGGGAATCTCCATTGCCCGCGCTTTCGGATCGACTACGAGGAACCGGGGCAGAAGGCCCGCCTCGCAAAGCCTTTCGTTCTGGAAGAGTTCCCGCACCTTCGCCGGGGTGCAGACCCAGCAGACAGTCAGGCAGGGTGCTTCAAGGTAGATAACCCCGGTATTCTTTCGCACGATGGTAACCGGCTCCCCATCGAAGGCCTTTAACCAAAGCGATTCCGTGGACGATTCACCCTCGGAATACTTTCCGAGCACAGAAGCAATCGCCCCTCCCGCATCAGAATCAAAATGCCCCAGCGTCTCCCCATACATGGAGAGAAGATTGCTCATGCCCTCGGGCGTGGAATCATCGGCCAGAAAAAGCGGGTCATGTAGTTCTTTCTCGATTGCTGCCAACCGCTGCCGGGCAGTGGCAAGCTTCTCAATGATCGCCTGCCGATCCTCGCTCCCCGCATTCTTCAGAGATTTGCGACCCATCTCGATGTCGATTTGCACCGCCTCACGCTCCGCCTCGATCGCTGGCTTGATGCCGCTCTCAAACGAACGCCGCTCCGCAGCTTGAAAACCAACTAGCGGAGCCATCGCGTGACGATACGCGCCCGATCCGCCGGACCCCGATTGCTTGCCCATAAGAAGGTAAAGGCTTGCCCGTGTCTCACGCCCCAGGAGCGACTTCACCCGCACTCCGCGCCCGACCGCCGCGCTTGCTGCTGCCAGCACAAGCGGGGCCGACATCGCAACGGGCACGCTGCCCACATCTGCCACCGCCTCGGCCATTTTTCGGAGAACGCCCGGCAACACCTCGACGGGGAAGGGGTCCGCCAAATCCCCCGTCACCTCCTCCGCCTCGGGCTCCGCCGCCACCGCCTCGGGCGTTTCCTCTACCAGCTCCTTGTGCGTCTCTACGCGCTCTTCGCCCCCCTCTGGGGCAGTCAAATCAATGATTCCGGCCATTGTAAAAATCCTTTCCTGTTTTCAAAACCGCATCGCGTTTTCGATCAGCTCGCGATGCGCCTCCCAGCTATCCGCGCCAATGCTCGCCATGTCGCAAAGGTCGCCCACCGCCGCACCGTCCATGCGAACCATCCCGGAGAAATCGAATCCCGAGACCTTCGCCCCCGCTCCTGCCAGTTGCGCCGCCCACCGCCGCGCCGCCTTCATCCCTGCCGCATCGGCATGAACGAACACCCGCAAGGGGATGCCAGCAAAGGCGGGAAGGCATTCCTCGGGCACCCGGCACGATGCGCCGATCATGCAGACCACACCGACCGCCTCGGGGCACTCGCTCGCGAATGCATGATGCACCGCCGCCAGAGCATCCGGCCCGCCCTCGACAAGCGCGATCCGCTCCCGCCGCACCGCATCAGCAAAGCCAATCGGCCAGCTCGCCCGCGAGCCCGCCAGCGTCCATGCCTTCGGCTGGCCGTTCAGCCTTTGCCAACGCTGGCCATCCAACCGCCGCGCCTGTGCGGCCCATCGGTCGCGATCCGTCACAATCCATGCCCGGCCTTCGCGGGAATCGGAGAACCGCAGAAGCCCCCGCTCGATTGCGATCTCGATGCTTTCAAGCGAGAGATTCCGCAGCCTCGCCAATCCCCGCCGCTCCTCGGGCGTGCCCTCGTCAAAGGGCGGGAGATCCGGCTTCACCCGCTCCGGGGCCGGTTCCTTGATTCGCGCCGGGGCAGGCGGCAGGGGCATCCCCCCGCCGCGAACGCCCGCCATTTGAATCAGCTCCTTTGCCGCCTCGGATTCCGTGATGCCCCTCGCCCTCGCGAGGAAGGCAACAACGTCTCCGCCCTCTCCGCTGGCGAAGTCGTTGAACAGCCTGCCATCTTCCGACACGGAGAAGCTCGGATTCCGGTCCTCACGCCACGGGCACCGGCACGACTTGCCCGGCTTCCAATCCGGGAAAAGTTTCGCGCCGATGTCCCGGATCGTGATCCGCTCTTTTGCCTCGGCTACCGCGCTCATCAGTGAACGCTCAAGCGGCCGCAGATTCTTTGCCCAAGCTCTTTCATCAGCTCGGGTGTCATCCAGCGTTTTTCGGCAAGTTGGCGCCACCAGAACGCCACGCCTTCAGGCGTATCCAACTCGCAAAAGGGAACGTGCGTCATTTCCTGCCCATCGCGAAGGATCGCAAACCGATCCTCTTCCGTTTGAACGGCCCAGACTTCCGCGCTCATTTTGCCCCCTTCTCCGCAAGGCGGTTGGCGAGTTGCTCCGATGCACAGCGGGCGATATATGCCCGCAGGCTATTGAGCCCGACAAGCCGGATTCCCCGCTCAGTGCCGGGCTGTTTCAAGCTCACCGAGACGACACCGCTTTGCGGATCGTCAATCAGCCGATAAACTGCCGCTCGGCTCAATCCCTCGATGCGCCCGCCGATTGCCGGGAGGCGCACCCATTTTTCTTCTCCAAGGCCTGATTGTGTCGCGGAAAGGCAGGCCGTTTCGCCCTGTCCGCCATTGTTCGCTGTGTGTGTAGTCATCACGGGGCGTATATGCACCCCGGATGTTTTTCCCTCACGGTGGGAACTTCTCAGTTTGTTTTCCCACCGCTTACAAAGCGGGTCGCTCAATGCCCCGCAGACCGCCCTCGGGTCTTGAATAGACGGTTTTCCACGTTTTCCGAAAATCGCCTTTCAGGTTTGCGAAAGACGGTGCCCACTGGTCCCGCCCGCCGTTCTTTTGTATGGCCTTTTGCGCCCATTCTTCGGAACTGATTTCCTCCCGATGTTCGCATAACCAAGGCCAGACAATCGCAGAGAAAAAGCTGTCACCTCTCTCCGCCTCGGGCAGCTCCATCACTTCCGCGATCTTCTTCCCGAAGGTCGATTCCAAATCCGAGAAACCATAGCAAGAACAGACGTCAGCTTGAGACAGCCCAAGAGCTTCGGACAACGCGAGCATGCGTTCAACCTGCGTGATCCGCTCATAAGCCATTATCGTCCACAGTGTCGCCTGAGAGGGGCTTGGCTTGTGAATCAAATCAGAGATGGAACGTAGTTCCTCCATCCGCGACTTGAAGGATGGCGACCGGACAGCAATCGACTTCTCCCGCTTGCCTACAGCGGACAGGATATCCCCGAGAATGCGGCCTGCCCACTTCCCGCAATCGTCGCTTGGTGACCGGCATGCCGAGGCTTCAATCCTCTCAAGAAGGTTTGTAAGGATTTCTCCAATCTCATGCCGGGCAATCTCCGCCGCGATACTCTCGCCCGATCCGCGAGCAAAAAGAGAACCAAGCAGTTCCTGGACTTGCTCCGCCTCCGCAGGTTCACCAGAGATTCTTTCCGGTAGCCGCGCTCCCTCTTTTTTTATCTCCTTCGCGCCCATATCCCAGACGTCTTACCATGTCCCAGAGATTCCGAAGAGGGAGAATACTCAGCCCTTTTCCATCGAATCGCTTAGCTTATTCCGGCAAGCAAAATTGACATTCCCCGAATGCGAAGCATGCTCGGTTCAGCGGTCACGAGTATAAACGTGCGATGGGCCGGGCTTGACACCAGCCTCCGTTGAAACCCAGACAGTCTTCACGACGAGTCTGGGTTTCCTTTTTGCCGGCTTTCGGTTATTTCTGGTCCGCTTGACTCGAAGCGAATCATTGGATGTCCAAACATCACCGCCGGGCGAAACGCTTGGGATATTGCTTGGAAAACGCTTGGCGCGTTCCCAAGCGTTTTGATTGCGCGCCTCCGCATCCCGTCACGTTCCCCGATGTCTCAAAAAATCGGAACGCTTGAAACGCTTGGCGTATTCTGAAGAAAGGACCTTTCGCCTTGCGTTGCTCAGCAGGGAAAGGTAGCCGTGATCCTCGACGGCGCGCGAACGCCGTCCGCCACACTCACACCCCGGAGGAAGTAACTAACCTGCCGGACGAGCGCAAAAATGCAGTGAGATAACGTCCGTCGTTTTGGATACCCTTGGCTAGTTACCGGGGGGAACGGTTCGCGCCTTCCAAGACGGCGGACTTTTTATTGCAATGAAGACGAAAACGCACCGCCAGCAAACCAAGGCTACAAGAATAACCGTTGAGATCCCGCCCACCACGGAACGCCAGTTCAGAACGCTTGGCGCGATTATGGGGCGCGAATGGCGGTCACTCCTTGCGGAGCAGATTAGGGACATGGAATACATGCAAGATACCTACTTGGCTATTGCGCAAGATGCCGTAGAGAGGGCCAACACCGCAGAGGAGGCGAGAACGTATGCCCACCGTGCCGCAAGCCTTCAGCCCGGCAGTGTGAGCGAAGAGCGGTTGTTTCTCATGTGGCAGGAATACAACGGTGAGATTGATGCGGACGAATATCTGACCTTGCGAGAAGCTGTTAAAATTCTTGAATCCACGCCGCCCGGATCATGAGAAGGCGAAACGCTTGGGATATTGCTTGGAAAACGCTTGGGGCCTTCCCAAGCGTTTTGATTATGCCTCTCCGCGTTCTGTCACGTTCCCCGATGTCTCAAAAAATCGAAACGCTTGAAACGCGTGGCGCATTCCCGCAAGCGGAAAGAATGTTTGCCCGCGCCGGGGCTCAGAGATCCCCGCGATATCGCAAGAGTGAAGGGGAAGGGCGAACCACTCTGAAAGCAAAGAGAGGAGTTTATCGCCGTCGAAATTTTTTGTCGCCTCTGGCATCCCTGCCACCAAAAAGGAGAAGCGAAACAAGCGGGGCCGATGGCGAGCGCACAGGAAGCCCGAGGCGGGCCGATTCTTGCCCGCCCGCTGTCACGCATGCCGAACGGATCAAACGCCCGCCAGTGGGCAGGCTGGCGCAAGGTGAAGGCAGGGAGGTGCCTCTTTGGATAAATTTTCCCGCCCACCCAAATGAGTAAGCTATCAGGGGAGGGGGTGCCAAATCTCGACCCCCTCCCCCCGTGTCTTCGCGCTGCCGGGCGGGGTGAGGATTACGATTCCACCGGTCACCCCGGCAACGGGCTAGCGAGGAGCGAAGGGTTGACGTCAATGCCCGGCAGGAGGATGCTTCCCCTGCGATTCTGAGAGGAGAGCTTGTCAGCCTCTCGCTCCCGCAAGGGAGATTCGGGACTGTCTATCGTCTTCCCGGAAGGATCGCCTTTTGCTTTCCATCCCGGCCCGCAGGGGAGGGGGCTCGATCAGACCGCCTCGCCAGCCAGAGCCGCCTTCACCCGTTGGACTGTGCTCATGCCCTTGCCCGTGATCTTTGCCGTGTTCCTCACGCTCTGCCCGTCCCGAAGCTGGCGAACGATGTCCGCATGCCGCTTCAAGAACTGCGCCGGGGCCAGCGTGCTCCCGGCGGGCCTTCCAAGCGTTTGCCCGTTCCGCTTGGCATGCGCCAGCCCGGAAACGATTCGCTCCCTCAGCGTTTCAACCTCCGCCCGAGCCATCTCCGAAAGCAGGGCCAGCATGATCCCCGCCGCCGGATTCCTCTTCCCGGAGGGAAGCAACGTCTCGACCCCCTGCGCATGCCAGTAAAGAGACACCCCGGCATCTTCCAGCGTCTCAACGAACTTGTGAGCAATGCTGTTGCGCCGGGCCAACCGGGAAACCTCATGCACCAGAACTTTCTTGATCTTCCCCGTCCGGGCCAAATGCTCCGCCCGCTTCAATCCCTCCCGCTCATCTTCATCGGCCCGGCCGGAAACCGTCTCCCGGCAAACCTCGACCACGGTAAAGCCCTTCTGCCGGGCATATGCTTCAAGTTCCTCAACCTGCCGATCCGTCTCCTGCCGCTGAGTGGAGACCCGAACAAGGATGGCGACCGGCACCGTCTGTGATTGTGATTCTGTTTTCATCTTGCGGAATCATTGCATGGTGTATTCAGAAAAACAAGTGTTTTCGTGAACACACTTTTAGAGGAGTTTGAAAACCGCTCTTCCCATGGCGCGAACCGGCCCGATTCCGGCCAACCTTTTTTTGAATACACTTGAAACGATTACAGCGTTACTGTCCGGCTTTCTTTGCCACGCTAGTAAGCACGCCGAAAGGATGCCTCGCCTTTCCTCAAAGGTCGTCGTCAGCAACGCCAGATGCTCCCGCTTGTGAAGACCCCAAAGGCGATCCTCTCAATTGGAGAAGATTCACGGGTAGCGATGAATCAGCCGGGCAATCCTCAGCATCGCAGGGAATCAGCCGGGAAGGATGCCCGTCTGCCGGAAGAATGTCGGTTGCCGAACGGAAGACAGTGGCCATTTGCTGACTAAACATCGCTCAACAGGCCCGGTCAATCCGCCTTCGATCGGACCAAGCCCGCGCCTTCAAGACACGCTGCCGCCCTGCTCGGCGGGATCTTCCGCGCGAGCAACGAGGCCCGGCATGAGAACCACGCTTGCCCGCAAAGTCTCAACCTCGATATGCGAATACCTCTCAGTCATTTGCTCCTCAGTATGCCCCGCCAATAGCTTGCGATGTTCAAGGGAAACACCGGCATTCTGCAATCCTGTGACGTAGGTATGCCGGAGACTGTGGAACGTTCGAGCCCGTCCGGTCCTTCCGCCTTTGCCTGCCCTTTCCCGCCTTAATCCGGCATCAACCCCGGCCTTCTCCATGATCCGCGAGAAGGCCATGCTCAGGCCCGAACGCCCCGCGCTTGATCTACCCGCCAGCGAAGGGAAAAGAAACGCCTCGGGGGAGCCATCTGCGCCCTCCATGGCAGAAAGGGCCGCATCAAGCTCGGGATGGATAGGCACCGCAATTTTCTTTGGCTTCCCGCCCGCCTTCGTCCGGTTCGCCGTCTTCCGGGGAATGAACTCGATAACCTTGCGGCCGAGGTCAACGCACTTCCATTGAAGGTTCACGCAATCGCCCAGCCGCATCCCGGTAAAGTAGGAAAGTCGAATCACTCCTTTCCAATCGTCGTTTGCGCTTCCGATCAGTGCGACAACCTCAGATGGTTTGAAAACCTCTCGCTCTACCGAATCGCCCGTCTCTTGCGGAACCTCGAAACCCTCCGCCGGATTTTGCTTCAACCCGGCTAACTTCGTTGCGGAGCGAAGAGCCATCTTCAACACCTTCACAGAGAGTGTGCATGTCACCACCCCTTTGCCCTTCTCCCGCTCTGCCTTGAAGAACCGGGCAATGTCCGCCGTCCTCAGAGTCTCAAGATTCTTGTCGGCTGAAGGCCCCAGGAACGTGAGGAACGAATCCACAACAGCCTTGTAGCGTAGAGCCGTGTTCCCGGCTTTGCTCAATTCCTTGCCCGCGACCCACTCATTGAGCCAACCGCGCACCGTGAAGAAATGCAGAGGCTCGCCCGATGTCCGCTCAACAATATCCGAGATCAGTTCCCGCGCCCGCGCTTCAGTCAGTCGGCCCTCGCGAGCGAGCTTCTCAGCGGCAATCAATGAAGCAACGAACTGCGATGCCTCTCCCCGGTCGGTTTTCTTCGTGCTTACCCTCCGCCGTGAACCATCGGCCGCAGTGTAATCAGCCATGTAGTATCGGGAACCGGGACGCTTGCGGACTGTGAATCTCATACGGAATCAAATGACTGTGCCCAAAACTGTGCCAAGTCAATTACGTTTTGGGAATGTTGAGAATGTCCAAGTGTTTGACAATGAACGTCATTGAACATTGAAGACAAGGCCAGAGGGAATCGCCGGTTCGATTCCGGCCCTCGCCTCTCCTTTTCTGTGCAATAACTCCAAGCCGAGAATCTCATTGCGCCGGCATCGGGGTTGGACGATAAGCGGGCATGATCGCTCCCGGAATTCTCCGCTACCTCGAATCGAACGAAGAGCGCTTCATCAGCGAGCTCTTCGAATACGTCCGGATCCCCAGCATCAGCGCCCAGTCGGATCATGCGAAGGACATGCAGGCTTGTGCGGAGTGGCTTGTGAAGCGGTGCAAGGCGGCGGGGTTGACGGCGGAGGTTCGCAAGACATCGGGGTATCCGGTGGTCCTTGCAAAAACGCCGAAGCCGGATCCGAAAAAGCCGACGTTTCTGGTCTATGGGCACTATGATGTGCAGCCGCCGGATCCGCTCGAGCTCTGGACGTCGCCGCCCTTCGAGCCGCGCCGTGTCGGGCGCAACGTTTACGCCCGGGGCATCAGCGATAACAAGGGCCAGCACCTGGCGCACATCAACGCCGTGGAGGCGTGGCTGAAGTCGGGCGAGGAACTGCCGTGCAATATCACTTTCCTCATCGAGGGCGAGGAGGAGGTCGGCTCGAAGGCGCTGTATGGATTTCTTCCAAAGCACGCGAAAGAGCTCGCCTGCAAAGCGCTGGTGGTTTCGGACACGGAGATCCCCAGCATGAAGCATCCGGCGCTTTGTTATTCCCTGCGCGGCATGGCGCCGCTGGAGATCCGGCTCGACGGGCCTGACCGCGATTTGCATTCCGGGCTTTTTGGTGGCGCGGTGGACAATCCGGCGATGGTCCTCTGCCAGATGCTCGGCCAGATCCGCGACAAGCGCGGGAGAATCACGATCCCCGGATTTTACGACGACGTGATCAAGCTCTCCACCTACGAGCGGAAGCAGATGGCGAAGGTGCCGTTCAGCGAGGTGAAGTTCCGCAAATCCGTCGGAGTCAAAGCCCTCTTCGGCGAGGCGGGATATTCCCCCGACGAGCAGCGGGCGGCGCGGCCGACGTTTGAAATCAACGGCCTGACCAGCGGCTACCAGGGTGAGGGTGGCAAGACGATCGTCCCCTCATGGGCCAGCGCGAAGATCACGATGCGGCTTGTGCCGGATCAGGATCCCGAAAAAATCCTCGCGCTGGTGAAGAAGCATCTGAAAGCGATCTGCCCGCCGACGGTGAAGCTGACGATGACCGAAGGTCAGGGCGGCGGACCCTATATGGTGGATCCCACCGGCCCGCTCGCGCAGGCCTGCATGAAGGCGGCGGAGGCCGGGTTCGGTCATGAGTGCCTCCTCGTGCGCGGCGGCGGGAGCATCCCGATCATCGCGGCCTTCAAGGAGCATCTTAAAGCGGATTCCTTCATGCTCGGGCTGGCATTGCCGGATGACAACGCGCATTCGCCGGACGAGAAGTTCTCGCTCGATGCCTACATGGCCGGCATGAAGATGAGCGCACAGCTCTGGCCCGGTATCGCAGCGGCCGTCTGACGCCGAAACGTCTGGTTACGTGGCTTGCACATTGATGGCGTGCCATGAGTGTGCCATTGTCATGCCATGGAAACGACGACAGAGCTCGACGCCTCGAACCGGATCGTTTTGACGCGTGCCATGCGCGAAGCTGCGGGGATCTTGCCACGGCAGAAGTTGAGGATTTCCTCGACTCCCGGGCGCATCGTTCTGGAGGTCAATCCCAACACTTCCGGCAGCGTCGTTAAGAAGGGGAAACTGAAGGTGTGGACGGGAGCCGTTCCCGCAACCCCGATCGAGGATGCGGTGGATCAGGCCCGTCACTACACGCGATGACCTTTCTGGATACGGGGATTCTCGTGGGCGCGGTCCTTCAATCGCATCCGAGGCACAAAGCCTGCCGCGATGGGTTCAGCGCTTCTCTCAAACCTTTCACCAATGTCCATGCGCTGGCGGAGACCTTTGCCACGCTCACCGGCTTCTACAAGGTCCCTACGGATGCCGCGACTGAGCTCACGCTGGGGCTTCGGGATGCGGTGTCTGTCGAGGCGCTTGCCTTCGCGGATTACGAAGCGGCGATCCGCGAAGCGCGAAGCCGTGGGGTAATGGGAGGAGGGATCTACGACTCTTTGCACGCCACCTTCGCCCGCCGGAAAAAAGCGCTTCGGATTGTCACGCTCAATCCTTCGCATTTCCATCACGTTGCGCCGGATATTGAGATCCTGACGCCTTGACGGTCCGAATAGCTGCACTTTACCGGCCGGGCCGGAAATAGGTTGCGACCCGGCCGATCTGCAGGCGCCAGACGTTGAAGCGTTCGGTGGCCCATCGGTAGATCGATGCGCCGACGAGCGTGCCGAGCGCGACCGAGGTGATGACGAATAAGACAGTTATCAGTCCCTCGATGCCGGCTGTGCGGTCGCTCATCATCCGCGTCACGCTCAGGAGGCCGAGCGCGCCGGGCACGAGAAGCCAGAAGCTGGGGAGAAACGTCACGACGGCCGGCGGGCCGCGGAACCGCATCTCGATCACGTAGGCCACCGGTGTTGCAACCAGAGTTCCGAAGAATCCGCTGAGTTCATTGCCGACGAATCCCACGGCGAACCGCTGCGCGGCGAAGGCTAGAAAGAGCACAAGCAGAAGCCAGTGGAGCGAATTTCGCGGTGCGGAGAAATGGAAGTAAACTCCGAGCCCGAAAACCAGAACACCCGCCCAGGCCGTCCATGGAAGGCTCACATACGTGCTAGCGGACTGAACGAGATCTGCCGCGAAATAGCCGGTCAGGACCGCGCCGATGCCGAGGCCAAACGCCAGCAGGACGAGCTGCACGAAGCCATTGATGAGGCGGCTTGCTCCACTGACCATGTCGCCGTAGGCCAGTTCGACCATCCCGAGCGTCAGCATCCCGCCGGGAAGAAAGGTCACCAGCGGCGGGATCAGCGCGTGCAGGGGATCAATGGGAAACCCGTGGCGGATCGCGAGAAAAACCAGCGAGGAAACGGCGGTCGCCGTCACCACCGGGAGCGGCACGGAAAGCACGCTCCGGCCGGAGTTGAAGAGCTTGATCAGGCCGACGATGAGCCCGAGGACGGCGGCGGATGCCATGTTCACCGCGGTCGGCATGAGCACGATCGCGAGACCGGCGCTCAGGATGGCATGTCCCAGCACAGCGCCTGTGCGCCCAAAGCGGGCTTTGTGCCGGCGGACCTCCGCAAGGCGCTTGAGCCCCTCTTTGGGATCCAGACCGCCGGACTGAGCGGCATCGCCGATGGCATAGATGTCCGCCATCTGGTCGAGGCGCAACGTTTGCGACTGGCAGTCGGCAAGGGTAACGCGCTCGCCCGAATCATCATGCAGTGAGATGAAGAGGGCTGTGGGAAACGCGACGACGCGCGACTTCCGCATGCCGTAAGCCGATGCGATGCGGCGAAGGAGAAGCTCGACCTTCGCGGTCTGCTCCCCGCAGGCGATGTAGCCCTGGCCCAGCCGGCCCATGAATTCCAGCAACTCCGTGGCATCGGACAGTTGCAGCTTCGCCGGAATCTCGGGCTGGGGAAACTCCGGAGTCAGCATGATGTCACGGCACGGAGGCGACGCTTCCGCCTACAGGCCCCACGGCAAACCGAGCAGGAACCATGCGACGAACAGCACGGTCCACACGGCGAACATGCCGATCACGTAGGGAAGCATCAGCGCCACGAGCGTTCCGACCCCGGCGTTCTTGTTGTATTTCTGCATGAAAACCACAACGAGGGCGAAGTAGGGGTTCAGCGGCGTGACGACATTCATGGGAGAGTCGGCGATCCGGTAGGCCGAGAGCACGGACTCGGGTGCCACGCCGAGCTGCAGGAGCAGGGGAACAAAGATCGGTGCGAAGAGCGCCCACTTGGCAATCGCTCCTGTGATGAGGATGTCGATCACGGCCACGACAACGATGAAGGCCAGCAGCAGGAGAAGCGGCGGAATGCTGGCCGTCTTGAGTCCATCGGCCATCGATATGGCAAGGATGGTTCCGATATTGCTGTAGTTGAAGTAGGCGATGAACTGGCTCAGGATGAAGAGCAGGAAGATAAGGCTCCCGAGCCCGGAAGTCGCCTTTTCGATGGCCTTGATGATATCCGTGCTCTTCTTGATCGTCCCTGCTCCGAATCCGTAGGCCGCGCCGGTGACGAGGAAGAGAATCATGATGACGGCAATGAGGCCGTTCATCAGCGGGGAATCGCCGATCAGCGCGCCGGTGTCGGGATTACGCAGCGGCGCATTTGGCCCGAGACAGCCCAGGATGAGAAGCACGATGACGGCGATGAGTCCGAATCCCGCAAAGACCAGTCCGCGGCTCTCGTTGCCGGTGGAGGCCTGATCGCCCTCGGTGCCCTCGTTTTCGCCGGATCCCGCGGCGCTGCATCCCTCATATTTGCCCAGCCGGGGCTCCACGATTTTCTGGGTGATGAAGGTGATAACAACGGTGAGGACGATGACCGAAGCGATCGAGAACCAAAGGTTGGCGGTGAGGTCGAGAGAGATCGAGGGATTGACCAAATGGATCGCGTCGTTCGTGAACTCGGTGAGCACGGCATCCAGCGGCTTGATGAGCATGTTGACCGTGAAGGCTCCGGCAACGGCGGCGAACCCGGCAGCGAGACCGGCGATGGGATGACGGCCGACACTGAGAAAAGCCGATCCGGCCAGAGGAATCAGAACCAGGTAGCCGGCATCCGCCGCGATGCTCGAAACGATGCCGACGAAAATCAGAATATAAGCGATCGCCCAACTCGGAGAGACGGCCACGAGCTTGCGGATGAGGGCTTTGATCAGGCCCGATTCCTCGGCAACGCCGACGCCGATCATCGCCACGATGATCAAGCCCACGGCCGTGAAGTTCATGAAGTTCGGTATGACCGAGGTGTAGATGAACCGCAGGCCCTCCGATGTCAGCAGGCTGCGGGCCGTGAGGACCTGGCTTTGCAGCGTATCGGTCTTCGTGTCGATCACCTGCTGGGTCACCGAGACGCCGGCAACATGCAGCACGTGGGAGAGCACGACCACGAGCAGCATGAGAATAAGAAAGATAATCACCGGATGCGGGACTTTGTTCCCGACCTTTTCGATGCCATCCAGAAGGCGCTTCATGATTCCGTCGCCGGTTTGTGCTGCTTCCATAAAGTTGTTTGTTTCCGGGTTGATCCGCGGGTTTTAGAAGGACGACCGCAGGCGCATGTAGAACATTCCGGCCGGCTCGTATTCGGCCGCATTGCCGGGTGTGAGGATCGCTTGAAGGCCGACGGAAAACTGGCTGTTCGCAGCGACTTGAAAGCGGTGGAAAATCTCGATGACCGACTCGTTCCGTGTGGAGTTCCTTTCCGGAAAGGTCATGGCGAACGCTGCGCCGGTGAGGTCGTTTGTGCGGCCGAAGATCCCGCTGTAGCCGAGGCCGATCTGGGCGCTGTTCTGGATGTTGGTGAGGTTGCCCTCCGAATAGGAATACCGGGCGAAGGCCTGGAGGTTCGGGGTGAGATTCTGGTCGGCGATGAAGGTGAACCCGTAGTCGGACGGCAGGTTGTCGCGGCTGCGGGCATCCATATGCCACATGGCGAAGGCGTAGCGTCCCTCTCCGAGACCTTGGAAGGTCGGGGTGTAGCCGACCTCTGCCATGGTGAAGAGGTCCCATTCTTCAAAGACAGAGCTGATCTCCGGCAGGGTCGTGTCGCTGTAGGCGTTGATGGCGCCGGCGGTCACATAAAACTCTTTGGTCGGCCGGATCGAGATGCCCAGCATCGGGCCATGGCCGGGGAAGGGAATCGCCGCGTTGGCCGAAAAGTTGCGGTTGATGAAAGAGTTGTTCACGTTCTGGAGCCAGTGGGAGCCCATGTAATCGGAAATATCCGCCCGGCCGAACAGGATGCGGATTTTGCCTCCGAGGAGGCGCTGGATCCAGTAGGCATCACGGATGACCCAGCCGCGGTCATTGAACGTGCCGGTGGGTGCGACGAGCGTTCCGACCTGCCCGCCGACAAGAGACGGGGGCTGGTCGCCGATCTGGTAGCGGTATTCCCCGGTGAAGACGAGGCGTCCGGTATTCTCTGTTCCGCGGCCGATGAGGGTCCATGAGCTCATGAGATCGAGGTCGCCGGCGGCACCGTAGCGCGAGCTCTGCCCGCCCATCGGCTGGAGGAAGAGCATGGTATTGGCAACGCCGATCCGGAGGCCGGTTTTCTCGTAAAGGTCATCGAGCGGACGCACGAGGTAAGGCAGCGGAGAGGGCAGACCGAACGATTCGAGATAGCCGCTCTGATCGGGAGCGTAGATTTCGTCGAGTTCGGCCGGAGTAACCGTCGTTGCCTCGCCGGGTGAGAGGTCGGAGTCGAGGTTGGACGATTCGATCTCGTGGATGGTCGGGCCGCCCGCAATCACGGGTGCGGCTTCCGGCGCCGTGGCGGTTTTTCCCTCCGTCTCTGCCGCTACGGCGCGGAGGGCGGGAAGTGCCAGGCAGGCCAGGGCGACCAGGCAGGCTCGGGACATTTGAGTGCTCACCATGGCAGAAACTCAGGTCTTGGCAGGGTCTCCGGGTGTCGATGGAATCTCGTGAGGCCGGTAGTCCGGCAGCCACCCGCACGGGACCATCGCGAATAGGGCCACGCAGGCGAGGACGAAGAAACCGATCTTGAGCGCCTGCAGGCGGGCGTCGGTATTGATACGGACGGCTTCGGCGATTTGCTCGGGTGCGGCGGAGGTGGCCTCGAGGCGCTCTTTCAGCCGTTCGTTGTTGAGGAAGTTGATGCTGTCGAGATTCACTTCGGCCTTCATTTCCGCCGAGATCAGCGGGTTGTCCGCGACGCGGCTCATCACGCCTGCGCTCAGAACGCCGACGACGAGCGTGCCCATCAGCGCGGTGCCAACGGCGGCGGCCAGATTCTGGGTCACGCCGCGGAGGGCTCCCACGTCACCCGCCAGTTCCTTGGGCGAAGCGGTCACGAGCACGTTGAAGAGCAGCGTGACCAAGGCGCCCTGACCGAGACCGACGGTGATCAAGCCGACGATGACGGGAAACACGCTCCAATCGTTGCTAACGACAAAGGCCAGCCACAGCGCACCGGCGGCGACCAGCCCGAAGGCCCCGCGTGCGATCGTGCGGGGCGTGAATTTCGCATAGAGGCGGACGATCAGGATCGCGGTGAAGAACACCGTGAGCATGAAAGGCATCATGGCCACCGACGTCGCCGCGCTCGTGCGTCCCTGGATGATCTGGATGTAAAGGGGAACGGTGAAGTTGATGGCCGCCTCGGTCGCGACGATGAGGAAGAGCGTAAAAACGGCCGCCCATTCCTTCGGGGAATCCACCACCTGAAGAGCCAGGAGCGGGGTGTTTCCCTTGGTTGCCTGCTTGTGGCTCCACAGGAAGAACGCCATGAAGATCATGAGGCCGAGCCCGATCATCAGCGGCGCGGGCGAGATGCCGAACAGATCGAAGGGCGCGGCGGGAAGGGCCAGCGTGAGGCCCCAATTCCGGAGATTATTGAATCCGAAGCTGATCAGGATCACTGCCACCGCGGACAGGATCACGCCCATGACGTCGATCTTGATCGCGGGATTCGGGACGGATGGCTTGAGCTTGAAACTCAGCAGCAGCAGGACCGAGGCGTGGACGATCAAGAGCCCGAACGCCAGGCGCCAATTGATCATGGCCACGTAACCGACGATGACAAAGGCCAGCACGCCCGCAATGGCCCGCGCCGAACCCAGCCAGCCTACCGCTTTGGCCTGCTGAGCGCCCTTGTAGTGATTCGCGATCAAGGCCACCAGCGACGGCACCAGAGAGGCACCGGCAAATCCTGCGAGGGCCTGTCCGGCGAGCATCACGCCCGCCGTCGGGCTGAGCACCATCGTGATCATCGCGACCAGAAAGAGTGCCACGGCCACTTGGAAAAAAATCTTCGAGCCGAAGCGCTGGCCGAGCTTTCCGCCCAGCATCACAAAGCCGGACACGCCCAGCGAGTACATCACGATCGCCGTGCCAACCGTCGTAGGTGGCGTGTTGAAGCTGGCGACCATGCCGCTCATCGACACCGGCAGGGCAGCGACGTTGAAGGACATCAACATCTGCCCCATGGCGATCACGATCATCGGCAGCCACGAGGCATTCTCCTCGATGTCGGAATTTGGATCCGCAGCGGCTTTTGTATTCATGGTATTTTCACCGCGGGGTTCAGACCTGTGGCTTGGAAACAAAGAGATCCATGCCGAGTTGCTGTGAGAGAAATTTCGCTGCGAGCTGGCCTTTGACGCTGTTGCCGGCCTGGTCGAGCGGCGGGGCGAACGTTCCGAGGCCGCCCTTGCCGGGGGAGACGGCGAGGATGCCGCCACCGATCCCGCTCTTGCCCGGAAGGCCGATGTCGTAGAGCCAGTCGCCCGACGTGTCGTAGAGCCCGGCGGTCGCCATGACGGCGAGAACGTAGTGGCAGACGCCGGCATCGACGACGCGTTCCTTGGTGATCGGATTCACGCCGCCATCCGCCAGCGTCGCGGCCATCACGGCGAGATCTTTGGCATTTACGTTGAGCGAGCACTGGCGCGTGTAGAGATCCACCGAGGCAGCGGGGTCGTGGTAAATCGCGCCGAGGCTCTGCAGCATTCGCGCGATGCCCTGGTTGCGGAAATTTGTGGCCGAGGCGGATTCGAGGACCTCGTCGTTCATCGGGAGCTCGCGTCCGGCGAAGCGGGAGAGCCCGTCGTGGAGGAATTTCCATTTGTCCTCATGGGTCGCGCCGGGGACGAGGCTCGTCGTTGCGATCGCCCCGGAGTTCACCATGGGATTGGTGAGACCTTTGGGATTTCTTTCGATACCGGTGAGGGAGTTGAAGGGATAACCCGTGGCGTTGACTCCGATTTTTGCCCGGGCCTCCTCGACGCCGATGAGCTCGCAGATCAGTGCAAAAACGAAAGGCTTCGAGACGCTCATGATCGAGAACTCGTGCCGCGAGTCTCCGACCTCGTAGACATTCCCGCGCGCGCCCACAATCGCGATGCCGAAGAGCTTCGGGTCGACGCGCGAGAGCGCCGGGTAGACCTGCGAGTTGTGCCCGTCGGTATTCGACGCGAAGAGCGCGTGGGCTTTTTCGATCAGGCTTTGAACCTGCTCGGGCGTCGGGAGATTTCCCGTCGAGACGAAGCTGGTTTCTGACGGTGGAATGGGGTGTCCAGAAGCCATGCGGGACCAGCTATAGGGCCGCGCAAGGAAAAGCAAGGATTCAATCAAGCGGCCTGCAGGGTGTCTCTATTCGCCCTTCTTAAGACGTCGTGCGTTCTGAGCGGGAAGGCCGGCTTCCTTGAAACGCTTTTGTGCCCGGGCGATGTCGTAGGCCACCCTGCGGTGGAGGAGGATCCGGTTTTCGAAGTCGTAGAGCGCGTAGCAGGCCCGCGGGTTCCGGTCGCGCGGCTGGCCGACGCTGCCGACGTTCACCGCGTAGCGGGCTCCGGGATCGAGGCGGACCGGTTTGTCCAGCGGAGCGTAGCACGTGATCTTGCCGTTTTTTTCCTCCCAGATCACCGGAACGTGCGTGTGGCCGTGAAAGCTGATGAACGTTTTCTGCACGGCGAAATGTGCGCACGCTTCGTCTTTGTCGTGGATGTAGTGGAAGTGGCCGGGGTCATTGAGTGCGGCATGCGAGAGCGTGACGGGATCGAGATCGGCCGCGATCGGCAGGCTCCGCAGCCATTTCTTTTGCTCCGCGTCGAGTTGACCGACCGCGAGGGCAATGGGCTTGCCGACGTTGGCACCGAGATCCTCCGGCGGAAACTCGCCGGCGAGCAGGACCATGGCTTCGTGATTGCCGATGACCGTTACGCTGCAAACCTCCCGCACTTTGTTCAGGCAGGCGGCCGGCTCCGGCCCGTAACCGACGATGTCGCCAAGGCAGAGAATTCCTGCGACCGGCCAGTCCAGAAGATCCGCCAGGACCGCATCGAGCGCGTCGGTATTCGAGTGGATGTCGCTGAGCAGGGCGAGAAAGGTTGGCGATCCGGAGGCGGACATCCGGGAATGGTATCAGCCCGGGCAAGGGAGCGGAGAATACGACGGACTACCGTTCCGCTTACCTCTCGGCATCGGACCAGAGCGAGAAGGGCCGCAGGGCGAGGTTGCTGTTGTAGTAGCGGGCCTCGCCCGAAACCTCCCGCAGCACGGGGAAGGGCGGCTCCGGGCTTTGCTCCGCGCTCTTCAACTCGATCTCGGCGACAACCAGCCCCGCATTGGCGCCGAGGAACTCATCGATCTCCCAAAGACCTGCGGACGACGGGACATGGTGGCGGACTTTTTCCACGGGAACTGTGCAGGCGAGATCCAGCAGTTCGCGCGCATCGGTTGTCGGAATGGCGTATTCATACTCGGGCCGCGTGATGCCTTCGTTCCGGCCTTTGATGGTCAAAAACGCACGATCCCCATCGATGCGCACGCGCACCACACGATCGGGGTCCGTCGACAGGTAGGCCTGGCACAGCGGACGTCCGGGCCCGCTGACAAGCGCCCGCCATGCGTCACCGTCCACCAGAAACTTCCGCTCGATCTCGTTCATCCCGACATCCAAGGAGACGGGATTGGAAAAAGCGAACAGAGAATGGACGAATCCGGTGGCCGCGCCCCGGCAGCGCGCCGGGAGCACGGGACGGGCGTCGTGTTTCACCCAAACGTATCCTCGAACAGGCTGTTGGCCCAGTCGAACATGTCGATGTAGTTTTCGGCGCTGGGGGCTTTGGCCTCGCCGAACGAGGCCTCCACGCGCTTCATGCTCCGGCTCGGGGCGTCATACTGGTAGCTGGCGGTGAGCCACGAAGCCGTCTTGGAGGTGATCGGGCTGTAGCAGGCGGACATGGTCACCGGGCCCGGGTTCGGAGGCTGGCCGTCAATCGCCCGGAGGATGGCGTCGGCGCACACTTTGGCTTGCGCGTTGGCCATCGTGCCTGACTTCGGCTGGCCGGTTGCCTGTGAGTCGCCGATGACGTGGATCTCGGGATAGCGGATCGTTCCGTAGGTGAGCGGATCGACCGCGGCCCAGCGGGCACCCGCGTCCAGAAGACCGGCGGCGGCGATCAGGGCGCCGGCCTTCATGTCCGGCAGGTGGTTGACGACCTGTCCGGAGATTTTCCCGAGCGGCGTGGTTAACGTCCGCTTGGCGGAATCAATGGAAAGCACCGGGCAGTTCGGCTTGTAGCTGACAATGCCGGCGAAGGTTTTGGTGAACGCGTTCCCGAAGTTGACCGGCTCGGCGGTGATGCCGGGATTGGCATCCAGAACGATCACCTTTCCGCCGAGCTTTTTGCGTTTGATGTAGTCGGCGACAACGCAGGCGCGCTCGTAGGGCCCGGGCGGGCAGCGATAGGGGGCTTTCGGGATGGTCATGACAAACGAACCTCCCTTCTTGAGGCCTGCGAGCTGCTGTTTGAGGAGCAACGTCTGAGGGCCGGCAACCCAGGCATGGGGTGTCACATTGGCATCGTAGGCGCCCGCCGGCTGAACAAAGTCGATGCCGGGAGCGAGGATCAAGTGATCATACGGGAGCGAGACCATTCCCTTCGCGGTGGAGACCTCAACGGTCTTCGCCACGGGACTCACGCCGGTCGCCCGGCCGACAACGAGATTCACGCCATACTTCGACGAGAGGGTGCCGAGGCCGATGGTGACGTCCGGCATGCCGAGCGTTCCCGTGACCACCAGATTCGAGAGGATGCACGAGATGTGCTGCGCGCTCGCATCCACGAGCGTGACGGAAACCCGGCCTTTGCCCCAGAGGGCGAGATATTTCGCAGCCGTCGCGCCGCCGAAGCCACCGCCGACAACCACGACGCGGGCGGGAGGCGTGGCGGCGGAGACGATCGTAGGCACGGCAAACGAGGCGCCGGCGAGCCCCAGCATGCGGAAGAAACTCCGGCGGTCGAGGGAGCTGTGGTTGTCAATCGGGAGGGTTTTCATGGTGATTAGTCGTGATCTTTGGTGGACGGCAGCGTGGCGAGATAGTTGGCGATCTCCAGGATCTGCGCGTCGGTCAGCCCGCGTGCGACGAGATCCATGATTCCCTCCGGCACCTTGCGGGCCCGCATCTCCTTCAACTCGGAAACGATCTCCGTGGCCGATTCGCCGGTGATTCCCTCAAAACCGGATGACGAGTGACACTGAAAGCAGCTGGCGGAGAGAAGGCGCCCGGCGGAAGGGGCGATCACCGGATCCGCCGGCGCGCTGAAGGCCGTTCCGCAGCTGATGGCCAGCGCGGACAAGAGAGGGGTCATGGATCTCATGGGGGCGACTCTTCGCGGTCCGCATGAATCCTCCATGAAAGAAAAATGAATTTCTTTTCATTCTCAGACTTTCCACTCGCGCACGGAGACGGCCGAACGCCATGCTGGACGGGTGCGCGTGCTATTGGCAGAGGATGATCCGAAGACGGCCAAGTGGCTCCGCGACGCTCTCCGTGCGGACGGCTTTGCCGTCGACCATGTGCCGGACGGCGCGCAGGCTCTCTCCGCCATCTCAGTTGCATCATATGACGCCGCGATTTTTGATGTGATGATGCCGAATCGCGACGGGCTGAGCCTGGTGGCACAGCTGCGCCAGTCCGGCCATGCATTGCCGGTGCTTCTCATCTCGGCCCGCGGCGGCGTGGACGACCGGATTGTCGGCCTCGATGGGGGAGCGGATGATTTTCTTGCGAAGCCGTTTGCGATTCAGGAGCTTCTCGCCCGCGTGCGGGCGCTTGTGCGCCGCAAGCCGTCTGTCGTTTCACAGGTCCTCCGCTTTGCGGATCTTGAGCTGGATCTCCTGAAGCGGAGCGCCCGGCGTGCGGAAAGGCCTGTTGTGCTCACGGCCCGCGAGTTCGGCATTCTTGAGGTGCTCCTTTCCCACCCTGGAAGGGTCTGCAGCCGCGCGATGCTTGTCGAAAAAGTGTGGGATTTTCACTTCGATCCGGGCTCGAACATCGTGGATGTCTACATGAGGAAGCTCCGCCAGAAAATCGATGTCCCCGGCTCGCCCCGTCTGCTCCACGCGGTGAGAGGAGTCGGCTACGTGCTGAAGGAGGAGACGTGAAGCCGACCTACACCAGATGGTTTGCGCTGCTGCTCGTGAGTTGCATCGTCCTGCTGTTGCTGCTCGTTTTTCACGAGTTTGTCCGGGAGCCGCAGGAGTATGCAAAAGGCGGAGCCGGCTCCCAGGGCCAGGGATTGGTCGCCGTGGCGGAGATCCTTCTTTACGCGGCGATGGGGGCGATTGTGGTCGGAGGGTGGCTGGTCCTGAAAAAGACGCTGAGCCCGCTCCGCGACATCGCCCGGCATATCGATTCATGGAACCCCGACGAGGGGATCAGTCCCCTGGGGAGCGCGGTGTTGAATCCGGAGACGGCCGTCGTCACCGTCGCTCTGGAACGCGCGTCGGCACGCCTTCAACGGTCGTTCCGGGAGATCCGCGAGTTTTCTCTGAAGGCCTCGCACGAGATCAAGACGCCACTGACCATTCTGAGAGGACAGGCGGAGGAGGAAATGCGCCGTGCGGAGCTAAGGGGCGACGAGGCGGGCGCCGACCGGATGGAGGCGCAAGTCGCAGAGATCGACCGTCTCGCCCGGATTCTTGACAACCTCGGCCTTGTGGCGAAGGCGGATGCCGGACTGCTCGGGCTGAAGATTGTTCCGGGATATCTGGATGGCCTCGTGATGGAGTTTCAGGATGACCTGCTGGTTCTTGCGGAAGGTGACGGGCTGATGGTCGAGGCGCATCTCGATGCCAGAGTCCCGGCGCTTTTTGACAGGGACCGGATGAGGCAGGTGTTTCTGGCGCTCGCCGACAATGCCGTGAAACACAACATCCGTGGAGGGATGATTCACGTCGGAGCCGGCATCCGGCAGGGGATGGCCGCCCTATGGGTAGAGAATACCTGCGCGAGCCTCGGTGAGCAGGAGGCAGGCCGCGTCTTTGAGCCGTTCTTCCGCGGGGCGCGTGCGACCAAGGCGAGCGAAGGCTGCGGGCTCGGCCTGAGTATTGCCCGTTCGATCGTGCAGGCGCATGGCGGCCGAATCTCGTTTGAGCAGCCGTCGTCGTCCGCCGTTCGTGTCACGATTTTGCTCCCTCTGGCGAAGCACGGGTCTGTCGAAACCCCGGAGGGCAAACCGGCATCATCTGTCAGTCAGGCCATCGATTTCGGCATCTGATCCGTTCGATCCCTGCCGGTCTGGACGTCAGCGCATGTGGCTGCGGGTGGGGATTTTCCAGAGGGAGAGGCCGTTGCGCGAAGCGGCCTGCCGGACGTCGGCGGTGAGCCCGCTGTGAGCGGCCAGAGCAAGGAGGAGTGCCTGTTCGAAGCACTCCCGTGTGCTGATGTGCACGTCGTTGGAAAGGCGGTCGGCGGCCTGGGGGATTGAGATCCGGGGGATTCCGTTGCTTGTCATGATGTTCTTCGGGCTGGGTGGGATTTTTTAATGAGGCTTCTGAGAAGCGCCGGTGTTCACGATGTCCGAACGCCGGGCATCTTCGATGGGGCGTTTGCCCACCTTCCCGAGGAGGCGGCTTGCCTGAGCGGGCGGAGTCGTTGATGATTTCCTCCATGCCCGCTGCCTCCACCGACCTTGTTTCCGAAATCCTTGAGCTCAAGCGCGAGAGGAATGCGGTGATCCTCGCCCACAATTACCAGACGGCCGACATTCAGGAACTGGCGGACTTTGTGGGAGATTCTTTGGGCCTGAGCTATCAGGCGGCTGAGACCGGCGCGGACGTGATTGCGTTCTGCGGCGTCCATTTCATGGGGGAGACCGCCAAGATCCTGAGCCCGCAGAAGACGGTGGTGATCCCCGATATGAATGCCGGGTGCTCGCTCTCGGATTCCTGCCCGGCGGACAAGCTCGAGGCCTATCTCGCGGAGCATGCGGAGAAGAACTACTTCGTCATCGCCTACATCAACTGCAGCGCGGGTGTGAAGGCGCTGGCAGACGTCATCTGCACCAGCGGCAACGCGATGAAGATCGTCGAGTCGGTTCCGGCGGACCGGAACATCCTGTTTGTTCCCGACCAGAATCTCGGTGCGTGGGTTATGGAAAAAACCGGGCGGGCGATGGATCTCTGGCGGGGAAATTGTTATGTCCACGTGGAGTTCACCCGCGACAGCATCGGGCGGATCCGCGCGGAATATCCCGACGCCAAGGTGGTGGCGCACCCGGAGTGCACCTATGCCGTCCGGATGCTGGCAGACGAGGTTTGCTCGACGGAGAAGATGATCGGCTACTGCCGGACGAGCCCGGCTAAGGAGTTCATCATCGTGACCGAGAGCGGCATGCTGCACCGCCTGCGGCGCGAAGTGCCGGACAAGGTTTTCATTCCGGGCCCGACCGAGCTGTGCTCATGTGGCGATTGCCGCTACATGAAGCTCAATACGTTGGAGAAGCTTCGCGACTGCCTGGCGAATCTGGAGCCGCAGATCCACATCCCGGAGGCCACTCGCAGCCGGGCCGAGCTTTCCGTCCGGCGGATGCTGGAGCTCTCGCGCTAGGGGAGACCTTACTTCCAAGGGTCGACCGTGGCTTTCACGGCGGCCAGAACGATGCGGAAGCCGTTGTTATTGCGTCGGCGGTCGGTCGCGTTGGCGTCGCGGTAGGACGAGCGGAGGTAATCGGAGTCCTCGTTGAAACACGAGGCCCCGCGCAGGACGCGCAGCGGGCTGGTGGGCTCGTAGCGGTCTTCGCACCATTCCCAGACGTTTCCGCCCATGTCGTAGATACCGTATTTGTTCGGAGCGAAGCTGCCAACGGGCGAGGTTTCTTTGAAGTCGTCGATGCCAAGGATCTGGTGGTAATTCCCCGCGCCGACAGGCGGCGGATACGTCATGCCCCACGGGTAGCCACCCGCGACAAGGTTGCGTTCCTTGGGGGTGGTTTTGACTTCGTAAGAGAGCCCGACAGCGGCGCTCCATTCGCGGTCCGTCGGCAACCGGTAGGCAAACTGGTCATCAAGGAGCCCGAGATCGCGCTCGCGCTTGAGCAGCCAGACGCAAAAGGCGTTCGCTTCCAGCCAGGTCACGTTAACCACCGGGTGGGTCGAACCCTGCTCGTAATCGCATGTCGGATACGGCGTTTCCGTCTCCTGGCAATAGACATGGTAGTCACAGACCCGCACCGGCCAGACGCAAAAGTGAACCGAGACGTCGCGCACGCGGACGAACGGCATACCGAGGCTGTTGACGAATTCGTTGACCTGTTTCTTTTCGACCCCGGCGGGAGGCGCTGCCGGGACGAGACCGGTCATTCGCGAGGGGGGCAGGTGAATGGCTGCGGTGGGCCGCACGGGCTGCAGAGGCACGCTCGTTGTCGGCCGGGTCGGGGCCGGAGTCTCGGCAGGTGCGGCTGTGACCGCGGGAGGCGCACTGGTGGTGGGCGTTCCGGCAAACGCTGCGAGGAGCTTTTTCCGGTGACCGAGCTTGTCGATTCCAAGCTCGCGGAGGTCGGCATCGGAAAGCTCACCAAGCAGCGAGTCGTCGACGCAATGTTCGATGAATCCCGCGAGGTACGCTTCGAGGCCCAGGCTTTGAAGGACGGATTCGAGATGCGAGTACATCGATTCGGGGTTAAAGGTAGCCGGATGCCGTGGTTCCGGTGACCGTTTATGAACGGCGCTGTCGCAAACTGCAAAAACTTTTCTCGCATCCGATTGCAAAAACGCGTCCACAACGTTGCTCGTGAGAGCGGCTACGGGCGGCGGGTTTCGGGGCCCGCCGCCCGGCCGGGGAATCAGGGTGTGGTGCCGAAAACTTTCTGACCCGCTTCAAAAACAGGGATCTGCGTGGCTTTCGTTGCGGCGGACGAGCCGACGGGAAGGCCGGTGAACGAGAAGTCGTTCGCCGAGCTCCAGGCGCTGCCGGGGACGCCGGATTTCAGGCTCAGGCGGAATTGTGCTTCGCGGCGGAACGAGGTGCCGGTGCCGGGCTGGATGGCGACGCCGGTGAAGTCGACTTCGGCGTAGTAGATCCGCCGGGCGGCGTCGTGGACCTTGAGGGCCGGCGCGACACGTCCGCCCTGGGAGTAGCCCATCGTGACCTGGACGTGGCTTTCGTTGTAGCCGGCGGCGAAGAGCTCGGAGAGATTCACGTAGTAGCGGAACGTGAGCTGACTCGAGCTGCGCGGCGGGTAGGCGGAGCGGTTGTTGAGAAGGGCGCGGATTTCGGTGAATCCTGTGCCCTGCTGGTTGACCGAGGCCTCGACGAAGAACTCGTCATCGGTCGGGCAGGTGCAGACTTCGGCCCCGGTCGGGCAGGCGCCGGAGGTCGGCGGGAAGTCGGTGAGCGGCGCGCCGCCGTTTTCCTGGACCATCCGGGCGAGGGCGCCGGTGAAGCCGGCGTTGTAGTCGAGCGCCACCTCGTTGGCGACATAGTCGGTGCGGCTATCCGCATAGGCTCCGTCGTTGGCGGAGGAAGGTCCGCCGACGAGCGCGCCGTAGAGGATGTGCCGGTTGTCGGCCGGGACTTCGATGTTTCCGCTCCACGAGCTGTGGGCGGCGCGGTGGTGCGGGTTGATGGGCGGATTGTTTCCGAAGCCGACGACGTAGCTGCGTCCGGCGGGGTTTTCGCCCAGCATGTAGCGGATCTGGCGGCGGGCGAAGTCGCGGTAGCGCGTGCCTTGGTCACCGACGGTATCGGCGTAGACGAAGGCGAGGAACGCGGTATTCGCCGCGTAGCGGAGTGAGCCCCAGCGGTCGAGCCAGGCCAGACCGCCGGCCGTGTAGGAGATGCGGGCGCCGTTTTCTCCGACCGTCCAGTAGTTCAGCCAGCGCTCGGCTGCGGCTTTGTAAACGGACTTGCCGGTGAGTTGGGCGAGGAGCACGGAGGCGCCGTAGATCTTGTCATCCCACGAGTGGGTCCAGCGCAGGGTCGCATTGTTGTATTGCTGCGCGTAGATGGCCTCGGCCTTGGTGAGGTAGGCGGGTTCGCCGGTGGCGCGGTAGAGCCAGGCGGCCGCCCAGACGAGCTCGTCGTTGAAGCCGGAGTACGAGTTGTAGTACGCCGCCGCATCCGGGATGGAATCGGAGTATTTTCCGCGATACGTATCGGCGAACGTGAACAGCCGCCGGGCATGATCCAACAGGCGGTCCGAATAGGCGCGATCAACATCCCGGAAGAGGATCGCTGCCGAGGCGAGGGCGGCCGAGGCTTCACCGGCGGCATCGGAGCCGGGCTTCGCGGCGGTGAGGGTGTAGGTCGGCCGTGCCATGGTCATGAGCTCCGGCGGGCCCCAGTACGAGTGGTCGAGCGAGCCATTGCCGACCTGCGCGTGGAAGACGTTCGTTTGCGGGTGGGCTTTCATGATCCAGTCGGTGCCCCAGCGGACCGCATCCAGCAGCGCGGCTCGCTGGCCGGCCGACTGGTAGGCGGTGCCGTATTCGATGCCTCCCCAGGAGAGCAGCGTGAGGGACGAGGCCATCGGAAGCGCGAACTTCACATGGTCGCCGGCGTCGTGGTAGCCGCCGGTCAAATCAACGCCGGCGTCGCTGCCGTCGGTGAGGCCGGAATCCCCGCGCCAGTAAACCCGGAAGTTCGCCGGGAGGCGGCCCGAGCGCTGTGCGTCGTAGAAGAAGAGCGACTTCTGCAGGGCCTCGGCAAAATTCAGACCCGCGACAGGGGCCGGACGCTTGGTGATTGAGACGATGCCGGCGGCGCGGGCGATCGTGCCGGATGACGGGGAGGTAATCTCGAGGCTGAATGTCTCGGTTGGCGAGCTGATGTTCCCCGAAAGTATGGTGACAGGCACAAATTTCCTTGTGACGCCCGGCTCGAAGGTGAGCTGTCCGGACGCGGCTACATAATCCTGCATGGCGGCGGCTGTGCCGGCCTTCGTGAGGTAAAGCACGCTGACAGCCTGTGATGAGGCCACGCTGAGGCTCACGGGCACCTGAACGACGATCTGGCCGGTGGCAGGCTCCTGAACGGTTACGTCTTCGACCCGGATGCTGACGGCTGTGGGGACCGGAGTGGCCGTGGGTGCTGGCGTGGCCGTTGGCGCCGGGGTCGGCGTGGGTGTTGGAGGTGTCGAGGGATTCGAACTGATGCCCTGCGCGGCGAAGGCGAAGCCGGTCGGTGACTGCCTGATGTTTCCGGTTGCCCCGTTGAATCCAAACGAAACCGCCCCTCCGGCCGGGATGTCCTTGTTCCAGCTGAACGTGGCAGCATCGATGCGGTGGAGCGTTCCGGTCTTGGACGCGATCCGGGCATTCCAGATGTTCGTGATGTTGCGATCGAGTGCGAAGGAGAGATTCCAGTCGCGGAGAACCTGGGCGGTTTTGTTGCGGATCTCCACCTGAGCGCCGAAGCCGCTGACCCAGTCGCTCGTGATTTTATAGGTTACCCGGACCTGTGGGAACTCGACGACCGATGTGCCATTCCATGTCGTGGGAGTGGGCGTGGCTGTGGGAGTGGGCGTGGCTGTGGGAGTGGGCGTGGCTGTGGGAGTGGGAGTGGGAGTGGGAGTGGGAGTGGGAGTGGGAGTGGGAGTGGGAGTGGGAG